>JAQCBR010000110.1 GCA_027621295.1 Planctomycetota bacterium
GTGGCGGCGGCCGTGGGCGACGAAGACGAGGTCGCTTCTGGCATCGACCTGGACCTGGAGCCCGAGGACGCGCCGCAGGCGGAGTCCGCGACGGAGGAAGGAGCGGCGGAGGAAGAGGTCACCGCGGAAGCCGACGACGTCGCGGACGCGGACACGCTGGAGGCCAGTTCCGACACCCAGGACGAGGAGGCGGCCGAAGACGGGGACGACGCGGCCGAGCAGGCGCCGGTCCGAGCCGCCGGCCGCTCTGCCGGCGCGCGCCGCCGTCGTCGTCGGTCCAGGACCAAGCATCCGGAGCTGCCTCTGTTCGGGCCCTACCCGTTCCCGCCGCTGTCGCTGTTCCGGGATCCGCCGGAGTCCGCGCCCGTGCAGACGCAGCGGTTCATCGACGAGAACAAGACTGCGATCGAGCAGCGGCTCGCGTCGTTCAAGGTCGAGGCGACGGTCGTCGACGTGAAGGTCGGACCCACCGTCACGATGTACGAGGTCAGCCTCGGCGAAGGCGTCCGCGTCCAGAAGATCAGCACGTTCGAGCCGGACCTGGCGGCTGCGCTGCGGGCCGTGAGCGTCCGCGTGGTCGCGCCCATCCCAGGCCGGGACACGGTCGGGATCGAGGTCCCGAACAAGCGCCGGCAGATGGTGCTGATGCGGGAACTGCTCGAGAAGTTCGGCTCGTCGTCGCAGATGGCGATCCCGCTGTTCCTCGGCAAGGACGCGGCCGGTGAGCCGATCGTCGAGGACTTGGCGCGGATGCCGCACCTGCTGATCGCTGGCACGACCGGTTCGGGCAAGTCGGTCTGCATCAACGTGATCCTGCTGTCGATCCTGATGACGCGGACGCCGCAGCAGGTCCGGCTGATCCTGATCGACCCCAAGATGGTCGAGCTGCAGGCCTACAAGCAGATCCCACACCTCGCCTGCGACGTCGTCACCAACATGAAGAAGGCGCCGGCGGTCCTCGAGTGGGCGGTCGACGAGATGGAGCGGCGCTACGAGATGCTGTCGAAGGTCGGGACGACCAACATCTCGAACTTCAACAAGATGGGGCAGGCGGAGATCGAGAGCCGGCTCCAGCGCCCGATCGAGCCGACGGACGCGCACCTCTCGTACATCGTCCTCGTCATCGACGAGTTCGCGGACCTGATGAATACCGCGCAGAAGGACGTCGAGGAGTCGATCCAGCGCCTCGCGCAGAAATCGCGTGCGGTCGGTCTCCACGTGATCCTCGCCACGCAGCGGCCGAGCGCGAACGTCATCACCGGCGTCATCAAGGCCAACCTTCCAGCGCAGATCGCGTTCAAGGTCAGCCGCAAACTCGACAGCCGCGTGATCCTCGATACGAACGGCGCCGAGAAGCTGCTCGGCCACGGCGACATGCTCTACGTGTCGCCGTCCATGAACCAAACCGTCCGCGCCCAGGGTGCGCTCGTCAGTGAGGACGAGGTGCGCGCGGTCGTCTCCCACATCGTCGAGAACGGCCCGCAAGCGGGTGCGATCCCGGCCCTGGTCCAGACCGAGAAGGCGCAGAAACTCGGCTTCGCGCAGAAGGACGAACTCTACGAGAAGGCGGTCGAGGTCATCCTGTCCCAGCAGCGAGGGTCCGCGACGTTGATCCAACGCGCGTTCTCGGTGGGCTACACCCGTGCGACCCGCCTCCTCGAGATGATGGAGGAGGACGGGCTGGTCGGTCCGTTCTGCGGTTCGAAGTCGCGCGACGTGCTGATGACCGTCGAAGAATGGCAGGAGCGCGAGGCGGCGATGGAAGCCGAGCTCGCGGCGATCGACGCGGACGACGGCTTCGAGGACGACGAGGACTTCGAGGACGACGAGGAGGTCGAAGCGACGCTCGAGGCGGAGGAAGTCGACGAAGAGTCGGAAGAGGACGTTCTCGGCGGCGACGGCCCCGGGGCCGCCCGCGCCGTGTCCGAGGGCGAAGCCGACGACGAGGAAGGAGAGACCGGGGATTCGGACGACGAAGGGGCCGCGGCGGCGCTGCGATCGTCCGGTGACGACGCGTCCGACGACGACGAAGAGGTCGAGGACGACGACGAAGAGGAATCCGACGACGAAGCCTGTGAGGACGAGGATGTCGGGGCCGACCTCGACGCCGATGCGTCGGAGGACGATGACGAGGAGTCGGAAGACGAGGACCTCGCCGGCGAGGACGAGCTCCTGGGCGATGACGAGGTCGTGTTCGAGGCCGAAGAAGACGAGACCGCCGAGGACGCGGAGGACGAGGTGGGCGAAGAGGACGAGGTCGACGCCGTCTGGGGTGACGTCGACGAGGACCCGGACGATGACTCGGACGATGACATGGAGGACGAGGACTCGGAGGACGAGGACTCGGAGGACGAGGCGGAGGCCGACGCACGTTGATCCGCGGTCCAGGCCCGGCGCGCCCGCGGTTGTGACCCTCTCCCCGGCGATCTAGGATGGCGCGGTTCCTCTCCCGCGGATGATCGCCGCGTCGCGAGACACCGGCATTCCCACCTCCCGCGACGACCGTCCGTTGACCAAGCCCTCCTCTGCCTTCCTCGACGCGCTGCAGGGCGCCCGGTCCATCATCCTGACCGGGCATGAGCATCCGGACGGTGACTGCCTCGGCGCGCAGGTCGCGCTCCATGAACTCCTCGTCGGTCTCGGCAAGGAGGTCCTGATCCTCAACCCGGACCCGCCGTCGAAGGCGTTCGACTTCCTCGGTCGCCACGTGACCTACAACGCCTTCCGGGGCGGGCCGCTGCCGCACTGTGACCTGCTGGTCCTGCTGGACTGCTCGGAGCTCCGGAGGCTCGGTCGACTGCAGCGAGCCGTCGAGGCCGCGTCGCCGCGGATCGCGGTCATCGATCACCACGTCGGCAGCGAATACGGCGATGGAGACGTTTCGTTCGTCGACACGGGTGCAGCGGCCACCGGCGAGCTGGTTCACCGGCTGTTCGGTGTGCTCGGGCAGCCGCTGGTGCCTGCGGCGGCGGAGGGCGTCTTCGTCTCCCTGGTGTCGGACACCGGGTGGTTCCGGTACTCGAACACGACGGCCCGCGTCTTCGAGCTCGCGGCCGACGTCGCGCGCGCCGGAGTCGACGCTTCGGCGCTGTTCGACCTGCTGAATCGGCGCAACGAGCCGGATTCGGTCGCGATCCTCGCCGACGCGATCGGACGCAGTCGGATCACGCTCGACGGCCGCTTCGGCTCGATCCAGCTCGAGCGCGAGGTGGTCGAGCAGAGCACGCGGATCGGCCTCGACCTGGACCTCGTGATGGAACCGCTGCGCTCGGTCGGGTCGATCGAAGTCGTCGCGATGCTCAAGGAGAGCCACGACGGCGGCGTGAAGATCTCGCTGCGCGCGTCGCGCGGCGTCGACGTGCAGAAGATCGCCGTCGGGTTCGGCGGAGGCGGGCACAAGAAGGCGGCAGGTGCCTCGGTCCGCGGCACGTTGGAGAGCGTGCGTGGTGAAGTGGAGGCGGCCGTCCGCAAGGCACTCGATGGATCAGCCCGCAGCTGAGGCCAACGGGAACGCGGATTCCTCCGTGCGCGCGGATCGCTTCGCGCTGATCTCCGACATCCACGCCAACCTCGAGGCGCTGACCGCGGTCTTCGAGGACATCGATGCCCAGGGCATCGACGACGTGCGCTGCCTGGGGGACGTGATCGGCTACGGCGCCGATCCGGAAGCGTGCGCGTCGATGGTTGCGGAGCGCTGTCGCTGGACGATCGTGGGCAACCACGACTACGGACTCGCGACCCCTCTCCGGGACTTCAACCCGCTGGCCGCCGACGCGCTCGAGCGCACCCGTCGACGGCTGCAGCCCGCCTGGTTCCGCCCGGGGCGTCGCCGGAACTGGGAGTTCCTGACGACGCTCCCGCAGCGCATGGAAGAGGGCGGGTTCCTGTTCGTGCACGGCTCGCCGCGCGATCCGATCCTCGAGTACCTGCTCCGCAGCGACGGGTTCCTCGACCCGGAAAAGCTGGCCGCGAACTTCGCGCAGATCGACCGTCCCTGCTTCGTGGGGCACACGCACTGGCCGGGCTGGCACGACGCCACGTTCCGCTTCACCCATGCGCGCGGTGAGCACACGGAGCTCCAGCTGCCGGACGGCCCGATCCTCGTGAACGTCGGCAGCGTGGGCCAGCCGCGCGACGGCGACCCGCGCGCGTCGTACGCGGTGGTCGACGGCCGGACCGTGCGTTTCCGTCGGGTTGCGTACGACGTGGCCGCAGCCCAGGCGAAGATCCTCGCCGCAGGCTTCCATCCGGCGCTCGCCGAACGCCTCGCGCGCGGCAAGTGACGCCGCGCTTGCCCTCGGGTCGTGGTCGCGGTTGGATCGGCGCCCGATGGACGACCCGACCGCAGCCAGCGCCAGTGTGACCGTCGTGCTGTGCACCGCACCGGTCGACAGGGCCGAGTGGCTGGCTGAGCGGCTGCTCGAGGACGGTTGGATCGCCTGCGCGAACCTCGTCGGCCCCGTGGTCTCCCGCTACGTCTGGGAGGGTCGCGTGGAGCGGGCCGAGGAGACGCTGATGGTCCTCAAGACCCGGTCGGACCTGGTGGCCGAGCTGCGGGAACGCCTCGTCGATCTGCACCCCTACGAGGTCCCGGAGATCCTGGAGCTGCCCGCGGCGGGAGGGCTCGACGCCTACCTGGCCTGGGTCCACGCGTCCTGCCGGTCCTCCGCCGACTGACGGCCCGGGTCGGAAACCCCGGTGCCAGGGTCAAGTCGGCGCCAGATCGCGCCGATGACTGGGACACCGTCCCAGAAGGAGACCCTCCCATGCTCGCCAACCTCGTCGTCCTGGCCTCGATCCAGGCGGTCCCCGGTCCGTCCGCGCTTCCGCAGGGTCCGGGCTCCGGTGTCGATCGGGTCGTCCTGACCGTCGGCACCGAGCTGACCGGGAAGATCCGCGTCGACACCCCGGACTACGTCGAGATCGAGCTCAGCCCCGGCACGGTGATCGGCCTCTCACGTTCGAAGATCGCCGAGGTCGTGAAGGCGACGGAGGCCGCAGCCAGGCCCGGCGGTGCTGCGCCGACCGAAGCTGGCTGGTCGCGGACCTCGGGATACGAGTCCCGCGAGGACTGGTACGTCGTCCACGACGCTGACGGTCGGGTGGTCGGCCGCCTCCATACGACGCTGTCCCCGACCGAAGAGGGGGGTTGGAGGATCGGTGAGGAGTGGTCGTTCCAGGATGGGGAACGGACCGTCGAGACCACACGGCTCGACACCGTCGACGCGGCCGGGCGTCCCGCGTCCTCGTTCCATCACGAGCGGGTCCGCGCGTCCACCGGCGAACTCTCCGCCGACCGCGTGGTCCGCGCGGTGGTCGAGGGTGACACCCTGCGCGTGCACGCGCGCTCCGACGAAGGGATGAAGACGGAGACCTACCGCGTCGAACCCGGGCTGCGGTTCCCTCTGGAGCTCCGTGAAGAGCTGCGGCGCCTCGAGGCCGGAGCCGGTGGCGAACAGACCCACCCCGTCTTCGATCCGATGCACGGCGAGTTCGAGCGGGTGCGCTGCGAGTACGGCGGCACGCGCCGCGTCGAGACGAGCCGGGACGAGGCGCTGCCCGTCCGGGAGATCCGCACGTCGACGACGAGGGGGCAGAACGCCGAGTGGCTCGGCAGCGGACCTGTGCCGGTGCGCCGCGAGGTCGCTGGTCCGTCCCTCGTGGCGGTGCGGGTGTCCGGGGAGAAGGAGGCGTTCGCCGCGGCTTCGCGGGTGTTCCCGCCGTCGTTCCGGGCCGAACGTGACGGAAGGTTCGGGCTCTGGCTCCCGAACCCCGGCTGGCGCTTCGTCGGCGAGTCGGGGAAGGACGAGGTCGTCGCAGAGCTCCCGCACGAGTCCGCGTCGCTGGCGCTGCTTCGGCTGCCGCAGCTCGACGCCGGACTGGGGCTCGACTCCGCGACCGACGCGGTCATGCGCTGGCTCGGACTCGCGTATCCGGAGCTCCTCGAGGGTGATCGGGAAGTTGGCGTGATGCGCGCGTCGACCCCGGTGATGGCGGTCCGGGCGACGGGCAAGACGCTCGCGGGACAGACCACGTCTCTCTGGGTGCACGTGCTGCAGGTCGAGGGGGAGTGGTTCGCGTCGTGCGCCGCCGCGCCGCGGCACGCGTTCGGCCGTCTCGAAGACGAGCTGCGCTGGATGGTCGAGCGCTTCGAGCTCCGGAAGGAGGGCTTCGATCCGGAGCCCGAGGGTGCGAAGGCAGCACGGCTGCCGGGCCGTTGACGGTGTGCCGAGAGGTCCCTTCACGGGGCTTCCTGCGGCGGGAGTCAGGAGAGCGCGAGCAGCGGGCTCCGGAACAGCGACGCCCGGCGCACGTGATCTGCGTGGACGTCCTCCCGGCCGGCGAGGTCGGCGATCGTGCGCGCGATCCGCATCAGGCGGACGCGTCCGCGTCCGGACGCGCGGCTGTGTCGGAGGATCGCGAGCAGCGCCTCGCGGGCGTTCGGGTCCGTGCCGAAGGCCTGGTCGAGGGCCTGTCCCTCGAGGCGCCCGTTGGGCACGCCGTCCGGATTGCGCGCACGCTGCGCCGCGACCGCGGCCTCGATGCGAGGTAGGAGGTCCCCGGTCGACAGCGGGCGCTCGCCGTCTTCGTCGAACGACTCGGGTGGGAGGCTCGGGACCTCGACGCGAAGGTCGATCCGGTCGAGGAGCGGTCCCGAGATCCGCGCGCGGTATCGGGCGCGCTCGGCGCGTGTGCAGCGGCAGCGTCCCCGCGGATCGGCAGCGTGGCCGCAGGGGCAGGGGTTCATCGCCGCGGCGAGCAGGAAGTCGGCGGGCATCGTCACCGTGCCGCGCGCGCGACCGATCGTCACGCAGCGCTCCTCCAGCGGCTGGCGGAGCCCCTCCAGGACCTCGCGTCGGAACTCCGGAAGCTCGTCGAGGAACAGCACTCCGTGCTGGGCGAGAGTGACCTCGCCGGGGCGTGGATCCGATCCACCGCCGAGCACGCTCGCCGCGCTGCTCGAGTGATGGGGTGCCCGGAACGGGCGCCCGCTCGCGGACAGGCGCGCGTCCTGCCCCGTGACCGAGCGGATCTTGAGCACGTCGACGGACTCCGCGGCGCTGACCCGGGGAAGCAGGTCGCCGAGTCGCCGGACGAGGGCGCTCTTGCCGGAACCCGGTGGCCCGACGAAGAGCAGGTCGTGGCGCCCCGCAGCGGCGACCGCGAGCGCACCCTTCGGCGCGCGATGCCCTCGCAGATCGGCGAGGTCGAGTCGTGGCGCGTGGCCGGTGAGGCCAGCGACCACGGCCTCCATGTCGGCACCCTGTGCGGCGGGTGGCAGGCTGTCGGTGGCGAGACCGGTGATCGCGGTGCCCAGGGACGTGACTCCATGGATCGAGAGGCCGGCGACGAACGACGCTGCGCCCGCGTCTTCCGGGTGCACGAGCAGTCGTTCGTAGCCGCGTTCGCGCAGAGCGAGCGCGATCGGCACGACGCCCCGGACCGGTCGGACGCGTCCGTCGAGCGTGAGCTCGCCGATCGCAGCGACGCCGCGCAGTGCGTCCGCGCGCACCACTCCACCCGCGGCGGCCAGGGCGAGCGCCATCGGCAGGTCGAAGCCTGCCCCGCTCTTCCGGATCTCGGCAGGGACGAAGTTGAGGAGCGGTGCACCGCGAGGCGACGGGAGACCCTGGGCCACGAACGCGCCGAGCACCCGGTGGTAGGCCTCGCGCACGACCGAGTCGACCGATCCGAGGATGCGCGGAGCACCGTCCGATCCTCCCCGGACCGTGGCCTGGACGAGGATCGCCAGCGCCTCGACGCCGTGCACGGTTCCGCACCCTACCTCCGCGAGGTCATTCGCTGCGCTTTGCATCGACGTCCTGTGGGCAGGAAGCGACGCAATGGGTGCGCGGCGTGCGTCAGGATCGCAGCGCGAGCACGCGTCGCAGCGCGGCGAGCGTCTGTGGCGCAGCCGGATGGTGGCTGCTGAGGCGCGTCAGCCCGTAGCTCGGCCACGCTTCTGCGGGCTCGGCGATGCCGACGGTCACCACGTGCAGCGCGGGATCGACCGCACGGAGCGAGTGGGTCACCTGGACGGCCGCAGCCTCAGGGACCCCCGGCGCGACCACCAGCACCGCGTGCCCGCCCGCTTCGAGGAACGCGTCCCGCAGTCCCGCCGCATCCACCGCGCGGTCCACGCGGTGGCCTTCCGCGCGGAGTGCGTCGACGATCGTCGACAGCGAGTTGTCCTGATCCTCGAAGACCAGGATCTCGGTGGGGACGACGGACGGGGCGTTCACCCCTGCGTCATCGACCGCGGGTCCGCCGGCGCTGGACGGAGGATTCAGCGCAGGAGGATACGGATGACCGCAAGTTCTTCCAGGCGGATCGAAGGCCCCATGCCGTCGGCGTTCGCGGCGAGTACGAGCGTGACCGGATCGGTCTCGGACAGGGTCAGCGCGGCTGGGTCCGCGACCTCGATCATCGTCGCCCCGCCGCCCTCCTCGATCCGGAACACGCGGCGATCTCCGAGGTGTGCGACCTGGACGGTCGCCCTTCCCCTCCGGAGGACCAGGACGGGCAGGTCCTCGCGGGTCCCTCCCAGGTCGAGCCGTGCCGCAGCGCCGGCGACGAAGACGCGGGCCTGGGCGCGCGTCGAGCCGACGTCGAAGGGCAACGCCGCCCGGGTGGGGGCATGCTTGCACAGCCAGCCCAGGAGCCGCGCGCGGCGCGCGGGTTCGGCGCTCGAGTCGGCGACGACGACCGAGAGGGCCGCGAGCGCTGCGGCGTCGCTCGGCTGGGCCTTCGCCTGGCGTGCCGTCAGCGCATCGAGCAGCGGGGCCGCGCGACGGTCGTCGGCTGCGGATGCCGCCGCGGCCGCGAGCGAAGCGGTGTCGATGCGTGGATCACGCGCCCATGCCGTGACCGCACGGATGACTTCTGCGTCGACGTCCGGTGCGGCGATGTCGAGAAGGGTGCTGATCTGGATCAGGCCGCCACCGACGCGTCGTGACGCAGCGCGTGCGACGCTCGCGGCGAGCCTGGAGTCCTGCGCGTCGGCGATCCGTGTCAGTGCCGGGAGGATCACGTCGTCGGGCAGCGGGCTCTCCCCGAGCGCGTGGATCGCGCGCTTGGCGCGATCCAGATCGGTGTCGCCGAGGATGCCTGCTGCGACCGCTGTGGCTTCTCCCGGGAGCGCGAGCCAAGCCGTCCGCGCCGCGGCCTCGACCGTCGGCCGCGCGTCGCGTGCCGCCTCTGCGAGCAATGCGGCGACCTCCCTCCGGGTCGGCGAGATGCGAGTGGCCTGGGCCCCCATGACCCCGAGCGCGTCGATGGCCGCGAGGCGGATCGGCAGCGCGCCGTCGCGCAGCGCTGCGCCGAGCGCGGTGAGGACCCGCGCCTGTCGATCGATGTCGTCCTGCGAGAGCGCGGCGGCGGCCCGGAGCCAGTCGCCCGCGGGGTTGGGCCAGGGAGTCCTGCATCGGGCGAGAACGGCGTCGAGCGCGCGCTCCTCGCCCGAGCGGCCGAGCGCGGCCAGGACCTCGGGGCGGACGGGTGAATGTTCGAGGGCTCGGATCAGCACAGTCGTCGGATCGGCGAAGTCCTTGGGGTGTGCGAGCGTGTGTCGGACGACCTCGTCCCACTCCCTGGGCTCGAGGCGCGGCAGGCGCTCCGAGGACGTCAGGGTGGCGACCGTGGCCCGCCGCGATGCGCCCGCGTCGCCGCAGGCAGCCCAGAGCCCGTCGAAGGACAGCAGGAACGCCGAGCGGCCAGGCTGGTCACGCGCGATCCGGGCGACGACCGTGCGGATCTCGTCGCGCTCGAGGACCGCTGCGCACGCGGTCGCGGCGGCTGCGATCGATGCCGGCGGCATCTCCGCGCCCTGGAGTGCATCGGTCAGCGCTGCGCGGGCGCGCGGCGTGCCGATGGCGGCGAGCGTCGCGATCGCCGCCTCGGCGGTGGCGCTGTCACCGAGCAGCGCAGCCGTTGGTTCCACCGCTCGGTCGGCAGCTCCGCCGAACTGGGCGAGGGTGTGGAGAGCGGCGAGACGGCGCGCGGTCCCGGGTTCGTCGAGGTCCGCGACGCAGTCCGAAACGGTCCGACCTCCGACGCGCGGAGGCTCCGAGCACCCGCTCCCCGCGAGGATCAGCGCGGAGAGGTTCAGGAACAGCGCGACGCGGGGGCGGCTCAAGGCGACCGCGAGCATAGCATCGCGGGAATGGACCACGCCGACGTCGTCCCGCACACGCCCTACGTTCCTGAGCGGGAGCCGCTCGAAGTCCTCGGGGATCTGCACCGCGTGCTGCGCCAGCGTCGCAGCGTCCGGGCGTTCTCCGACCGGCCCGTGCCCCGCGAGATGATCGAGGCACTCGTCCGCTGTGCGACGACCGCACCGAGTGGCGCGAACAAGCAGCCGTGGCGCTTCGTGGCGGTGTCCGATCCAGCGCTCAAGCGTGAGATCCGCGTCGGCGCCGAGGCCGAGGAGCGGGAGTTCTACGAGCGTCGGGCCAACGCCGAGTGGCTGGATGACCTGAAGCCGTTCGGCACCGACCCCGACAAGGGGTTCCTCGAGGTCGCACCCTGGCTCGTCGTGGTGTTCCAGATGACGAAGACCGACGACGGCGGGCAGGTCTACTACGTCAAGGAATCGGTCGGTCTCGCCGCGGGGATGTTCCTGGCCGCGGCGCAGCTCGCCGGGCTGGCGACGCTGACCCACACCCCGAGTCCGATGGGCTTCCTCCGCCAGATCCTGCGCCGCCCGGAGCACGAGCGGCCGTTCCTGCTGATCCCGGTCGGCTATCCGGTCGGTTCCTGCGAGGTCCCGCGCCACGCGCTCGGGCGGCGCCCGCTCGAGGACGTGCTGGTCTTCGACCGGCCTGCGGACCCGATGCCGTAAATCTGGTTTCCGGGGGAACCTCGGCTCTTGCCACGCGTTGGTGCTGCCCCGCCCTCGCCGCCGACCGCCCTCGACCCACATACCCCGCCATGCGTCGATCGCTGCGCCTCGTCGTCCTGCCCCTCTTCCTGCTCGGCCTCGCCGCCGGGTTCCAGCTCCTCGATGCGCTCCGGACCGGCGAGGACGCGCTGATCGCGCGGCGCTACGCGGATGCCGCGACTGCGCTCGAGAAGGCCCTCGAGGAGGAGCCCGCGGAGCGGCACCCCCGCATCCTGCTGCTCCTGGCCCGGGCGCAGACTCTGTCCGGCAGCCCGGACCGCGCGGTGCAGACCTACGAGCGGTTGGTCCGCGACCACGCCGACTCGGGGCTCACCGCCAAGGCGGCGATGGCACGCGCGGAGACGCTGGCCGCGTCCGGGCGCTTCGCGGAAGCGGCAGATGCCTACAGGAAGCAGGTCGACTGGCTGACCGGGGCGGACCGCAAGCACGAGGTCGCGGAGACCTACCTGGGGCTGGCCGACAAGGCGCGTGCTGCGAACGACTGGGCGCGGGCGGTGATGTTCTACGACCTCGCGGTCGACCTCGGTCTCGGCGAGTCCCAGGCGCGGAGCGTGCGGCTCCTCGCCGCCGAGGCCCTCCTCGCGGCCGGAAACGCCGGCGCGGTCCAGCGCCTCGAGCCCCTGATCGACGAGCTCGCGGCCGAGGACGGTAGGCGTCGCGCGATGCTCGGGCTCGGGCGCGCCCGCTCGCTGACCGGTGATCGCGTCGGCGCACGGTCCGTGCTGCGGGACCTGCTCGCCGAAGCCCCGGACTGTGACGAGGCCGGCGACGCTGCATTCGAGCTGGCGCGCACTTTCGGCGTGCCCGAGCCGGGCCCCGATCTCCTGGACCGTGCGATCGGCGCGCTGCGTTCGTTCGCCGGCCGCTACCCGGCGCACCCGAAGGCCGAGGTCGCCGAGTACCTGGTCGCTCGCTGCTACCTCTCGGTCGGTCGCTCGGAAGAGGGGCTGGCGGCGCTCCGCGGTTTCCTCGAGGCCGCCGGTGAGCGAGACCTCGACGAGGTCGCTGCTGCGCGCGCGCAGGTCGGCTTCGTGCTGTCGTCGCAGGAGCGCATCGACGAAGCGGTCGAAGCGTGGCGCGCCTACCTCGCCGCGCATCCCTCGCACCAGATGTGGGAACAGGTCCAGCGTGCGATCGTCGATGCCGAACTCGCGCGTGCGATGCGCGCCGAGGCCGACGAGCAGTGGGATCGCGCCCGGGAGCTGTTCGCGCAGTTCGAGCGGGACCACCCGCTGCACGGATCGAACGCCGACCTCCTGCGCAGGACCGCGGAGACCTACGCGAAGGAGCGTCGCTTCGAGGACGCGCTGCAGGCTTTCGCCCGCTGCGTGCAGAAGTTCCCGGGTCGCAACGAGTCGTCGCACGCGCAGTTCCGGATCGGTGAGATCCACGAGAACCAGTCGTTCGACTACCAGCGAGCGCTCGACGCGTACCGCGCGGTCACGTGGGGCAACTGGCAGAGCAAGGCCCTGGCGCGCATCCAGCGGCTCGAGCAGAAGGCGCTCGCGCTCCGCACCGAACGGACGTTCCGGGTCGGCGAGGTCGCGCGCTTCGAGCTGACCTCGCGGAACATCGAGGAGGTTCGCGTACGCGTCTACCGGCTCGACTTCGAGACCTGGTTCCGGGCGACGCACCGGCTCGCGGGCGTCGACGGTCTCGACATCGAGGTGATCGCGGCCGACAGGACGTTCGAGTCGCCGGTGCCCGACTACCTGCCGTTCAAGGAGACCCGGCGCGAGGTCGAGATCGGCTTCGCCGAGCCAGGCGCGTACGTCGTCAAGGTCGACGACCAGGAGCTCGAGGCGACGACGATGGTCCTGGTCACCGACCTCGGCCTGATCGTCAAGTCGTCCCGCGAGGAGCTGTTCGTGTTCGCGCAGGACCTGGGCGCGGAGACGCCGCGCAGCGGCGTGCGCATCCTCGTCTCGGACGGTCAGAAGGTCCTGCACGAGGGCGTGACCGGTGCGGACGGCGTGCTGCGGTTCCGCGACGCGGTGCTGGCCAGCACCGACTCCGTGGCCGTGCTCGGCGTCGATGCGTCGGGCAGCGGGGCCGGAGAGCTCGACCTCGGCGGGCTGTCCGTCGCCGAAGGGCTGACGCCGAAGGCCTACCTGTTCACCGACCGACCGGCGTACCGGCCGGGAGAGCCGGTGCACGCGAAGGGCATCGTCCGCGACGTGCGTGCCGGTCGCTACGAGCTGCCTCCGGCCGACGAAGGCGCGCGTGCGCGGCTCCTGTCCCCGTCGGGACGTGTCCTCGTCGAGCGCGAGGTCCGGTTCACTCCGTTCGGCACGTTCGCGATCGACGCCGTCCTCCCGGAGAACGCCGAGACCGGCGTCTGGCGCGTCGAACTGACGCGCGGCGAGGTCGCACGGCGGCGTTCGTCGACGATCACGTTCACGGTGGCCGAGTACGAGCTGCCGCGCGTGCAGCTGACGATCGAGCCGGACCAGAAGGTCGTGTTCCGCGGCGAGCCCATCGCGGGCAAGGTCCGGGTCCGGCACTTCTACGGCGAGCCCGCGGTGGGGCGCGCCCTCGAGCTGACTCTCCGGCGTCCGGACGGCGCCGAGGAGCCGGTCCGCGTCGTGTCCGACGCCGAGGGCTCCGCGACGTATTCGTTCGACACGGCGGAGTTCCCCGAAGAGGCCGTCGCGGTCCTCGAGGT
>JAQCBR010000111.1 GCA_027621295.1 Planctomycetota bacterium
GTGGTCCACGCGCGGCGGAGGGTCGGCTGGTGAGCGCGGTCAGTCTCCGAGAGGTCTGCGCCCAGCCGAACGGCGCGCGGGAACGCGTGCTCCAGGACGTCGACCTCGAGGTGCGCGGCTCGGCCGTCCACGCGATCGTCGGCCCGAACGGCGCGGGCAAGACCACGCTCCTCCGCGTGCTCGCCGGACTGCTGCGACCGTCGATCGGCACGGCAGAGGTCGGGGGAGTTCCGATCGCCTCGCTGTCCCCGAAGGCCCGCGCACGGTCGATCGCGATCGTGCCGCAGGGTCTGGAGGCCGTGCCGCCGATGTCCGTGTACCGGTTCGTCGCATGTGGCCGCTACGCGTGGCGCGGAGACGCCCGGTCGGACGCCTCGGCCATCGCGACCGCGCTTCAGCGGACCGGCCTCGCACCGCTCGCCGACCGGGGGCTCGCGACGCTGTCGGGAGGCGAACGCCAGCGGGCGCTCGTCGCACGCGCGCTCGCCCAGGATGCACCGGTGCTGCTCTGCGATGAACCGACCGCGTCCCTCGACGTCGACCAGCAGATCGCCGTCCTCGAGATCCTGGCGGGCGAGTCCTGCCGCGGGCGCGCCGTCGTCGTCGTCACCCACGAGCTGAACCTCGCGAGTCAGTTCGCCGACCGGGTGACCCTGCTCCACCATGGGACCGTCGTCGCCTCGGGCTCCCCGGTCGAGGTCCTGACGCGCGACGTGCTCGTGCCGGTCTACGGCGACGGACTCCACTTCGGAGAGCTGACGAGCGGTCGGCCGCTGATCGTGCCACGGCGCCGAACCGTCGACTGAGGCACGGACTTCCCCACATCGCCCGCACGCGATCTCATCGCGAACCCCAATCCGATGGACGCCCAGCGCTTCGACGGCCCGACCGGACCCGAGGTCCGCATCGACGACCGACCCTTCCTCTACTTCGGCGGGACCGGCTACCTCGGCATCCAGGCGCGGCCCGAGCTCGCCGAGGCGGCCGACCGGGCTTTCCGTCGCTACGGGATCCACCCGGCCACCTCTCGCTCCGGATTCGGCGAGACGCTCCCCCTCCTCGAGGCGGAGGCCGCGGCGAGGACGTTCTTCGGCACGGAAGCCTGCTGGCTGCTGCCGACCGGCTGGGCGGTGGGCAGCGCGCTGATGGACGCGAACCGCAGCCGACACGACCGCCTCTACCTGGACCGGGACGCCCACTACGCGCTCCGCGAGGCCGCGCGCGCCAGCGGGCGCCCGATCGTCGACTTCGACCACCTGGACCCGGACGCGCTCCGCAGCCGCATCGACGCGACGCTGCTCGGCAACGAGCGGCCGATCGTGCTGACCGACGGCGTGTTCCCGGTCAGCGGTCGGATCGCACCGCTCGAACGCTACCTGGAGGTGATCGCCGGCTACGACGACCCGCTGCTCCTCGTCGACGACGCGCACGGAGTCGGCGTCCTCGGCCCCGGAGGGCGGGGCACGGTCGCACATCTCGGTCTCCACCGCGACGAGCGTGTCCGCTTCGGCAGCACCGCGAGCAAGGCGCTCGGCGGCTACGGCGGACTCCTCCCTGGCACCGCCATGCGCGTCGAGGAAATGCGAGAGCGCTGCCGCTGGCACGAGGGCTCGACGCCGCTCCCGACGCCGATCGCCGCAGCGACCGCAGCCGCGATCGACATCGCCCGGAGCGAGCCGGAGCTGCGCGACGCGCTCTCCGCGAGGACGGACCAGCTCCGCGACGGACTCCGGCGGCTCGGCCTCACGGTCGACGACCTTCCGACTCCGATCGTCCCGCTGGTCCTCGGCGACGCGGCGGCGATGCGGCGGCTCGCCGGTCGACTCCGGCAGAGCGGCCTGCTCGTCCCCTATCTGCCACGCTACGCCGGGCTCGGACCGGATGGCGCGCTGCGGATCGCCGTGACGGCGGCCCACGCCCGCGACCACGTCGCCCAGCTGTTGGACACGCTGGCCCGTCTGCTCTGAAGGAGCGGGCCGCGACGGCTCGGCCTCGACGCCTGCCGGACTCTCGGCCATGCTCGCCCCACGCCGACCATGGAGATGATCCTTCACGTCGTGCCGCTCCGCCTGCGGCACACCTTCACGATCGCGCACGGATCGATCGACCTGCAGCGGAACCTGATCGTCGAGCTCCGCGACGACGGACACGCGGGATTCGGGGAGGCGTCGACGGTCGGCTACTACGGCAACTCGGGCGACACGATGGCCGCGAGCCTGGAGCGAATCCGTGGAGTCATCGAGGCCGAGACCGTCGACGATCCGGCGGCGTTCCACGGCCGCATCGCGGGGCACCTCGCGCAGGACCCGTTCGCGCTGTGCGCGCTGGACCAGGCGGCGCACGACCTGTTCGGCAAGCGACGCGGCGTGCCGATCTGGCGCCACTGGGGCCTCAGCCTCGACGACCTTCCGCCGAGCGACTACACGATCGGCATCGCCGACGTGCCGACGATGGTCGCGAAGCTCCGCGAGTTCCCCGACTTCCCGGTCTACAAGATCAAGCTCGGCACGCCGGACGACCTCGCGACCGTCCGCGCGCTGCGGGAGGTGACCGACGCCCGGTTCCGGATCGATGCGAACTGCGCGTGGGACGCGGCGACGACGCTCCGTCTCGCCGAACCGCTCCGCGACCTCGGGGTGGAGTTCCTGGAGCAGCCGCTGCCCGCGGACGACGTCGCCGGCCAGCGCGAGGTCTTCGCGCACTCGTGCCTGCCGGTGATCGCCGACGAGAGCTGCCAGACCGAGGCGGACGTAGCGCACTGCGCGGGGCTCTTCCACGGCGTGAACATCAAGCTGACCAAGTGCGGTGGGCTGACGCCTGCACGCCGGATGATCGCCGAGGCCCGCGCGCTCGGCCTGTCGGTGATGGTCGGCTGCATGACCGAATCCACGGTCGGCATCTCGGCGATCGGACAGCTGGTCCCCCTGCTCGACTACGCCGACATGGATGGAGCGCTGCTCCTCGCCGACGACGTCGCCGACGGCGTCCGGGTCGGTGCCGACGGCACGGTGCAATTTCCCGAGACCCCCGGCCTTGGCGTGACGTGGCTCGGCCCGTCCCTCCCACGATCCCCAGACGATGAGTGAACGATCCCAGACGGGCGGCTCCTGGCCGCGGACACGGATGCGCCGCCTGCGCGCCGCTCCCTGGTCCCGCGACCTGTGCCGCGAGAACGCCCTGACCGCGCACGACCTGATCTGGCCGATCTTCGTCCAGGAGGACCCGGGAACGAGCTCGATCCCGTCGATGCCGGGCGTCGTCCGCTACGGCCCCGACACGCTCGTCGATGCGGTGGGACGCGCCTCGGACCTCGGCATCCCGGCCGTCGCGCTCTTCCCGCTGGTCGCCGACGCCAAGAAGTCCGCGGACTGCGCGGAGGCTGTGAATCCCGAGAACCTGGTCTGCCGCTCGCTCCGGAAGATCCGCGACGCGGGCCTCCCCCTCGGGCTGATCTGCGACGTCGCGCTCGACCCCTACAACAGCCTCGGCCACGACGGCCTGGTCGTCGACGGCCGGATCCTCAACGACGAGACGGTCGAGGTCCTCGCCCGCCAGGCGGTCGTCCAGGCCGACGCGGGCGGCGACGTCCAGGCGCCGTCCGACATGATGGACGGGCGGATCGGCGCGATCCGCGACGCGCTGGAGGCCGCAGGGCACCGCGACCAGCTGATCCTCAGCTACGCGGCGAAGTACGCGTCGGCCTTCTACGGGCCGTTCCGCGACGCGGTCGGCTCGGGCGGCAGCCTGAAGGGCGACAAGAAGACCTACCAGATGGACCCCGCCAACACCGACGAGGCGCTCCACGAGGTCGGGCTCGACCTCGCCGAGGGTGCGGACATGGTGATGGTGAAGCCCGGCATGCCCTACCTCGACGTCGTGCGCCGGGTGAAGGACCGCTTCGGCGTGCCGACCTTCGCCTACCAGGTCAGCGGCGAGTACGCGATGCTCGTGGGCGCCGCGGAACGCGGGTGGCTCGACCGGGACAAGGTCGTCCTCGAGTCGCTCCTGGCCTTCAAGCGGGCCGGAGCCGACGGCATCCTGACCTACCTCGCGGTCGAGGCCGCCGAGCGCCTCGCGCGCGGCTAGAGCCGATCACGGGGGAATCAGCAGGGAATCCCCGGTTCCGGGAAAGGTCCGGCACGTCGTTCGTCCACGTTCGGCCCGCTGACGAGCCGAACCGACTCCCCGCGGCGCTATCCTGCTGCCCTCCGCTCGCCCAGCCCACGAGGCCCCTCCAGAACGCAATGCGTCGACCCCGTGCCGCTCTCTCCGCCCTGCTCGCCGCCGCGCTGGTCGCGCCGGCGCTGCAGGCCCAGTTCCAGAACCAGACGCTGACGGTCGGCAACAAGCAGCTGTCGTTCGCCGTGCACGACAAGCTCGCCGCCGTGCCGATGCAGCTTGGAGCCGAAGGGCCGCACTACATCGCCCGCTTCGAGCCGTCCGGTGAGGGCGACTACATCTACAACCGCTACGGCCAGTTCTCGTGGCAGCTCTACGTGCTGGACTTCCCGTCCGCGGAGCTGCGGGCCCGTGAGTCCTCGGCCCCGGTCACCGGCGACGGCGAGGACCGCGAGCCGGGCCGGCCGACCGAGGAGCAGCTCAGGGAGCTCGTCCGCGAGCGGATGAAGGACCGCGGGCGCGCCGAGAACTTCGCCGAGTGGGTCCGCGAGAAGGATCCCGGTCGCGACCAGAAGCGCGAGGTGACCGTCGACGGCAAGGTCAAGAAGGGCTCGGGATCGCGCCCGACCTACGCGTGGTGGGAGTACGCGGATCCTGCCGACCGCTACGGCGGCAAGGTGAGCTGGCAGATGACCGCCGCCGCCTACGATCTCGAGGACCGGGAGATCGTGCTGCTGACGGTGCTGCCGACGGAGACCGGAGAGCGACTCGATTCGAAGTACCGCAGCATCGTCAACAAGATGCTGCAGAGCCTCCGGGTGACCGAGCTCTCGGAGGAGGACTCGATCGACCTGCGGCGCGACGAGTTCGCGAACACGCCTGCACGCAAGAAGGCCCTCGACCTGCTCAAGGGCAACATCGGCGACCTGAAGAACTGGGACTACTTCACGACGCCGAACTACATGTTCACCTACTCGTGGCACCCGGAGAAGCAGGAGACGCGCCGCGAGATGCTCCGGTTCACGATCGAGATGCGCGACCGTCTCGAGGAGGTCCGCGAGAAGTTCGTCGAGTTCTATCCCCCCCACGAGAACGTCGGCGACGCGTACTCGGTGATCCGGATCTGCTTCGACCTCGACGAGTTCCACAAGTACGGGGACACGCGGTACGGGGTCGTCGGGTGGTTCAGCCCGATGAGCAAGGAGCTGGTCATCTACTACGACCAGAAGAAGGTCTTCCTGAAGGACGAGGACGAGATGCTGGCGGTCTGCTACCACGAGGCGTGGCACCAGTACTCCGACCAGTACTTCCCCGGCGTCGAGCTGCACCGCTGGTACGACGAAGGCCTCGCCGAGTACTTCGGTTCGCTGCGCAAGAAGGGACGCCGCTGGTCGCACGTCTACCACGACGGCCGGCTCGACTCGCTCGCGAGACAGGAACGCGACGGCTCGCTGATCCCGTCCGCGGACATCGTCACGTGGCACAAGGACAAGTTCTATTCGGCCCGAGCGGCCGACCACTACGCGCAGGCATACGCGATGGTCGACTTCCTCGTTCGCGGCAAGGAGACGCTCGGCAAGCGCTGGGATGACCGCTGGTCGGAGATCCTGCCGACCTACACCAGGGTCTGCCTGGAAGAGAAGAGCGAGACCAAGGCCGTCGAGGCGGCGTTCGACGGCGTCGACTGGGCTGCGTTCGAGGCCGGCTGGAAGGAGTGGTTCGAGAAGGACTCGATCAAGCGCCGCTGACCGGTCCCCCGCCCCACAGCCAAAGCGTCACCGCATCGCTGCAGCCAAGGCCTCGACCCCGGACCGGAGACGCGCCACGGTGTCGAGGTCGAGCTCGGACTCGGAGCGGAGCGCGTCGGCGGAGAAGACCACGGAGGGTGCGCCGAACTCCTTCTCCAGCCGTTCGGCGACCTCCGGTTGCGGTGCGGCTTCCCAGAGCACGACGCGGGGTCGGACTTCCGAGAAGCGGCGCTTGAGGAGAGCGACCTGCGCGTCGTTCAGCCCTGCGGAGAGGTCGAGCGGAACGTCCTCGACCTTCCAGCCCACCCGCCGCGCGACGTAACCCCAGGTCGGGTGGGTCGCGACGAGGACCTCGCCCTCGACCGGTGCCGGCAGGCCCGCGATCAAGGCATCGATCTGTTCGAGCTCATCGAGGATCCCCACGACCTCGGCATCCATGCGCGCACCGACGTCCGGCGAAGAGACCCCCGTTCCCAGCGCCTGACGGACGCCTCGGACCAGCCGCTCGGCCAGCACGGGGTCCAGCCAGTAGTGCGGGTCCCGACCGTCATGGGTGTGCGCTTCGCCCGGTCCGTGGCTGTGGCAGATCGCGCCCTCGATCTCGAGGAGCTCGGACTCGAGCGGCTTGGACAGATCCACGGTCCGCCCGCTGGGCAGGCTCACCGTCGCGGCCCAGGACTCGAGATCCGCACCGTTCAGCAGCACGAGGTCCGCGTCTCCCATCGCCGCGAGCAGCGCTCGGTCCGGCTGGAACACGCGCGCGTCGTTGCCGGGCGCGAGCAGGCACTCGACCTGCGCCCCATCACCGACGATTCGGCTCGCGAGCGACCAGATCGGCCAGGAAGACGTGAGGACGACCGGCTTCGCGCGCGCGACGCGCGCCGTCTGCGCCGGCTCCTCTGCGCACCCGGCAGCCAGCGCCAGGAGCGACGCTGCGGGCAGGAGGCGACGCCACAGCGGCGGGGTCGCGGTCAGTTCTCGGTTCACAGCCATGGCAAGTACTCGCGGGCGAACAGGACCCCGATCATCGCGAGCCCGAGGGCCAGAGCCAACCCCAGCGCCAGCGTGACTCCGAACTCCACCGCGAACACGCGCGCGACCGCAGACCGCGACGCGCCGAGTTTCTGCAGGGTCTCGATCTCGCGCGACCGTGCCTGGATCTGCAGAGCGATGATCAGGCCGAGCAGGAGCAGGGTCGCCACGCCGACGAGGAGGACATTGGCGTCGAAGAAGGTCTTCAACCGGAGCACGAAGCCCAGGATCTCGTCGACGACCTCTCGCGGCACCAGGAGGCGAGCGTCGGGATCGACCCGGTATCGGCCGCGGAGCAGCGTCCTCGCCTTCGCATCGTCGGGCAATGCGAGGATGGCCGTCACCGGCAGCTCGTCCGCGTCGCCGTGGAAGTGGAACTCACCTCGGTTCGCGTCCGTGACCTCCTGGAACTCGACGATGCCCCGATCGAGCACGGTGCCCTTCGAGCCTCCCGTCGCGAGGACGTTCTCTTCGGGCTGCTCGGCGGCCGGCGCGTGCCCGTGGCCGATCCCGTCGACGACCCAGGCTGTCGGCAAGGACACGAAGACGGCGCGATCGTCGGCGCTGCTCCGCGGGGCGAGCACCCCAGCAACCCTCATCCGCAGCGGGTAGCCGTCGTCGATCGCGTACACGCTCCGACGATCGGTCAGCAGCTTGTCGCCGACGCGCAGCCCCAACGTCGCGGCGACCTCGGCGCCGACGCAGCACTCCCCCAGCAGGAACGGGAGGTCTCCTTCCGCCAGATCGAGACCCCGGAACCGGAAGTAGTCCGGCGTGGTGCCGACCACGGGCCAGCCCCGCGCCGTGGCGCGGCTGTGGATCGGGATCGGCGCGGCCAGCCCCGATGCGCGGACATCCCCGACCACGCGCATCGTCAGAGGCGCGTCGACCTGGCCGCGGAAGTAGAGGGCGTGCAGGACGAGATCGAAGCGGCTGCCCGGCGCCCCCAGCAGCAGCGGGGTCGCGTCCGCCCGCGCGGTCAAGCTGCCGGACACGGAGCCCAACAGCCCCTCGACCGCGAACGGGAGGAGCGCCGTCAGCGCGACGGCGAGCACGAGGACCGCAGAGCGGACCCGAGCGTGCGCGATCGACCGCCGTGCCAGCAGCCAGGCCCTCAACGGAACCTCCCCCCGGCATCGAAGTCGAACGTGCGCTCGAAGCGGCTCAGGAGTCCGTGGTCGTGCGTGACCATCACGACCGCAGCCCCGATCGCGGACGCCTGTCCGAGCAGCAGGTCGACCACGCGGGCGGTGGTCGACGGGTCGAGATTCCCGGTGGGTTCGTCGGCGAGGACGACCGACGGTTCGGTGACGAGCGCCCGGCACACGGCCACACGCTGGCGCTCTCCCTGCGACAGATCCCGAGGATGCCGGCGCAGCAGACCAGCGAGTCCGGTCCGCTCCGCGAGTTCGACGGCGCGGGCCGGCGCCCGTGGATCTGCGGGCAGCCCGATCAGGTAGGGCAGCAGGATGTTCTCGCGGACGTCCAGGTGGTCGAGGAGTTCGAGCTCCTGGAACACGAGACCGAGCTTCTCGAGCCGGTGGCGCCGCCGCTGGGCGTCGGTGCTGGCGCCCAGATCGACGCCGGCGACCGCGACACGCCCGGACTCCGGCGTCAGGATGCCCGCGAGCAGGTGCAGTAGCGTCGTCTTTCCCGAACCGCTCGGACCGACGACCGCGACCCGTTCACCGGCACGCACCTCCAGCCCGTCGACCTCCAGCCGGAAGCCCTCGGCTCCGTAGCCGAAGGCGAGAGTGCGGACCTGGACGATCGGCTCGGAGGCTGCGGAACGCTCCGTCATCCGTCCCCGTCCACGCGGCTGTGGTCGAGGATCTCGCAGCTGGCGAGCCGCCATCCGTCGCCGTCGTTGCGCACCACGTACTCGGCTTCGTACGCGTTCTCCCGACTGTGCTCGTGGCCCCAGTGGGACACGCGGCCACGCACGGTCCACGACTGGCGCGCGCGGAAGAAGGGCGCGTCCTCGCGCTCCTCGGGGACGACGTCCCAGGGCTCGTAGGTCGCTTCGACGTCCACGTCGCCCGCCCCGAACTCGACGGCCTCGATCTGGCACATCGCGCCGCCCTCGCCGCGCAGGATCAGGCTCTCGTAGATCTCGCCGTAGAGCTGATCCAGCAGTTCGTCGGTCACGCAGACGCGGAGCGTCTCGTAGACCCGGCTCTCGTCCGGAGCATCGAACGCCCGGTACACGTTCCGCAACAGCTCGGTGAAGATCCGCTCCGCGGACTCGGGGTCGGGCACGGCGACAGGACCACGCCAAGGAGCGGAGACCGACACCACGGCCGTCGAGCGGAGGATGAAGCCGGTCACCAGGACGCTGAGCGCGAGCGCGCCGAGCGCCGGGCGACCGACGCCCGCTCGCCGGAGCGGGCGCAGTCCGCCGAGCAGCGCGAGCGCGAGCCCGACCGACACCAGCGGAAGACGCAGCGGCTCGGGCCCGGCCGTCCGGATCGGGGCGATCCCGGGGACCGGAACCGGCTCGGGCGGCAGCACGACCTCGGGGCGCCACGTGTAGCCGGGCTCCTCCGGAGTCAGGAACGCGAGCGTCGCCTCGCCGAAAGACCGGAACACCACCGGCAGCTTGACCGCATCGAACCACGCGAGCCCTTCCCACACCTCCCAGGTCAGACCGACCTGGCGTGGCAGCTCGGCGACGTCGCAGCGGACGACGAACCGAAGGGCCGGAACCCCGTAGCCGGTGACCTCGTCCGGCGGCACGTCGAGGTCTTCGATCCGAAGCCGCGGCGTGACCGCATCGCCATCGACGTGGATCGGCTCGTGCGCGGAGAGGAAGGCTCGGATCGCCGTCTCCAGCTCTCCCCGGTCGGCCGAGGAGAGGGGCGACTCGTAGACCGCTTCCGGATCCTCGAGCCCGAGCCAGCGGGCCAGCGTCGCCTGCTCGCCGGTGAACTGCACCGCGACGCGCGCGGGTTCGACGAAGACCTCCACGTAGACCGGAGGACCCGGGTGCGCGACAGGAGGCGGCTCCCCGGGACCGAGGAGCGTCGGAGCCAGCGCGAGCGCGAGCGCTGCGATCACGATCCGGACCCGGTGTCCCCGCCGATCACCGCGAGGATCGCCTCTCTGGTCTCCGACCAGCAGCGATCGGGTGAGCGACCGCGCTCGTATTCGAGGGTCAGGATCGGAGTCCGGCGGTCGATCCCGACGAACGAACCGAGCGATCCAGGAGTTCCGTGGATGTTCTCGGAGGGGACCACCGCGTAGCCGCTGAGCTCCCCGAACCGCCGCGCGAGGTGCTCGGCAGGCCCGTCGAAGTTGATGAAGCAGGGCGGACCGTCCGCGCGCCGCCCCCAGCTGTGGGCGACGATGACCACGTGCGGATCCAGACGGACGATCAGGTCGTGCAGCACCCGCGACTCGGGCTCACAGAGCGGCTCGTCGCCGTTCGTCGGGCTCGCCGCGAAGTTGCGCGCCGGGTAGTTCCGGTTCAGGTCGATCCCGTGCGCGTTCCCGCGCGAGCGAGCGGCCCGGCCGTCGGGATTGACGTCCTCGACGATCGTCAACGTCACTCGATCAGACAGCCCTCGCACTCCCGCGAACGCAGCGGGCAGCTCTTCGGTCGCGATCACCCCCTCGACCTCGTTGCCGTGGATTCCACCGACCCAGAGCACGCGCCGGGCGCCCGAACCGATCGTGCGCAGCCGGATCGGGCGGCCTTCGACGCTCCGGCCGATCTCCTGCCAGGGAGTCGCGACCACCGACTCCACCACGTCCTCCCGACCGACGCCACCGCCGTAGGTCGCGACCGAGCAGGCGCTGGAGAACAGCCCCGCGCAGACGAGGACGACGAAGCGCATCAGCCGAGTTCCCATCGCGAACCCTCCGCACCATCGAGGATCTTGACGCCAGCCGCGGCGAGCCGATCGCGGATCGCATCGGACGTCGCGTAGTCACCGCCGGCGCGCGCGCTCCTGCGGATCGCGAGCGCAGCGTCGAGAACACGGTCGAGGATGTCCGAGCCCGCGGCTCGCAGCTCGAACGTCGTCCCGTCGGCCCCGTCCAGAACGGCGAGACCCGCCTCTTCGAGCGCGTCACGCACCGCATCCGCGGTGGCGAAGTCCCGGCGGGCGCGCGCATCCTGGCGGACTTCGATCAGCGCTGCGGCGACCGCCGACAGCGCGTCATCGCCCCGGCGCGCGTCCTCGAGACGCGCGAGGTCACCCGGCATGAACATGCCGAGCACGCGCCCAAGGTCCCGGAGGAGCCGGAGCGCTTCCTGCTGGGCATCGCCGTCGAGCCGACCCGCGTGGTGCGCGACCGAGAACAGGTGGCCCAGCGCCTCTCCGGTCCCGAAGTCCTCGTCCATCGCGCTGCAGAAGCGGTCGCGCAGACGCAAGAGCTCCGCGTCCTCCAGGGCGCGGCCGAGCACCTCCGTCGGGTCGCCGGCGAGCGGCTCGTCGCCGAGCGCACCGAGCTGCCGCGCGAGGCGGACGAGCCCCGTCCGCGCCGCCTCGAGGTTCTGCGGCTCGAAGTCGATCGGCCGCCGGTAGTGGCCGCGCAGCAGGAAGAACCGGACCGCAGGCGCCCCGTAGTGACCGAGCAGCCAACGCGCCTGGAACTGCTGGGAGAAAGCCGGGTCCTGCATGCGCGGATCGCTCTTCGCGATCTTCTTGCCGCCGTACTGGATCAGTCCGTTGTGCAACCAGCACTGCGCGTAGGCATCGCCGTGCGCCTCGCTCTGCGCGATCTCGTTCTCGTGGTGCGGGAACTTCAGGTCCTCCCCGCCCGCGTGGATGTCGAACACCGGCCCGAGGAGCTCGCTGGCCATCACCGAGCACTCGATGTGCCAGCCCGGACGACCCGCTCCCCAAGGGCTCTCCCACGACGGCTCGCCCGGCTTCGCGAACTTCCACAGCGCGAAGTCGGCCGGGTGGCGCAAGGAGGACTGCACCTCGATGCGAGCGCCGGCAATCATGTCCTCGACGTTGCGGCCGGACAGCTTGCCGTAGCCCGGCTGACGCTGGACGTCGTAGTAGACGCCGTCCTCGGCGACGTAGGCGCGGTCGGCGTCGATCAGCTCGGCGATGAATCCGATCATCTGCGGCACGAAGTCCGTGCAGCGAGGATGGTCGGTGATCGTCGCGACCCCGAGCGTCGCCAGCAGGTCGAAGTATTCGGCGGTGTAGGTCTCGGCGACCTCCTTCCAGTCGCGCCCCTCGGCCAGCGCGCGCCGGATGATCTTGTCGTCGATGTCGGTGATGTTGTTGACGAAGCGGACCTCGTAGCCCCGTGCCTGGAGCCAGCGCGCGATCGTGTCGAACAGCACCGGCCCCATCAGGTGGCCGATGTGGCAGTCGTCGTAGACGGTCGGCCCGCACAGGTAGAGCCGGACACGGCCGGGCTCCAGGGGTTCGAACGCCTTGAGCGTCCGGGACAGCGAGTCGTGGACTTGGATCACCATCTGCGGCGCGCAAGGTACTCCCCGCCGCGCAGCTCGGCTACACTTCGCGGCGGCGACCGGCCCGCATCCGCGGCCCCCCACGCGCCGAACTGCGCGCCATGAGCTCGACGACCGAGTGCCTGGCAGGAACCAAGGACCCGACCAGGGAGAGCGCCGTGTGTGCAGATCGAGGGCCTCGCGAGCCGGAACACCCGAACGAGCATGATCGCCACGAGCCCTCGTCGGGCGCAGGAGCGACCGACGCCGCGCGGACGGCGGACAGGCAGGCAGGTGAGGTGGCTCGTCGGCCGTCCCAGGCGGAGGCCGAAGCCGCGGTCCGCACCCTCCTCGCATGGGCGGGGGACGACCCGACGCGCGAGGGACTGCTCGAGACGCCCTCGCGCGTGGTCCGCTCCTACGCGCAGTTCTTCGCCGGCTACGGCCAGGACCCGGAGGACATCCTTGCGAAGACCTTCGAGGAGATCGAAGGCTACGACGAGATGGTGACCGTCCGGGACATCCGGCTCGAGTCGCACTGCGAGCACCACATGGTGCCCTTCCTCGGCAAGGCCCACGTCGCCTACCTCCCGGACCGCCGCGTCGTCGGACTCAGCAAGATCGCCCGCCTGGTCGAGGTCTACGCGAAGCGACTGCAGATCCAGGAGAAGCTGACCGTGCAGATCGCCGACACGATCGACCGCGTCCTCAAGCCGAAAGGCGTGGCCGTCGTCATCGAGGCCGAGCACTTCTGCATGACGACGCGTGGCGTCCACAAGCCCGGCTCGATGACGATGACGAGCCGTATGACCGGCGCGTTCCGCGACGATCCGAGCACGCGCCGCGAGTTCCTCGCGATGATCCACGGCTCGTCCCGCTGACGCGGGCGGGCTTGGGATCAAGAACGCATCGCGACGCCGAGGCGTCGGAGCAACCCAGCCAGCTGGAGCAGCGGCAGACCTTCGATCGCCGTCCAGTCCGCGGACTCGATGCGCTCGAAGAGCCCGATCCCGGCCGCCTCGAGCTTGTAGCTGCCCGCGCAGTCGAGCGGCTGGTCGACCGCGACGTAGCTGCGGATCTCGTCGGCGGACAGCGCGCGCATCTCCAGTCGCGTCCGGTCGACGAACTCCTCGACGCCCCCGTCGTGGACGCAGGCGACCGCGGTGATCAGCTCGTGGGTCCGCCCCGCGAGCCGCCCGAGCTGCTCGCAGGCACGCTCGACGCTACCCGGCTTGCCGAGC
>JAQCBR010000112.1 GCA_027621295.1 Planctomycetota bacterium
CCGCGGCCGGTCCCGGCGCGACGCGCTCCTCCTCGTCCGCGAGCGGTGCCGCGGGCACGGGCTCCGGCTCCGGCCGCCTGCGTGCGGCGTCGGCGATCGCCGCGTCCAGCCTCTCGAGCTCCTGCACGCGATCCCGCCACCAGTCGGTCGACCAGATCCGACAGAGCGTCCACCCGAGCCGCTCGAGCACCGCAGCCCGAAGGCGATCCCGGTCCCGCGCGGTCCGCGCCGAGTGGTAGCTCGCTCCGTCGCACTCGATGCCGAGCAGGAAACGACCCGGCCGCTCGGGGTCGCGCACCGCGAGGTCGATGCGGTAGCCGGAGCAGCCGACCTGGAGCTCGACGTCGTGACCGCGGGCACGCAGCGCCGCGGCCACCTCCGCCTCGAACGGCGACCCGTACTCGGCGTCGGTCCGGACCTCGACCGCCTCCGCGATCGCAGCCGGTCCACGCGACGCGTAGTCGAGGAAGGTCTTCAGGTGCCGCACGCCGACCGCGGAGGTCCGCGACAGGTCGATCTGGTCGGCGCGGAGCGTCGCGTGCACGACGACCTGCCGGCGCGCGCGCGTGATCGCGACGTTCAGACGCCGCTCGCCCCCCGGTCGGTTGAGTGGTCCGAAGTGCATCGCGACGCGACCGTGCACGTCCGGGCCGTAGCCGATCGAGAACAGGATCGTGTCCCGCTCGTCGCCCTGGACGTTCTCGAGGTTCTTCACGAACACGGGCTCGTCGCCCTCGAAGGCGGAGTCGAGCTCAGGGTGATCCCGGCGCGCGGCGTCGAGCAGGTCCTCGATCAGGTTCTGCTGCGCCTGGGAGAACGTGACGACGCCGAGCGAGACGCGCTCGCCCCGCTCCGCACCGTGCCGGAGCCGCCGCACGACGTCGGCTACGACGGACTCAGCCTCGGCGCGATTCTGTCGGGACTTCGAGCGGTCGTACACGCCGTGCGGGACCGGGCAGAGCGAGACCCCGAACCGGTCCGACACCGCCTCGGGACCGGGAAACGTGTGCAGCCGGTTCTCGTAGTAGTGGTGGTTGCTGAACGCGATCAAGCTCTCGTGCTGGCTGCGGTAGTGCCACCGGAGCTGCATCGAGGGCAGCCCGGCTGCGACGCACTCGTCGAGGATGCTCTCGAGATCCTCCGCGTCCGCATCGTCGAAGCCGTCCTCTCCTTCGTCCGCGCGCTGGAAGAAGTTCGTCGGCGGCAGCTGCCTCGTGTCGCCGACGACGACGCAGCGATGTGCACGCGCGACCGCCCCCACTGCATCCCACGGGGTGATCTGCGAAGCCTCGTCGAAGACAACCAAGTCGAACGGCTCGACCTCTTCAGTCAAGTACTGGGCGACCGACAGCGGGCTCATCAGGAAGCAGGGCTTGAGCCGCGGCAGCAGGTTCGGGATCGATGCCAGGAGTCGACGTACAGCAAGGTGGCGACGCTTCTTCCGCGACTCTCGCCGGACGATTCCAACCTCCGACGCGTCATTCGTCCTGCCACCGCCGACCGGGACTCCGGCCCAGAGCCGCGCAGCGACCACCGCACGGGCCGCATGGATGCATGCGCGATCCAGCTCGCGGAACCTCTGGATCCGCCGCTCGTGCTCCCGACCGTGGAAAGTGCGCAGTCGATCGTCCGCGTCAGTGACAGCGTCGAGCCAAGCCTCTCGGAAACCGCGCTCGAACGCGTCTGAGAGCCCGCCGAGCTGGACCGGTTCCGAAGGATCCTCGACCGCAGCGACCAGCGGTGTGAGACCTAGATCCAGCGCCTCGCCGCGGACGCGCCGCCAGTGGCAGTAGCCGCGCAAGAGCTCCGGCGCGTGCTGTCGCCACGACTCGTACTGGGAGACGAGCTCCTCCAGATCCTCGTCGTATGCGGCGGGAGCCGACGCATCGATCTCGACGAGGTCGAACAGTGCGCGTCGCGCCGCATCGTGCGCCGCATGGGCGCGCCCGAGGTCGCACAGGACCTGGACGGGCCGTCGCCCGGGCTCGAGCTCGTCCCGCCGTTCGGTGACAAGACCTGTGAAGGCCTCGCGGAAGCGCACGCCGACCTCCGGGGCCATCCCGTCGACGAGCGCACCGAGCAGCCGACGCACGGCGTCGATCCACTCGAGCGCGCTGCGTAGCTCGGCGACACCGCCGGGCTCTCCGCGCCTCCACAGCGATGCTCCGAACTCCGCAACCGCGACGTGCCCCGGGTCCGCGAGCGCGCGACTCCGCGCGGCGACGTCGCAGGCAGCGGTCAGCGCCCTCGTCCGCTCCTCGCCCTGTGGGCCGCGACCATCCTTCGCCACGCTCGCCAGAGCGAGGTCGACCTCGCGGCCCCGCCACCACGACAGCGGCCAGATGGACTGACGCGCATGCTCCCAAGCAGCGGACAGCCGCTCCACATCCAGCTCCAGGACCGAGTCCTCGAAGATCCAGAGCAGCACATCACGCGCGACATCTCGGGCTTCGACGTCCGCGATCGAGACTGAGAGCGCATCGCGGCGGGCAGCCCAGCCCGATCCTTCGAGTGCACCCCTCGGCACACCGGGCGACGCGACCGCGAGTGAGCACAGCTCCGCGACCCGCGCGAGGTCGCGCACGGACAGCGCGGCGAGCGTGCTCTCGCCCACTCCCAGCAGCTCCTCGAGGTCGGCGAGGCGCGCGACCAGTTCATCCGCCGCCTGCGCCGCATCGCCGCACGCTGCGACGACGCGATCTGCGAGTCGCACCTCGAAGTCCGATCGCTCGAAGCGCCGCAGCGGGTGCGCGGACGGATGACCCATCGCCCGGACCGCAGTCTCCAGCCGGTCGACCGCTTCGCGACGGGCGGACACCGCTGCACCGTCGATGCCCGCAGGGCCCCCGAACGGGAGCGGCACCAGCGGCGCGGTTCGAAGCGCACAGAGTCGGGCTGTCACCGTGTACAGGCTCTCTCCGAACGGTCCCGGCTCGTGCAGCAGCTGCACGAACCGATTCAGGTCGTCGCGCTCACGCTCGAGCCGCCGAGCCTGCTCGGTGAACGACTCGGCGTCCCGCGGCCCCGCACCTTCGAGCACCGCAACGAGCTGATCCACGACCTCCCGTCGGTTCGAGCGGTTCGAGTGGAGCTCGAGACAGAAGGGCGCGAGACCGACCGCGGCGAGGCGGCGCTGGACGACCTGGAGCGCTGCCATCTTCTCGGAGACGAACAGCACGCGCTGCCCGCCGGCGAGGCACTGCGCGATCAGGTTGGTGATCGTCTGCGACTTCCCTGTGCCGGGCGGCCCCTCCAGCACGAAGCTCCTGCCGAGTTCAGCCGCGCGAACCGCAGCCAGCTGCGAGCTGTCGGCGTCGAGCGGGCAGAACGTCTCGGTCGCCGGCAGCGTCCGGTCGAGTGTGTCGGGTTCCGGGAACTCGGCGCCCGGCTCGAACGCATCGCGCGGGCGTTCGACGAGGTGACGGAGGACCGGAGCCTCGAGCAGGGAAGTCGCGCGTTCCTGGAGATCCGCCCACATCAGGAACTTCGTGAACGAGAACGGCGCGACCCAGGCCTCGTCGACGACCTCGAACCGATCCACCTCGAGCACCGCGCGCCTGAACCGCTGCAGGAACCCGGCGACGTCGAGCCCACGCTCGTCCTCGGAGATCTCCCGGAGGCCCGAAACGTCGATGTCGAAGTCCTGCACGAGCTTCTCGAGGAGCGTGAAGTTGACCCGTGCGTCATCGTCTGCGAGCCCGATACGGACCGACTCCCGGACCGAAGGTCGCGTGACGACCAGCGGGAGGAGGAGCAGCGGAGCGCGCCGCGGCGTCGACGACGACGGGCTCTCGAACCAGACGAGCATCCCGAGCCCGAGGTAGAGCGTGCTGCTCCCTGACTCCTCGAGGGTCGAACGCGCGTGGCGGTAGATCTCGACCGAACGCCTCTCGACGTCGACCGCGTCGTGGTCGACCAGGATTCGCCGGCGCGCGCGCTCGTCAGCGGGCGTCCTCTCCGCGGGCAGCTGACCGTCCGGGCCGCTGCGGGTCGCCCGGCCGACGAGTTCGAACGTCCCACCCTCGGCGAGCGCATCTGCGAGGACCGCGAGGTCGTCGACGAGGAGCCGCATCGTCTTCTTGGACTCGACGAACGCGATCAGCCGGTTGCGGAGACCGAGGTCGAGCAGGCGGCGACGCCACCTCTCGAGGCGGGTCTCGGGGGCTGCAGGCGAAGGAACGCTCTCGGGGGCTGGGATCGGCGCCGGCGCGGCCTGGACGGGCGGAGCCAGGGACACCGCGTCCCCGAGCCCAGGGTCCGACGTCGAGGACGCTCCCTCGCGTTGAGCCAGCGGGCGGAACCCGGCCCGACGCGCCTCGGCGACGTCGACGACAGCGCGGAAAGACTCGAGCTCGTCGAGACCGCTGCGTGCAGTGGCCGCGGCCACATCGAAACTCGACCTCCTGTCGACGACCGTCGAGGTGGTCTCGAAGACGACGATGTCGCCGACGTCGATCCGTTTCCTGAGTCTCAGCCCATCCTCTTCCGCAACCGCGTCGAAGGACTCGGGCCTCAGCCACGCACCGACGAACGCATGGCCCTCGACGAGGACGAGCAGCGGCCGGAGTCCCGCCTGTTCGAGAAGGGCTGCGGCCAAGAGCGTCAGATCGAGGCAGGTCGCGAGGCGTTCGCCCAGGATCCGAGACGGGAGGCGAACGCGCTGCCCTGACTCCTCGAAGCTCGCCGGCGGAACCGCGTAGGTCAGCTCCGCGTCCACGAGCGCGGCGTGGACGGCGGCCGTGACGGCACGCGCGCGCTCGGGGTTCTTCGTCTGGTAGCCGTCGAGGCTGCCGTCGCCGGTCGTCTCGCGGAGGCGCTCAGCGACACGACCGAGCAGCGACGACAGCGCCGGGTCGTTCGGCAGCACGAAGCTGGCGAGGAGCGGCGGCAGCGAGCGGAGACCCGGCCACTCGTCGAAAGCCAGCACTTCGAGATCCTGCAGCACCTCGGCCCGACTCCCGCCCTCGGCCTCGACGAGGACGCGGAGCACGGTGCGCTCGCGTTCGGTCTGGAGCCTCAGGCGCTCCGGGTCCAGGCGCACGTCGATCTCTTCGAGGTTGTGCGTCGTCCCGGCGGAGATCGCGTCGACGAGCAGGGTCGCACCCGCGCACACTCCGCTGTCGATCGACACATGGACGCGGACCCCGCGAAGCGTTGCGTCACCCGCATTGCCGATCCGCACCCGCTTGACGACCGCCACGGCGTTCTGGTGCAGCGCGAACTGGACCGAACGATCGGCCTCGACCTCCACGCGGATCAGATCCGGCTCTTCGCTCATTGCAGCCACTCCGACCGGCTCCGCCCGGCCCGGGACGGATGGTGGGCGGGTCGGGCGGGACTTGCTAGCCTTCCGAGCCCTTTTCGCGGCCGGGACGACCGAGGACCGGCCTCCTCCAGGCCCGAGACCCGATCCACCATGAGCGCAGCACGCCGCCGCAAGCCGTCCGTCCGCCCGACCAAGAATGCCCCGTCGGCGCCGGCGTCGCAGGACGACGACCTGCCCGAGCTCGAGCCGATCGAGGAGGAGTTCGACGTGCTGGAGCCGGTCGACGACGAGCTCCCCGAGTTGGAGCCGATCGAGGAGGACTCCGCCGTGAAGGTGTCCCACGGCCCGAGTGACGAGGAAGGCTTCGACGTGCGGGTCGACGTGGTGGTCGCCGACATGGCGAAGGCGGCCGTCCTGGACGCCGTGCGCGGTCCCCTGGAGCGCCTGGCCAAGGGCGGCGACGCGCTGCGGTTCCGGAAGGTCGTCGTCGCGTTCGGCGGCGAGGCGGTGATCGGCAGCGCGGTGAAGGCGCTGGTCGCCGAGACCCTCGCCGGCTGTCGCCCGCTGCAGCTCGTGGTCCGCAGAGGCTTCGGGGACGAGCTCGTCCACGAGGGCGAGCTGCCGACCGCGGCGATCACGGCCAGCGCCGACGGGGATCGGACGAAGGTCTCGATCGACGACACGAGCTGCCCGCCGAAGGACGTCGCGTTCGCGATCGCGGGCGCGCTCGCGGCGGTGGCGGCCGAGGCCGAGGGCAAGCACGTCGACGTCTCCTGCACGTCGGGGGCAGCACCCCACCGCACGACCGTGGCCGCGCTCGACGAGGCGTTCGCCACCGCGAAGAGCCTCCGCATCGATGGCGAGGTCCGGTTCGACCGTGAGCTCGAGGCCCGGGTCACCGCGGAAGCCGGCGACGGCAGCACGGTGGCGATCCACGTCGACGTCGCGGACGACGATGCGACCATGGACGCCGCTCTCGAACTGGCGCTGCCGCGGATCGCCGCGCAGCTCGCCGGGAAGCGCGTGGTGCTGCATGCCCGCGATCGCGCGCTGTCGCCCGCGCACACCACCCGCCTGATCGAGGCGGCAGCCGCGGCCTCGGCCGCCGAAGTGCGCGTGGCCCGACGCGACGACGAGGACGACGTGGTCCTGCCGCTGATGCTGCGCACGGCGGCTGCCGGGGACGGCGCCCGCGCCGCCATCCAGGTCAGGACCGGTGATCGCGGCCAGAGCGCTGTGCTCGCAGCGTTCCGTCGTGAGGCGGAGGCTGCCGCCGAGCTCCTGCGCGACAAGGAGGTCACCGTCGACTGGCCGGAGGGCTACGCGCTCGACGCAGCGGTCGAAGCCGCGTGCATCGACGACGTGCTCGCCGGGATCGGCCCTCGCTCGATCGCCTGCTCGTTCGGCGGCCAGGAACGCGAACCGTTCTGGCCGCTGCCGGTCCAGATCGATGACTCGAAGAGCCCGATCGCCGTCCGGATCGGCACCGAGGCCGGCAAGCCGATCGAGGTCCTGCGCGCGATCGAGCGGCGCGTCGCGCCCTGGGCTGCGACGGCGGCCGGCGGCAAGGACGTGCGCGTCACGTTCGAGGGTCAGGGCAACGTGTCTCGGAGCATGGCAGGTCGCATCCGGGAGATCTTCGAACAGGCGGGCGCCGCTCGCCTCGAGGCGGTCCAGGACGGCGCCACCGACGTGATCCTCCCGTCGCTGCTGACGGCGGCGGCCTCTTCCGACGACGCGGTCTCGCTCCGCGTCGCTTCTGGCGGTCGTACCCCCGAGCAGGTCGACGCCGCGCTGACCCGCGAGCTGGACGCCGCGGAATGGCCTGCGGACGGCGCGTTCCGCATCGACGAGCCGGGCGACCTCGCCGACCGGCTCGCCCGGGTCCTCGCCGAGCGCGGCGCGTCCCGGGTCGTGGTCGGGTCGGCCGCGCCGGTCCAGGTCCATCCGTCCCTGTTCGGCCCGCTCGAGGTCGACGGCGCACGACTGACGCTGCACGCCTGCCCGTCCGGCGAACAGGACGCGATCCTCGCGCAGATCGAACGCGAGGTGCCCCTGCTGCTGGGGGCCGCCGAAGACGTCGGCACGAAGGACGTGGTCCTCGCGTGGGCCGGAGCACGGAGGGACGACCCGCAGGTCGAAGCCGCGCTCTCGTCGATCCGAGCCGCAGGTCCGCAGCGCGTGCTGCTGGCGAGCGGCGGGCGCCCGCGGCAGGTCCACCCGGAGATCGTCCTCGACTACGTCTCCGTGCTCGGACGCCGCGACGCGGAGGAGGCCGGCCTGATCCTCGTCGGGATCGACGTCTGCCCGGAGGGCGACGATGCGGACAGCCACAGGGCCAAGGTCCTCGAGAAGCTCGGGCTGCTCGACGTCGACGGCCGTCGCGTCCTGTTGATCGGTCGCGACGAGGGCGAGGACCTGCCCATCGAGGACGGCGACCCGCTGTTCGACGCGGTCGCCGCGGCCACGGAGGAGCGGGCTGCGGCCATCCTGCTGTTCCGCGGCGCCGACCGCCACGGTCGCCCGCACTTCGAGGTGCAGAGCTCGAAGCTCGACGCGCTGCCGGTGGGCACGCGCGTCGGCGACCCGCGCCCGTCGGCGCAGGGCTGAGGCGCCCCGCTGCCCGAGATCAGCGCCCGGGCAGCCCGCGGGCCGTCACAGCCCGAGAGCGTCGCGGATCGCCTTCTTGTCGATCGAGCCGCCGGCGAAGTCGTCGAACGCCTTGGCCGGAGGCGTGATCAGGTGGCTGGCGATGAACGGCGCGCCTTCCTCGGCGCCCTGCTGCGAGTCCTTGAAGCAGCACTCCCACTCGAGCACCGCCCAGCCGCTGAATCCGTAGTGGGTCAGCTTGGTGAAGATCGACGTGAAGTCGACCTCGCCGTCACCGAGGCTGCGGAAGCGGCCCGCCCGGTCCTGCCACGACTGGTAGCCGCCGTAGACGCCCACCCGGCCGTTCGGCACGAACTCGGCGTCCTTCACGTGGAAGCAGCTGATCCGATCGTGGTAGCGGTCGATGTAGTCGAGGTAGTCGAGGCACTGGAGCACGAAGTGGCTCGGGTCGTAGAGCAGGCGCGCCCGCTCGTGCTGGTCGACCTTGTCGAGGAACATCTCGTAGGTCGCGCCGTCGTGGATGTCCTCGCCCGGGTGCACCTCGTACGCGCAGTCGACGCCGGACTTGTCGGCGTGGTCGAGGATCGGACGCCAGCGCTTCGCGAGCTCGGTGAACCCTGCGTCGACGAGGCCGGCCGGGCGCTGCGGCCACGGGTAGACCGTGTGCCACATCAGGGCACCCGGGAACGTCGGCATCGCCTTCAGCCCCATGTGCTTCGACGCCGTCAGGCACCACTTCACCTGCTGCGTGCCCCACCGCTGCATGTCCTTCGGCGTCTTCACACCCTTCGGAGCGAAGGCCTGGAACATCGACGCGTAGGCGGGATGCACGGCGACGAGCTGCCCCTGCAGGTGGGTCGACAGCTCGGTGATCTCGAGGCCGTGGCTGGCCGCGACGCCCTGGATCTCCTCGCAGTAGGCCTTGCTCTTCGCGGCCTTCTCGAGGTCGAAGCAGCGCGGGTCCCAGGACGGCACCTGGACGCCCAGGTAGCCGAGCTCGGATGCCCAGGCGCAGATGCTGTCGAAGCTGTTGAACGGTGCCTCGTCCCCCATGAACTGGGCGAGGAAGATGGCGGGACCTTGGATCGTCATGTTTCTCCGGGAGTGAATTGGGACGACGGACATGGACGCGGGGCCGCGGCGCGGATCAGGCGCGGACCTTGACCCACCGGCGCGAGGCAGCCGACTTCTGCGAAGCCTCGAGCACCGCTTGGACGGCGACTCCGTCGTCGAAGTTGGGGTGGAACGGCTTGCGGCCCTTCAGCGACAGCACGAAGTCGGCGAGCGTGTGCACGAAGGTGTGCTCGTAGCCGATGATGTGGCCGTCCGGCCACCAGTTGGCTGCGTAAGGGTGCGGGCCGTCCATGCACATCACGGTGCGGAAGCCCTGGCAGTCGGCCGCGTCGTCGGAGCGGAACACCTCGAGCTCGTTCATCCGCTCCAGGTTCCAGCGGACCGAGCCCTTCGTGCCGTTGATCTCGATCTGGTTGTAGTTCTTGCGGCCGGGTGCGGCTCGCGTCGCCTCGAACGTGCCGATCGCGCCGCCGTCGAAGCGGGCCAGGAACGCGAACGCATCATCGACGTCGACCGGACGCCGCTTGCCGGCGCCGTCCTTGCGCGTCTTCGTGAACGTCTCCTCCATGCCGCACACCTCGGCGAACTCGAGCCCGGTCAGGAAGCGGGTCATGTCGATGAGGTGCGCGTTGAGGTCGCCGTGGGCGCCCGAGCCGCAGAGAGCCCGGTCGTTGCGCCAGCTCCACGGGGAGTCGGGGCTGGCCAGCCAGTCCTGCAGGTAGATCGCGCGGACGTGGCGCACGGTGCCGATGTCGCCACGCGCGATGATCCGCTGCGCGAGGCTCGCCGCCGGCGCACGTCGGTAGTTGTGCCAGAGCGCGACCCGCACCCCCTTGCGCGCGGCGAGGTCGCGCATCGCCTTGGCCTCCTTGACGGTCATCGCCAGCGGCTTCTCGCACATCACGTGCTTGCCGGCCCGGAGCGCAGCCATCGTGATCGGTCCGTGCGTGTCGTTCGGGGTCGCCACGTCGATGACGTCGATGTCCTCCCGCGCGAGCACCGCGTCCAGGTCGACCGAGCCTTCGACGAAGCCGAACTTCTGGCGTGCCGCTTCGACACGCTCCGGATCGCGGCCGACGACGACCTGCGGGACGACCTCGAACGGCAGGTCGAAGAACCGACCGACCTGGCGGATCGCGTTGCTGTGGGCGCGCCCCATGAACGCGTGCCCGACCATGGCGATGCGGAGCGGCTTCTTCGGACGGGAACGACTGGCGCTGGACAGGGAGGTGACCATGGGCCGGGAGCGTAGCCCCGAGCCACGGCGAGTGCACGGTCAGCGATGCGCGCCGAACAGCACGCGGAGCGCGGGCGCGACCGCGCCGCTGTCGCCGCGCACGCCGAGGACCACGTCGGGGATCGCATCCGCGTTCACGTCTCCGATCCCGGTCGAGACCCCGACGCCGACCGCGCCCAGGTGCTCGCTCGGCACCTCGAGGACCTGGGTGAACCCGCCGAGACCGTTCGACACCGCGAGCACCAGCGGGAACAGCCCCTGAGACGCGCGGGATCGCACGCGGGCGACCAGGTCGGCGAGCCCGTCCCCGTCGAAGTCCGCGAGTTGGAGCGCTTCGGGAAGCCCACCGGGCAGCGGCTGTTCGGCGCTCACTGCGAACACGAGCGGATCCACGTCCCCTTCGTCCTGGACGCGGGTCGAGGTTCTCGACTGGCGGAGGACCTGGACGACGTCCTGCGTCGACGAGACCACCACGAGATCATCCCTCGCGTCCCCGTCGAGGTCGGCCACGCGCACGAGCCCGGGGTCGAGCCGATCGGCGACGCGCGCATCGCCCGGATCGATCACGGAGACCACGAAGTGGTCGTCCTCGGGCCTCACTCCGGCCACGTAGCGGAAGAAGTGCAGTCCGCGGTTGGTCGCGTCGTCGCGTCCGACCGCGACGACAGCTTCCAATCGCCTGGGCCCGACCGCCGTCGGTGCGAGATCACCGAGCGCGATGTCGACTGCCGCGCCGGTCACATCCGTGCGGGCGGAGCGGACCGGCACGGCGAACGGGAACGCCCCGTCGACCCCGCGCAGCAGGGCGATCTGACGTTCGATCGCACCCGTCGACGGACGCTCGACTGCCACCAGGACGACGACGTCATCGCGGCCGTCGGCGTCGACATCCCCGACCGCGAGACGCGTCGCGACCGCGAGCGTGCCCGAGCCGTCGATCAACGAGTCGGCCGAGATCTGGATCGACCCGTCCGCACCCAGCACGCCGACGCGCCCGTCCTCGATCAGGAACACCGCTCCGCGCGGGACACCGCCGGCCGAGCCCGCCCACAGACCCGCCAGCGTGGACGGGAGAATCCCCTGGGTGGCGAGGATCGCCTGCGACGTGTGTTGGCCGAGCCCATCGTTCGCGAAAAGCTCCAACCGGTCGGTGAACGCGACCAGGAGCTCGCCGGTCACGCTGCCCGCCACTTCGAAGTCACCGACGAGCACCGCGCGAGGCGCGTCCTGCAGAGGGGTCTGGGCGCGCGGGTCGGCCAGTGCGAGCCCGGGCTCGACCAGCAGCGTCGACACACGCGCCTCGACACCCCCACCGATCGGCTGGTCGTGGACGACGAACACGGCCGCGCGACCGTCGCCCTGGACCGCAGGTCCGGCCTCGAGGTCCGTGACGCGGCCTGTCCGAACAGCATCGAGCCCGACGGCTCCGCTCCGCAGCGCGAACCGGTCGGTCGACCACTCGTGGAGCTCGAGCCCGGACGAGGCGCGCGCGACCACGAGCTCGTCGACGCCGTCGCCGTCCAGGTCGGAAGACAGCGCCCGCGTGACCGATCCGCCGAACGGCCCGAGTCCGACCGCGAACGCCGAGCCGGGTAGGTAGGTGCGAGGAGCCGATGCAGGCAGGTGGACGATCGCGGGATCCGGACCACCCACACCACCCTCGGTGACGAGCACGAGGGTCCGGTCAGGGCCGACGCCGACCGCGTGGACTCCGACGACCACGCCCGAACGTAGCTCCGGAACCGACGAGACGTCGACGAGCCGACGCTCGCTGAAGTCCGGGCCGGCCTCCCCGAACAGGATGCGGATGGAGCTGGCCGCTCCGCCCGCTGCGAAGAGGAGGTCCGTCGCTCCATCGCCATCCACGTCCCCCAGCGCGGAGGCCTCGAACGGCGGGATCACCTGGCTGAACAGCCGTCGGCTCGCGAACTGTCCGGCGGCGTCCACCGTCGCATACTCGGTCTGCAGCCGAGGGTCGTCCCGACCGACCACCAGGACGTCGTCGATCGCGTCCGCACCGAAGCGCCCCACGTGGGTCCAGGCTGGCGCGGGCTGGGTTCGGAACGCAGTGCCAGCGCTGCGGAGCGGCTGGCTCGGATCCTCCTGACCGCGCAGCACGACGTGCGCCGACCGGAACGAGCCGCGGTTGACCACGAGGACATCGCTCCAGGCGTCCGCGCCGAACGCGCCGAACACCACGTCGAGCGGGTCGCGCTGCTCGAGATCCGCTCGATCGCCGGCACGAACCCGGAGGCCGAGCGGAGAGAACATCCCGTTGCCCTGCGCCTCGAGGAAGCGGACGACCGGGACACCGCTCGGATCCGGAGCGACGATCGCCGCGTCGAGGGGTGTCCCACCCGGCGCTGCCGATGCGCGTGCGCCGAAGCCGACGGCAGCGTCGGCGGGATCGAGCCGCATGCCGCGGGGCCCGAGCTCGGTCTCCGTCGCCCCGTAGGCGAACAGGCCGTCCCGCTGCACGTCGATCGGCACCGGCAGGAGCACCCGGAGCCGCAGCGTAGCCGGCCCCGGACGCCCGTCCGGCGACGGTGGCGTGACGAAGACCAGGCTGTTCGGGGACGACAGGGACGGGCGGAACTCCGACTGCGCGATCCCGACTTCCTGACCGCCCTTCGCGATGAACACCTGGACGCTCGCGAACGCTGGCTGCGGCGGGACCTGCGTGAGCGCGAACGGGACGATGCCCTGACCGGTCAGGCTGACCAACTCGCCGCCGTCGACCCCTCCGCGCCGCGCGGCGACCGCGGTCAGCTCCGGTCGGTAGTAGACGTCGGTGAGGATCGTCGACCTCCCAGCCGTCACGTGGGCGACGCGGGCCAACGCCTGCGTCGGTACGGAGGACGACGGGACGGTGCAGCGGAGCACGGTCCTCCCCGGGTCCGTCGGATCGGCTTCGGTCCGGAGGTTGGACGCACGCCGCAGCAGGAAGCCCGGCTGACCGTCCGGCGGGTTCGGGTCCCCGGTCACGACCTCGACCGTGAGGTCGCGCGGATCGCGCGTCGGGAGCCCGGTGACGCCGAGCACCAGCTCGTCCCCCAACACCGAGACCACGCTGATCCCCCGATCGGGATCGTTCGGAACCAGCGTGGCCCGCGGCTGCCGCAGCAGCAGGAACGGCGCGCGGAAGATCGACTCCCCTCCGTCGATCCGGACGACGATCTCTGCCGCGACGTCCTCCGAAGTCGGATCCGTGATCTCGGCGCGGATCGCAGCGGTCTTCAGCGCGAAGCCCACCGACACTTCCGTCTCGGTCCGCTCGACGAGCAGCAGCGTCTG
>JAQCBR010000113.1 GCA_027621295.1 Planctomycetota bacterium
CCTGGTGCCCGACCTGCTGTGGGCGCCGATCCTCCCGCTGTTCGCGCTGTCGCTGTTCGGCTTCGTTGCAGGTGCCGCGGTGCGTCGCCCGGTCTGGTCGCTCAGCGTGGCCCTGTTCTCGCTGTTGGTCCTCGACCTGCTGCGGGGCGTCGCGCGCAGCGCGGACGTCGGCGCGTGGCTGCCGACGAGCTACCTGCCGTCGCCGTTCGGCGGAGGGAGCTCCCCGGTCGACTACTTCGTCGAGGTCTCGATCGGCAGCGCCGACGCGTGGTTCGCCTACGAGGACACTCTCGTCGCAGCCCCGCTCGCCTTGGTAGCGGTCGGCGTGGGCCTCGGCGTGTGGCTCCTGTCCAGACTCCGCGTTCCCTGACCCGAGAATGGTCCGGTCCCTACCGATGATCGATCCAGCGCGCGTGTTCCTGATCCTGCTGCTCGGCCTGACGGCCTGTGCGACCGACCTGCCGCAGCAGGCTCCGCCGCTGCAGGACTGGGAGGAGCCGCTCGCGCTGTTCGAGGAGCCGGACGACGAGGTCGCCCGCGGCGAGCTGGCGTTCGGCAGCTTCACGGGCGCGCACGTCGCCGACGCGCGCGGGACGCTCGACGATCTGCTGGGCGGCGGGCCGTCCGGGATCGAGGTGGTGCGCATCGTCGAGAACTCGCCGGCGGACGCGGCAGGACTCCGCGCCGGCGATCTGCTGCTCGAGGCGACGTCCGGCGGGACGCGCCGAGCGCTCGCGTATCCGTCGGACTGGCGTGCGGTGGAGCTGGCAGCGAAGCCGGGTGAGCCCTTCGACGTGGTCTTCGACCGGGCGAACCGGCGTGGGCGCGCGACGCTGGTGCCCGTTCCCCGTCTGCGGGCGCCGGATCGTCAGCCCGCCGAGCGGTTCCGCGAGGACCAGCACGTCGGCGTGGTCGTGCGGACGGCGACCGAGGTCGAGGCCCGCGCGGCGGGTCTCGCGCCCGGAGCGGGAGCCGTCGTGGTGGGGCTTTCGCGCCGGAGTCCGTGGCGAGGTGCCGGCCTGCAGTTCGGTGACCTGCTGACCCAGGTCGGGGACGAGGTGCTCTCGCATCCCGAGCTGCTGATCCGCGCGATCTCTGCAGCCGCCGCGTCGGATGATCCGGTCGCAGTCCGGTTCGTGCGGGACGGCGAAGCCCGGACGGTCGAGGCGCCGGTCACCCAGCGCGCCCAGCGGCTGCGCGAAGTGAACCTCCCGCCGCTGATCCGCTACACGTCCGAGCGTGGGCGCGCGGAGACGTCGGTCCTCCTTGGCCTGATCCGCCATGAGCGCACGCGCGCGGCCTGGGAGCTCCGCATCCTGTGGGTGATCCGTTTCGGCGGCGGCGACGCGGACCGGCTGCTCGAGGTGGACGGATGAGGCGGCTCACGGCGCTCGCGCTCGCGACCTGCTGCTCGGCGCAGGAACCGCAGGTCAGCTACGTGCAGTTCCCCGAGCGTTCGATCCACGACGTCGTCCTCGCGGATGCTGACGGCGACGGGGCGGGCGATCTCGTCGTCTCGCTGCGAGCGGGCAAGGACTCGGGACGCGAGATCGTCTGGTGCTTCCGGCGTGACGGTGAGCCGGCGTTCCGCGCGCCGGCCGACCGCCGGCTGCCGCTGCCTCGGGACGTGGTGGCTTTCGCCATCGCCGACGTCGACCCGAGTCCAGGCGCGGAGCTGGTGCTCCTGTCGCCCACGCGCGTCGTCGCCGTCGTCTGGCCCCGGGACGCCGAGCGCGCGAGCTACCGGAGTCTCGGCACGTTCGACCTGCTCTGGCAGCCGCCGAGCACGAGCTACGCGTTCGCGTTCCAGGAAGGCGTCGCCGACCTGGACGGCGACGGCCTCGACGACCTGGTCCTGCCGCGGGTCGGCGGCTACGGGATCTTCGTCCAGCGTCGGGACGACGCGGGAGCCACGTTCGTGCAGAGCATCCTCGAGCTGCCCGCCGCCGTGGCGACCGACCGGGACCGCAACCTCGCGCGGTTCCAGGCCCAGCGCGGGTCCGGGGAGATCCGTTTCGGCGACTCGGGCCAGCCGCAGTTCCTCGTCGAGCTGACGCACGAGGTCGGCGCGCCGCGACTCGTCGACTGGAACGCCGACGGCCGGCGGGACGTGGTCGCGCTGGTCGGTGCGCGGCTCGCCGTGTTCGAACAGGCCGACTCCGGGCGGTTCGCGGCGGCGCCGAGCGCGGTGGTCGAGCTTCCGGAGCGAGGGATGCCGCTCTTCGATCCTTCGTCTTTCGCGGACTGCGTGGACCTCGACGCCGATGGTCACGCCGAGTTCGTGCGCGCGTCGGGTCGGACCGACGAGGACGAGGTGCGCAGCGTGCTGGAAGTGCATCGCGGTCGGGGCGGCGACGAGTTGCCGGGAGAGGCGGACGAGAAGCTCCTGCTGCAGGGTTTCGTCAGCGCGCCGCGGTTCTCCGACGTCGACGGGGACGGAGTGCGTGACCTCGTGATCGGCTCGCTCCGGACCGATCTCGTCGACGCGCTCGCGGGCGGCGGCAGCAAGGCCTTCGACGCGCAGATCAACGTGTTCCTGGGTCGCGGCGGCGAGGATGCCCTGCGCTTCCGACGCCCGGTCGCGCTCGTGCACCGCGTGCAGGTGCCCACGGACGGGCTGCGAGCCGCGGACCGTGCGTTGATCGAATTCGTGGCCGACTTCGACGGCGACGGGATTCGCGACCTCTTCCTGCGGTTGGGTGACGGGGTGCTGCAGGTTCTCCCGGTCACGCGTCGCGGTCGGGGGCTGGCGGTCGGAGAGCCGGTGTGGAGTCTCGCGAGTCGCCCAGAAGCACGCGTGTCCGTGCGACGGACTGCGGCAGGAACGGTGCTCCTCCTCGAGGAGTCGGATCAGGTCGTGGTCGTGGAGGGATTCCGATGAAGAGTCTCGGAGCCTTGGGGCTCGGCCTCCTTTCGGCGGCAGTCGTCGCGCAGGAGTCCGTCCCACGCATCGAAGCGGTCGCGACCGTCGCCCTCGGGGAACTCGTGGCTGCCCATGCGGTGCGGGACCTGGATGGCGACGGGCGCTTCGAGCTCGTCACGGTTGCGCCCGGCGGGCAGGTCGAGATCCACGGGCTGCGCGGCGGTCGGATGGAGGTGCTCGGTCAGCCGGTCGCGCTGTCGCGTCCCGACGCGAGCGTGCTCGCGCTCGCAGACCTGGACGAGGATGGCGATGTCGACCTCGTCGTGCTCGGCACGGACGGGCTCTGGTTCCATCCCCTGGGTGACGGCCCTGGGTTCGACAGCGAGGCCCGGGAGGTCAGCGCGGCTGCACGCCTCGGCTTCCGGACCGGAGCCCCGGTCTTCGTCGACTTCCTCCTCGACCTCAACGTCGACGGGCGGGCCGACCTGCTCGTGCCGCGCGGCGAGGTCTGCGAGCTCTGGCTACGCGACGTTCGGGCTGGCGAGATCTCGTTCTCGCTGTCGCAGTCGCTGCCCGTCGACTTCGGACACAGCATGCGATCCCGCGCGGATGCACTGACCGACACGCTCGTCAACCGCGTCCGGGTGCCGAGCCTCGACATCCTGGACGTGAACGGCGACGGCCGGCCCGATCTGCGCGTGGAGGAGGGACAGCGGCGGAGGTTCTTCCTCCAGGGTGCCGACGGGACGTTCGCCGCCGAGCCGATCGAACTCGACCTGGGCATCTTCGTCGACACGACGCCGCGCGCCTCGGTGCAGCTCGGCAGGACCGCCGTGTTGACCGACCGGCAGCAGTACCAGAGCGGGGACCTGGATGGCGACGGGATCCTCGACCATGTGATCGCTCACCGGCGCAAGGTCTGGTCGTTCCTGGGCGCGGCGGAAGGGCCCCAGTTCACGGACGCGAGCACGCGGATGGTCGCCGAGGACGTGAGCGGACTCCTGCTGATGCGGGTGGACGACGACGCGCGGGACGACCTCCTGGTCTTCAAGGTCGACGTGCCCTCCGCGGGCGAGCTGGTCGTCGGCCTCGTGTCGTCCCTCGACGTGCCCATTCGCGTGATCGGCTATCGGACCGACGAAGAGGGGCGATTCGAGGATCGAGCGACGTGGAGCCGCGAACTGACGCTCCGCGCGCCCTCGATCCTGGGGCTGCTCCGGGAGGCCGAGGACCTCGTGCGGAGGTTCACGGAAGTTCTCGCGAAGTTCCGCTGGTCGGCGCTCGGCGACTTCGACGGCGATGGAGCGGACGACCTCGCGCTGATCGGGGAGGACGGCACGGCGCTCGAACTCTTCCTGAAGCCCGAGGGCAACGGCGAGGTCGATCGCGCGGCCGAGCGCTGGCTGCGGGATCTGCTCTTCGAGAACCCGGACACCGTCTTCGACCTGGACCGGCTGCTCGACCTCGTCGCCCAGGTCTTCGACACACGGACGGCGTCGATGACCGGCGAACGCGAGCCGGACGCCCGCGCGGTGCTGTCGGTCGCCGAGGGGCGATTCGTCCGGGACTTCGAGGCGGTGGACCTGGACGGGGACGGCCGGGCAGAACTCGTCGTGCTGGAGGCGGACGAGGCGGAGCCGAGGCGCCTCACGTGCCGCGTGCTCCGTTGGGTGGTCGGGACGGACAAGGGCGAAACGCCGCGCTGACCCCGCCGCGCGCACGGGGAGCGTGCGCGCGTGCCGTGGACGCGGCACGATGTCCGGGCGACCGCCAGAGCGGTCGCGAGAGCCTCCAAGGAGTATCCGGTTGTTCCTCATCCGAGACCTCGGCTCGGCCGTCCGCGGAGCGGCGACCGGCCCCCAGATCGTCCTCGCCACCACCCTCGGCGCGATGCTTGGCTTCGTGCCCGGATTCTTCCTGCCGGGTGACGTCGGCGGCGGCTTCCTGCAGGCCCCCGGCCTGATCCTGGCGCTGTCGATCGCGGCGCTGGTCCTCGACACCAACCTGCTGGTCTTCGGGCTCGCGACGCTCGGCGCCAAGCTCGCTTCGATCGCGCTCCTGCCCGTGTCGTTCGAGGTGGGGCGCTTCCTCCTCGAGGGACCCCTCGAAGGCGTGTTCCGGAACCTCGTCAACGGACCGGTCACGGCATGGTTCGGGCTCGAGTACTACGCGACGACGGGCGGCGTGGCGGTGGGTGTAGCGCTGGGCCTCACCGTCGGCCTCACGGTCGCACGCGCGCTGCAGGGGCTCCGCCGCTCGATGGCAGGCGTCGAGGCCGGGTCCGAGCGCTACCAGTCGCTGGTCGGCCGGCGGTCGGTGCGTTTCCTCGCGTGGCTGTTCTTCGGCTCCGCGCGCAAGCGCAGCTGGGCGGACTCGGCGGCGCGCGGCCGCCGCATCCGGATCGTGCGGCCGATCGGTGCGATCGCGGCGCTCGTGCTGCTCGGCTCGGTCTACGCGGTGCAGGAGAGCCTCGGCGGCGCGTGGCTCGGCGAGAAGTCGCGCTACAGCCTCGCGGCCTGGAACGGAGCGACGGTCGACCTGGACGCGGCGAGCCTGGATCTGGCCGACGGTCGCGTGAAGTTCTCGGGTCTCGCGATGTCCGATCCGGAGGATCTCGACCGCGACGCGTTCCGCGCACGGACCTTGGATTTCGACCTCTCGATGCGCGACCTGCTCGCGGGCTCGGTGGCGATCGACCGCATCCAGAGCGGGGATGCCGAGACGGGAGCCGCGCGGGGCAAGCCCGGCCGGCGCATCCATCCGGCGCCCGAGAAGCAGCCGGCGCCGGCGCCGGACCAGCCTGGGCGCCCGCTGGAGCACTACCTCGCGGACTTCGAGATCTGGAAGCAGCGTCTCGAGACCGCATCCGAGTGGCTCGAGAAGTTCACGGGTGCCGGCGAAGACGTGCCGGCAGAAGAGCCCGTGGAGGAGCGCGACGACCGCATCGCCGAAGAGGTCGAGGTGCTCGGCCTCGCGCGCGTCGCGGCCGCGCACTTCCGGACGGACAGTCCGGCCGTCACCGTCCGCGAGCTCGTCCTCGACGGTGTCGGCGTCGCAGGTCTGGGCGATGACCGAGTCGACGTCCGCGGCGAGAACCTGTCCTCGCACCCGACGCTGGCGGGGGCGCCCTCGTTGCTCCGGGCTGCGGCGCAGAGCGGGGCGTTCCGCTTCGAGCTGCGCTTCGACCCGGCGCGACCGGGCGCGGCGTCCGTCTCGGTGGAGGCCAAGGGCCTACAGCTCCAGGACCTCGCGGCTTCGCTGCGCGAACTGCCGGTCCGCGGCGGTGTCGTCGACCTCTCGCTGGATGGCGAAGTCGAGGTCCGCGCCGACGGGATCCATCTGGGTCTGCCGCTGATGGCGGTGCTGCGCGACACGGAGATCCAGGTCGGCTCGAAGAGCGCCAAGCTCGACAGACTCGAGCTGCCGATCGGGCTGAGCGGCCCGCTCCGTTCCCCGGCCGTCGAAGTGGACGCGAGTCGCTTCGCGGACGCGCTGACTGCGGCCGGCCGTGCCGAGCTCGCGGACGAGGTGCGTGCCCGGGCCGGAGCGATCGTTGGCGGTGAGCTGGGGGATGCGCTCGGCGGGGTGATCGACGGCACCAAGTCCACCGAAGAGGTCGTCGACCAGGCCAAGCAGAAGGCCGAGGACGAACTGAAGAAGCGTGCGGCGGAGGAGCTCAACAAGCGTCTTCCGGGCGGGCTCGGTGGACTCCTGAAGAAGAAGAACTGACACGGCGCCCAGTCGACCTCCCATGACCGCCGCATCCGCCACGCCGCCTCCTCGCGCCGAACTGCCGGTCGCCGATCCGTTCCGGCCCCGCGGTGAGGTGCGTGGTCCGAAGCGCGGCAGGTATCGGCGGGCGGCCGTGCTGATCGCCGTGCACGCGGGCTTCATCGCCCACTTCGCGCACTGGAAGGTCGCGGGCGAGACGCTGACGCCGATGGAGCCCTCCGAGGCGATGGAGACGCTGGAGCTCGGCTACGTGAACGCCGGCTTCCTGGTGCTCGGCATCTCGGTGCTTCTGACTGCGATCCTCGGCCGGTTCTTCTGCGGGTGGCTCTGCCACTTCGTCGCGTACCAGGACTTCGCCGCGTGGCTGCTCGGGCGCGTCGGGCTCAGGCCTCGGCCGGTCCGCTCCCGACTGCTCGGGCTCGTGCCGCTCGGCGCTGCGTTCTACATGTTCGCGTGGCCGACGGTGCGACGGTGGTGGGAGGGTGGCGCGGCTCCACACTGGGAGTGGGAGATGCAGACCACGCGGTTCTGGGAGACGTTCCCGGGGCCCGGGATCGCGATCCTGACCGTGGTGATCGGCGGCTTCTTCGTCGTCTGGTGGCTCGGGTCGAAGGGCTTCTGCTCGTACGGCTGCCCCTACGGAGCGTTCTTCGGTCTCGCCGACCGCATCGCTCCGGGCCGCATCCGCGTGACCGACGCGTGCTCCGGCTGTGGGCACTGCACAGCGGTCTGTTCGAGCAACGTCCGCGTGCACGAGGAAGTCGGCCAGTTCCGCATGGTCGTCGACTCGGGCTGCATGAAGACGATGGACTGCGTGAACACGTGCCCGAAGGACGCGCTGTACTTCGGGTTCGGCGCGCCCGCGGTCGGCAGCGGCAAGAAGTCGAAGTCCCGCCGCGTGTTCGACTTCTCCTGGGGCGAAGAGCTGGCGATGGCCGGCGCGTTCCTGGCTTCACTGGTGGCGTTCCGCTCCGCCTACAACCTCGTGCCCTTCCTGCTCGCGATCGCGCTCGGGATCACCGGCTCGGTGGCGGTGGTCACGCTGGGGCGGCTGCTGCGCTCGTCGGACGTGCGCTTCCAGGGTGCAGAGCTGCGATCCGGCGGTCGGTTCACGCGATCGGGACGGATCGCGCTCGTGGCGTCGACGCTCTTCGTCGCGCTCGCGGCGCACACGGGCTACGTGCGTTGGCTGACCGTGAAGGGCGAGGAGATCGCGCTCTCGACGCGGTCGCCGTTCATGCCCCAGGATCAGCGGCGCGCCATCCTCGACGAGAGCTACGCATTGCTGCTCCGCGCCGAGTCGTCGGGCCTCGTCGCGGACTCGGCGCTCCAGAAGATGCTCGGACTCGTCCAGCGGGACCGCGGCGACGTCGTCGACGCAGAGGACCGGCTGCGTCGGGCCCTCGACCTCCATCCGCACACGGCCTGGCCTGCTGCCGCGATTCCGCTGGCTGACCTGCTCGCGCGCCAGCGTCGCGCCGAGGAGGCGGAGACCGTCCTCCGGGCGGTGCTCGCAGAGCGTCCGGAGATCGCGGACGCAGGGATGCTGCTGGCCGGTGTGCTGACACAGCAGCAGCGGTTCACCGACGCGGAGGCCGTCCTCGAAGGCGTCCTCGCCCGCTACCCGGAGCTCCCGGACGCGGTCCGGATGCTCGACGCGGTGCGGCGGATGCGGTGAGCGACGGGTCACGGACGTCGGGCAGAGTCGGCCGACGCCCGTGAGCGGCGGCGACAGATGCCGCCGCGTCGCTCAGCCGGCTACCCTCACTGGCAGCCGGTGACCTGGTTGCCGACGCGCATGCGCACGGCGTTCGACAGCTCACCGAGCCCGTAGAGCGGGCCGCCGTTGACCAGCTCGACCGCCTGGAACGTCAGGCCGACGCCCTCGAGCGACAGGTCGAACGGGACGGCGAACGGGACCTGGGCGATGCCCTGGCCGTCCGACGCGAAGGTGCCGTGCACGATCGCTGCGGCCGGGTCGATGAACAGCGTGCAGCCGGCGCCCGCGTTGGTCGGGACCGTGTTCCACGAAGCGAGCAGGACCGCGCTGCTGTTTGCGGTCACGTCCTCGATGCGGAACGCGAAGCCCGGGTTCGGGATCGTCGGGATGCCGTTCGCGTGGATCTGCGGCGGGGTCACACCGCAGCCGTCACCGATCACCGGCGTGTGGGAGGTGCCGGGCACGGTGGTCATGACCGTCACGCTCAGGCCGCCGGCGCCCAGGCGTGCCTGGTCGATCGTCGACGCGCCGGAGGCGGGGGCGACGTCCGCGTCGAACGAGAAGTTGTAGAGCGTGTTCCACTCCAGCACGTTGCCGGTGGCCGGGGCGAAGAACGCGACCTCGCCGTTCTGGACCTGGCCGGTCCAGTTGTTGGTCGCGTCGCCGTCGATGTCGCGGAAGTTCAGGTTCTCGACGCGCGCCGTCGGGCACACGGGCACGCGGAAGGACGCGCCGCCGCGGCCGTTGTCACGGTTGTGGACCGCGTACTCGTAGTGCCAGAAGCCGCGGGCGTCCGGGCCGGTGACCTTGACGCCGACGTAGAAGAAGCCGTCGTCGCCCTGGTTGCTGCCCTTGGTGACCGCAGCGCCGGTCCAGAAGTTCAGCGGCGAGCCGACGACGGAGTTGGTCAGGTTGCCGAACGACCAGGACGAGCCGGTCCAGGCTGCGCTGGCTTCCCGGAAGCACCAGTTGTTCTCGCGGGCGTCGCCGGGCTCACCGGCCACGACGATGTACATCCCGTAGAAGAACCGCGCGCCCTGGACGAGCAGGTCCTGATCCTGGAGCTGGATCCGGTGCATCGTCGACGGCAGCGCGTTCGCCTGCGAGCGGGTCAGGCTGCGCGAGTTGTCGCTGTTGCGCGGCGCGCCGACGTCCGGCATCCCGCGGTCGAACAGCGAGCCCTGGGACTGCCAGTCACCGAGCCACGGGTCGATCTCGCTCGGGGGCCCGAGCCAGTAGCGGTCGGCGTTGAGTCCCGAGCCGTAGGTGTCCGAGCAGTTCGGACCGAGGATGCGGCCGTTCGACGTGCTGCAGGAACCGCAGAAGTTCGCGTTGATCGACAGGAAGCCGTGCTTCACGTGGCTCCAGTCGGAGATCTGCTCGAGGCGATCGCCGGCGAGGCGGACGACGAGCGGCGCATACATCGGGTGGTCGGGGTTCATCGGCTGGTTCCAACCGATGTCGTTGGTGCCGACGTTGCAGACCGTCACGCCGAGCGCGGCGCCGGTCGTCCCGTTCGGGTAGGTGCCCGCGCGGCCATAGCTGCGGAAGCTCTCGACGAGCGGCAGCGTGGCGTCACGCCCTGCAACCTTGTTGGCCTGGGCGGAGAGGGTGGGCGCGAGCAGCGGCAGAGCCGCGAGGAGCGCGACGGATGTTCTGAGCATGGCCTGTACGGCCCGTGCAGGGCCGAGGAAGACGAACGAACCTCCGAGCCCACGAGGTGGGCGCGGGGGAGGCGGCAGGGCAGGCCGAGAGTCTACCCATCGAGGGGTGACCCGTGCAGCGGCCCGGGTGGCGGCCTTCTCGTCGATAGCCTGGGCCGAGGTCTTTCGGCCCGGGGCAACAGGGGGGCTGCCGGTCAGAGCCTGTGACCCCATCGGGGCACCGGCTCTCCAGCGGCCGCACAGCGGTCGCCGGGCGAGCGACCGACAGGCTGTAGGGTGATCCCCAGCCTGTCAGCGGCAGCCGCTCGTTCGATTGCCGAGCCTGATCTCGAGTCCGTTGGACAGATCGGCGACGCCGAACGCGGCGCCTCCAGCCTGCGGGGTGACGACCTGGAAGGTCAGATCTGCACCCTCGAGAGCCGGCTGGAGCGGGATCGGCAATCCGATCCGCGCGTGGCCCGCCGCATCGGCCGTCGTCGTGACCAGCGTGTTCGCGACCGCGGGATCCAGCCAGAGCGAGCAGCCGCTGCCCAGTGGGGTCTCGAGTCGGCGGATCGCGCCGAGGAGCACGAGCGACGCAGCCGGACTCGCGCCATCCACCGCGAGTCCGAAGCTCGGGTTCGGGAGGACCGGGAACGGCGGGGTGCCGGTCGGGCGGAGCGACGGGCCGGTCGCGCCGCATGCCTCGCCCAGGTGGGTCGAGAACTGGATGCCGGGTACCTGGGCCGGAACCGCGACGCTCATCGCACCCGGTCCGGTACGCGCCTGCGTGATCTGGAACGAGCCGGAGACCGGGCCGACGTCGACGTCGAACGAGACGTTGAAGATCGTGTTCCAGTCGAGCGTGTTCAGCGTCGAGGGCGTCGTCAGCACGAGCTCGCCGGTCGGGCGGCTCGGAGCCCAATCGTTGACCGTGGAGCTGTCGAGGTCGCCGAAGCGGAGGTTCTCGATCCGCGCCGACGGACACATGGGGATCCGGAACTCGGCGCCGCCGCGGTGGTTGTCGCGGTTCTGGATCGCGTACTCGTAGTGCCAGAACCCGCGCGCATCCGGGCCGGTGATCTTGCTGGCGACGTAGAAGTAGCCGTCGTCACCGCCGTTGCTGGCGGACGTGACGCGGGCACCCGGCCAGAAGGACAGCGGCGAGCCGTTCGACGGGTTGGTCAGGTCGGTCGCGTTCCACGAGGCGCCGTTCCAGACAGGCCGGAACTCGCGGAAGCACCAGTTGTTGTCGCGGTTCGCGCCGGGCTCGCCGGCGATGACCACGTACATCCCGTAGTAGAAGCGCGCGCCCGCGGTCAGCAGCTCCTGGTCGGAGACCTCGACGCGGTGCTTCGTGGTCGGCAGCGCGTCCGACATCGTGCGGGTGAGGCTGCGCGCGCCGTCCTGGTTCTGCGGGAAGCCGACGTCCGGGAGGCCGCGGTCGAACAACGATCCCTGTGGGTTCCACCCGCCTGTCCAGGGGTCGATCTCTTCCGGCGGTCCGAGCCAGTAGCGGTCGGCGTTGAGGCCGGAGCCGTAGGTGTCGGAGCAGTTGGGCCCGAGGATCGCGCCGTTCGACGTGCCGCAGGTCCCGCAGACCGAGCCGTTGATCGACGCGAAGCCGTGCTTCACGTAGCTGCGTCCAGACAGCTGCTCGATGCGGTCGTCGACGACGCGGAACACCATCGGTGCGTAGACCGGGTGGTCGGCATTCATCGGCGCGTACCAGCCGATGTCGCCGACGCCGACGTTGCAGACGGTCACGCCGTTCGCGAACGCGTTGTTCCCGTCGGGGTAGGTCCCTTCGCGCCCGTAGGAGCGGAACGTGTCGACGATGCGGAGCGTTGCGTCACGCCCGGTCACCTGGTTCGACTGTGCGGGGATCGCCGTGGATGCGGCGAGTGCTGCGGCCGCGGCCGCGATCCGAGGGAAGCTCTGCATCGACATGTGGATCACAGGGAGTCTCCGACGACCAGGGTGCCGCGGTTCGAGGTGATGAGGCCGACCTGGTTGGCGGCGCTGTCCACGACGAGGGACTGTGCGTGGAGGCTGCCGCCGAGGAGCGCCGGGTCGTTCGGGATCGGGAGGAAGAACGTGGCGACGTCGCCGATCGCCGTGACCGAGAAGGTCTGCACCGGATCGACGTCGAGGCTGCAGCCGGGCGCGCCGAGGTTGGTCAGGTCGATCGGCAAGGCGACGCCACCGCTGGTCACCGAGGCGTTCGCGCCCAGGATTCCGAACACGCGCGCGCCGGAAGGCACGGGCGCCGTGTCGAGCGCGAACGTCGAGCCGAGCAGCGGCAGCTCGCCCGGACGGGCGGTCAGGACCGGCAGGCCGCTGGAGCCCGCGCACCCGCCGGGGTGGGCCTGGAAGCTCGCGGGGGAGCCACCACCTCCGCCGCCGCCCCCGCATCGCAGGTCGAGCGTGTAGCCGCCCGCGTAGAGGTTCCGGTAGCTCTCGACGTTCAGGTAGTAGGTGCCGGGTGCGAGCTGGATCTGGATCCTCGAGTAGAGGCCGGACCCGCCGTCGTCGTCGGCTGCGATCTGCCGGCCGGTTGCGTCGAGCAGGTAGAGGTAGGTGTCGCGGCACGGCGAAGCGGAGAACGCGCCGGTCTCCGCGTCGATCGCGGTGGTCGCGCTCAGCGAGAACGCCCACCAGTCGCTGTCGTTCGCGACCTGGAGGTCGCCCTGTCCCTGACGCCCGCACGGCAGCGACGTCGCCGTCGTGCCCGACGAGTTGGGTTCGGCTCCCTCGGAGACGGGAAGATTCGTCCCTCCTCCAGGAGCACCGCAGGTGACGTCGAGCGAGTAGGAGCCGGTGCGCACGTCGGCGAAGCCCTGGACCGAGAGGTAGTAGCGGCCCGCGGGGATCGTCGTCGTCAGTGCCGAGTACGGAGCGCGCAGCGGATCGTCGTCGTTCGCGCCGACGATCGCGCCCTGCGCATCGAGCAGCACGAGGACGGTGTCGTCGATCGCGCCCGTGGCTCCCGGGCCCGTCCACGCGGTCAGCGTGCGGTCGGCGGGGATGTCGAACTGCCACCAGTCGCGGTCGCCGAACGGGAAGACCTGCCCCTCGCCCTGGTCACCGCAGCCGATCAGAGTCGGCGTGCCGCCGCCGATCGCGTTCGGATCGCCGTTGGGCTCGGCGGCTTCGCCGATCCCCAGGTCGTGGCCCGGGGCGACGATCTGCACGCCGCGACCGCCCGGCACCAGGAAGTCGGCGCCCGGCGACGTGTGGCCGTGCGCTCGATACTGCGCGGCCAGGAACGCCGCGCGCGCGGCGAGCTTCTCGTCCGTGCTACGTCCCGCGACCCATGCGTCGAAGCTCGCTTCGCTCGCCTTCTGGATCGATGCGCCGGGCCAGCGCGCGTCGACCATGCGCGGCCAGTCCTGGCCGTGCGCGCCGACGATGGGGAACGAGACGCTCGCGGCGAACGCGAGCACGCGGAGGTTTGCGACGCGCATGACGGCGGGCCCTGCGCCGGGGGGGGGGCGGGGCGC
>JAQCBR010000114.1 GCA_027621295.1 Planctomycetota bacterium
TCGCGGCCGCCGCGATGTGCTTCGTCCCTTGGATCACCCTGCTCGGTTTGTCGGGCGATCCCGATGCGTTCGCCCAGTCCTACGCCGAGCGCCTGTCCGGGCCCGTTGCGCTGCCGGACGGATCGATCGTCCAGGTCACGGCCGAGCAGGCGCGCGCCGCGATGGATAGCCGTCCGGGGGAAGCCGCCGCCAATCTGGACCACGAGCTCGTCACCTACGGCCGCGCGCTCCTCGCCTGCGTAGCGGCGCTCGCCGTCGGCGTGTTCGCGTCCGGCAGCCGGCGCGTGCTGTTGCTCGCGCTGCTCGCGGCCCTCGAACTCCTCTGGGCGGGTCACGGGACCCGCGTCGCGATCCCGATCGAGCGCATGACCCGGATGCCGCTCCTGCTCCGGCCCGTCGCCGAAGCGACCCGGGAGGCGGACTCCCTCGAACAGCCCAGACCGCGTCTGTTCCGCCTCGAGCGGCCGGGCGTGAGCGCGCAGACTTCGGTGCTGTTCCCGCCGAACCTCGGTGCGTTCCACGGGCTCGAGGACCTGTCCGCCTACAACCCACTGCCGAAGCGCAGGATGGAGGAGCTGTTCGCGGCGATGGAACCGGCGGTGGACCAGACGCCCCGCGAAATCCTCGGCGGGATCTTCCCGCCGATCGTGCTGGGCGGTGCCGGCGTGTTCGCGATGACGAAGCCGGGGACGCTAGCCCACCCCGTGCTCGACCTCCTCGGCTGTCGCTTCGTGCTCAGCGCCGTGCCGGCGCCCTCGGAGCTGTACGGGATCATCGACCGCGTGGGCGGCGCCCTCACCGGCCGGTTCCACCTGATCGAACGCCTGACGCCGATGCCGCGCGCGACGTTCGTCGACCGGGCCGAGGTCCTGACCGATCCCGCCGAGCGACTCGCGCGTGTCACCGACCCCGAACACGACTTCCGGAAGGTCGTCGTGCTCGAGGACGCGGCCGCTCCGGTGGCCGACGGCGACGGCCATCCGGACGGCGACGTCGAGGTCGTCCGCCACAGGGACGAGGAGGTCGTGCTCCGTGTCACCTGCGCCGAGAGCGGATACGTGCGCCTGGCCGATCCCTGGGATCCTGGCTGGACCGCGACCGTCGACGGGCAGGATGCGCCGATCCTGCTGGCGGACCACTACGTGCGAGCGGTGCACGTCTCGCCGGGTACGCACGAGGTTCGCTTCCGCTACGACGGCACCGCGGCCCGGATCTGGCAGGTGTTCGGGATGGTCGGACTCGTGATCGCAGCCGCCCTCGGAGTGATCGCGCGCGTTCGTCGCGTCCTCGCGTAGCATCGCGCGGCGTTGGAGACGATCCCCGATCCCGGTTCGCGCCGCAGCCCGTGGGTCCTGACGGCCCTGCTCCTGGTCCTCGCCCCGCTCGCCTTCCTCGGGCCGAGCGTGTTCGGCGAACGGACCTACGTCCCGTTCGACATGGCGCGGTTCGCGCCGAAGAACCTGCTTCTCGACGAGGCAGAGCGCGCCGCGCTCAACGATCCGCGGACGCCCGAGAACACGGACGTCACCGAGATCCCGGCACTCGTCGTGCCGGAGATGCAGCTCGCGCGCCAGCAGTGGCGCGAGGGGACGTTCCCCGGCTGGAATCCGAACGCGCGCTTCGGCGCACCGCTGTTCGCCAACGGCCTGGCCGGGATGGCCTACCCACCGAACACGGCGCTGCTGATGGGCTACGACCCGGTGGAGGGACTGGTCTTCACCACCTGGCTGGGCTTCGCGCTCGCGGCTGTCTTGGCACTCGCTCTGCTCCGACGCCTCGGACTCGGAATCGGCCCGTCGGCGCTGGGTGCACTGGTGTTCGCGCTGGGCGGAACCCTGACCGCGAACGGCCCGTTCTACATGCGGCTCCACGCCCTCGCGTGGCTACCCGGAATGCTGCTCGCGATCCTCGTCCTCGCCGACCGTCGAGGTCGCGCCCGCGCGCTCCCCGCGGCGGGTCTAGCGATCGCCGTCGCCGGCACGCTGATGGCTGGCTTCCCGCCGTTCGCGGTCGCCTGCCTCGTCGTCGCCGGACTCTGGGCCGCTCCGATCCTGATCCGGCGCTGCATCGAGCGCGGTCCGGTCTCCGGCCTCGTGCTCGCGGCCTGGACCGGCGGCAGCGTGCTGCTGGGCGCAGCCCTGGCGGGGGTCCAGCTCGCTCCGATGTTCGCGTTCTACCCCGAGTCGAACCGGCAGGTCGCGCCGAGCCTCGCGCAGACGCTGTCCGAGTGCTTCGACCCGATGGGCTTCCTCGGGCTCGTGATGCCGACGGCGGTCGGCGAACCCGCAGGCCTGCCGCGGTACGAACAGTCCCCACTCGCCTACCTCCTGTGGACCGGTCGCGACCTCGGGTCGGGCCGGCTGCAGTTCCCGCACACCTACAACTTCACGGAGTACGCGATCTTCATCGGATCGCTCCCGCTCCTGCTGGCGGTCCTCGGCGCTCTCCGAGCGCATCGCCCGGCGCTGCGCTGGGCAGCTCTCTGCGCGGTGATCCTGGGCGTGCTCGCGGTCGCGCCGCGAGCGCTCGCCCCGTTCTACGAGCTGCCGGTCGTCGCCAGCGTGCCTCCGCTCCGCTACGTCGGACCGCTGTCGCTCCTGCTCGCGATCCTCGCTGCGACCGGACTGCAACGCGTGCTCGATCGCGACGCCCGACGCACCGCGCTGGCCGTCGCCGTGCTCGGCCTGGTCATCGCAGCGATCGGGTTCCTCATCGGCGCGACGTCGCCGCTGGGTGACGCGGAGTCGGTCCGTGACGCGCTGGCGTCGCGCTACGGCGTGCCGCCGACCGCAGTCCTGGGCGTGATCCCCGAGGACGCGATGCGAGCCGCCTCGACGCGCCTCGACCACGCGGGCTTCACCGCAGGCATCGGCTTCCTGCTGGCCTCGACTTGGCTCCTCCTGGCCGTGTTCGCACGCGCGGCGAACGGCTGGAGCTGGACGCGGACCCTGCTCGCACTCGGGATCACGGCCGCCGAGCTGCTCCTGTTCGCCACCCCCACCAACACCGGTCGCGCGCTGATCGACCATCCCGACGAGACGCCGATCCACGAGTTCCTGCTGGCTCGGGACGCCGAGCTCGCGGATCAGGGCGGCCTGACTCTGGCCCGGGCCGCCCGCGTCGTGCGAGACCCGGTCGACCTGCCGTCCGGCAGCCTGTTCCCGCTCGGGATCCGCGACGTGAACGCCTACGCGTTCGAGGACGCGTGGTCGTGGCGCCTCTTCGAGGGCCTCTACGGGAAGGCCCACATGATCCGCCGCTACTGGCCTCGCACGTTCCCCGACGACGCGCGGCTCGAGCGACCGTTCTTCGACCTGATCGGCGTCCGCTACCTGATCAGCACGGACGAGCTCGCGCACGGCGGAACTCCGGTCGGTCCTGTGGTCGAAGGACCGGACGGTCGCCAGCTCCGTGTCTACGAACGCGAGCGCGCGCTGCCCCGCGCCTTCGTCGTGCACGAACGTCGTCGCGTCGAGGACGACGAGGCCGCGATCGCGGCGATGCTCGATCCCGCGCTCGACCCCCGGGCGGCCGTGCTGCTCGAGGACGAGGCCCTCGGGACCCTTGCCGCAACGCCGCCGAGCGGGGCCGGACCCGACCGCCGGAGCGTCCGCTTCACCGTCGATCGCGCGGATCACATCGTGCTCGAGATCGGAGACGGACCAGCGGGTGACCTGGTGCTGTGCGATGCCGCGCTGTCCGGCTGGACCGCGACCATCGGCGGGCGACGTGTGGAGACGGCCCGGGGCAACCTGTTCATGCGCGTGGTTCCGGTCGGTGCCGGACCGCAGACGATCGAGCTCCGCTACGCACCGCCAGGATTGACCCTCGGGCTCGCCGCGAGCGGTGCCGGGTCGGCGATCCTGCTCGCCCTGCTGTTCGCTGCCTACCGCTCAAGGCGCAACGTGGATGGATCCGATGTTCTCGGAGCCAAGCCACGGAACGCCCTCACTTGAGTCTGTTCGGAACGGGTCGGAAGGAGGGGATCGGTGCGGTCCTCGTCCTCATCGCACTGGTGATCGTCCAGCACGCGCCCTCCTGGTGGGGCGTCGGTGCGGGCGAAACCGGCAGCCCGTTCGTGCAAGGGCTCGAGCAGGCCGCCGCAGCCGTCCGGGCCGGTTCCTGGCCGAGCTGGAACCCCCTGTCGGGTGATGGTTCGCGATTCGCGGCTTCCGGAGTCGCACGCTTCTACCCGCCCTACTGGCCGCTCGCGTTCGGCTGGACGACGCTCGCATGGATCTGCGTCGCCCATGCGGCGCTCGCCGCCGCGCTCACCTACCGGATGCTCCGCGCGCTCGCCGCATCGCGATACTCCGCTTTCCTGGGCGGAGGGCTCTACGCGATGGGTTGGTTCCTGACCTGCGCCTGGAGCAGCCCCCGTGAGGCGTTCGCCGCCTGCTGGTTGCCATGGATCGTCACCTGCGCGTGGAACCTCCTGTTCCCCCGGCGGCGCGCCACGAGCGCCGTGCTGCTGGGCGCAGCGCTGACGGCGCCCTTCCTGACCGGAGGAACGGCCACGGCCGCGCTCGGTGTCGCTCTCGGCGGGCTGTGCGTAGTCGCCGGCCTGTTCCGGATCGATCGCGTCGATCGGGGCCCCACCGTGGCCGCTGCTGCCAGCGCACTCGCGCTGGCCTTCCTGTTCACGGCTCCACTCTGGGTCCCGTGGCTGTCCGCCGGAGCCCAGGCGTCCCCGACGACGGCGGATGGACCGATTCCGATCGCAGGCCTTCTCGGCCTGGCTTCCCCCGACCTGTTCGGAGAAAGCGGCTCGAGCGTACCGGACGCGATTCGTGCTGCGCGCGACGGGGCTCCCGACGTGGCGTTCGCGCTCTACCCGGGCGGACTCGTCTTCCTGGTCGCGCTCCTCGGACTGCTCCGTCCGAAGCGCACGTGGATCCCGCTGTTCTGGATCTGCGTGGCCGGCCTCGCGCTGGTTCTCGTCATCGAGCATCCGCTAACCCGCGCGGTCCACGTCGTCGCACCCTTCCTGACGGAGCACCCTGCCGCACCGCTCGCCGTGTTCCACCTGGGCGTGGTCGTGCTCCTCGCTCTCGGACTCGAGAACTTCTTCGACGCGCCGCGCGCCCGTCCGCTCGCACTGCCGACGGCCTCCGTGACGCTCCTCCTGCTGGTCGGCGCAGCCACGGCGACGCTCCTCCTCGCCGATCCTGCGACGCTGACGGCGTCCGAAGGACCGGAAGAATGGCTCGACCGGATGCGCTTGACCGCTCCTCGCGTGTTGATGGCCACAGCTGCGCTAGCGCTGGTGTTCCTCACCTGGCAGCGACACGGCGTGCTCCGTCTGAAGCAGCTGGTCGCGGTCCTCGCGCTGGGCGAGGTGCTGATCCTCGGACTCGCCCACCACGCGAAGAGCTCCCCGCTGGCACGTTCGGCCGCGGGCGCGCCGCTCGCCGGGTCGGAGCCGATCGAACCGGGCGCCGCGCCACCCGGTTCGGGGCCGGCCGATCCCTACGGAGGCTCACCGCGGTTCGCGTTCGTCGAGCGAACCCGGGATCTCGATCACCGCCCGACGATCGCCGAGGTTCGCGCCAGCCGCGATGTGTTGGTCGAGGGTTCGACCTCCGGTTGCGTCCCGTCGCGAGGCCTTGTCGAGGTCGTCACCGATCGACCGGACCGGACGGTGCTGCGGTTCGAGCCCGCGAACGAGCCACGCCTGCTCCTCCTTCGCCGGACGCACGACGTCGGCTGGGTGGCGCGGGACGGCCGAGGAGAGGCCGCATTGCTGCGCGCCGATCGGACCCATGCCGCAGTCGTGATCCCTGCGGGCGCCGACTCACTGTCACTGACCTACCGAGAGCCCGGACTCGCGCTCGGCCTCGCACTCGCAGCGTTCGGCAGCGTGCTCGCTCTCGGGCTGCTCACGTTTCGCCGACGCTGAAGCTTCCCGGTCCGACCACCGATCGCCGCTGGGCGGCCGACTGATCGAGAAGCGTTTCAGACCTGACGCCGGTGCCGGATCACGGTTCCCTCGACCAGGAACACCACGTCCTCGGCGATGTTGGTCGCGAGATCTGCGATGCGCTCCATCTGCCGGGCACACGACAGCAGCTGGAGCAACCTGTTGATCGCTCCCCCGTCCGCGCGCATCGCTTCCTCCCCGGCGCGGAAGACCTCGCGGTTGAGCTCGTCGATCTCGTCGTCGCGCTCGCGCACCTCCCGCGCGAGTCTCGTGTCCTGCTGCACGAACGCGTCCAGGCTGTCCCGGAGGATCGCCCGCGTGCGCTCCGCCATCTGCTCGAGTTGGGCGGGGAACTTCAGTGCGGGCTTCGCAGCGAGGTCGGCCGCACGCTCGGCCAGGTTGGCAGCGAGGTCGCCCGCACGCTCGAGGTCGTTGTTGACCTTGAGGACAGTGAGGATCACGCGGAGATCACTCGCGACCGGCTGATGCAGCGCGAGGATCTTCTGGCACTCGACCTCGATGGCCACCTCGCACTCGTCGATCGCGTCATCACCGTCGAGGACCTCGGACGCGAGTTCCGGGCGACGGTCGATCAACGACGTGATCGCCTTGTTGACGGCGGTCTCGACCATCGCGCCCATGTCGAGGATGCGGGCCTTCAGGTTCTCGAGATCGCGGTGGAGATGCACGCTCATGTCGGGCTGCTCGGGAGACGGAATCGCATCCTAGCCGCGCGTCGGGTCATGCGAGCGGGAGGAGAACCGTGAACCGGGTGCCGTCGCCCGGAGCGCTGTCGACCGTCACATCCCCGCGGTGTGCGATGCACACGTGCTTGACGATGGACAGCCCGAGCCCGGTCCCGCCGAGCTCGCGCGAGCGCGCCTTGTCGACCCGGTAGAAGCGCTGGAAGATCCGCTCGAGGTGCTTCCGCTCGATGCCGATGCCGTCGTCTTCGACCACGACCCTCGCGTTCTGACCATCCTCCGAAACCGTGACCCGAACGTGGCCGCCCTTGGGCGTGTACTTGATCGCGTTGTCGATCAGGTTGCCGAACAAGAGCCGCATCGAATCCAACTCGGCGAGGATCCGGATCGGCGACGATGGCGCCTGCTGACCGAGCGTGACGCCCTTGTCCTCGGCATGCTGGACGTGGGCCGAGTAGCAGTCGGCGACCGCCGAACGCAGGTCGATGAACTGCATCTCGCCGACCGGAGAATCCGACTCCAGCCGGGAGAGCGTCAGGAGATCGGTGACGAGCGTCGACAACCGCATCGCCTGGTCGCGGATTCTCGCGATGAAGCGATCCCGGACGCCGGGCTCCATTTCCGGGTCGTCCAGGACCGTCTCGACGATGCCACGGATCGCGGTGATCGGCGTCTTCAGTTCGTGGCTGACGTTCGTGACGAAGTCCCGACGGATGGCCTCCAGCCGGCGTAGCTCGGTCACGTCGTTGAGCATCATCACCGCGCCCACGATCTCGCTGCTCGCATCGAGGAGCGGCGTCGCGTGCACCCCGACGTAGCGATCCCTGGGCGGCTGGACGACTCGTAGCTCCCGCCGCTCCTCACGACCCTCCGCGAGGACGCGCGACAGGATCTGGTGGATCTCACGGACCCGCGTGACCTCGAGCACGCGACGCCCCTCGGTGTTGGCCGACTGCGTGCCGAGGATGCGCGCGGCGGCCGCGTTCATGTGGACGACCCGCTCCTCGGTATCGACCGCGACGATGCCCTCGACCATGACGCCGAGGATCGCGAGCACCTTGTTGCGGTCGGTGGCCATCGTGTCGACCCGCATGCGGCTCGCCTCGCGCAGTTCGTCGATGGCCAGCCCGAGCTCACGGAAGGGCGCGCGCTCGGGGATGGCGACAGCAGTGTCGAATTCACCCGAAGACATCTCCCCGACCGAGCTACCGAGCGCCCGCAGCGGTTTCTCGATGCTCCTGGCCCAGAACGCCGCGACGCCAGCAGCGAGCAGAGCGCCGCACATCACCGCCAGCGCGAACCTGTATTCGAGCTCCGACGCGAGACTCGGACTACCGCTGCGGAGGACTCCCAGCCTGAGGAATCCGACGACGTCTCCGGACCCTTGCTCCAGCCGGACCGTCCGGAGTCGGATCGGTCGCCCGACCACGTGGTCCATCCGCTCCGCGGTCGCGAAGCCCACGTTGCGCGCCATCGCGATGTCCGCGCGCGCGATCTCCGCTGTGACCCGCGGATCGTCGGCCGGATCCGTGTCCGCGACGACGCGGCCCGCCGCATCGAAGACCGTCAGCCGCATTCCCTCCTCGTGGAGCAGGTCCAGCAGAGGCGGTCGCTGGGCCCCGTCGACCTCGAGCCAGTCCTGGACCGGCCCGGTCAGAATCCGCGCGCCGAGCGCGAGCCGCTCCGCCTCCTGCTCGAGCTCGCTGCGTTCCGCCAGGTCCGTGACCGCACCCTGCAGAAACCAGAGCGCGGGCAGCACCACGAGGCATGCCCCGGCCAAGAACCGCAGGTACAGAGGGGACGGCCTCATGTCAGGTTCGTTCGGAGCGCGCGTGCAGCGTGCCCCGGATGGTCCACGGGTCTCGGCGTTGGTGCAGGATTCTCGGCAGGGTCCAGGAGTCCGCGCAGGTGTCCGTTCAGGTATCCGACGAGCTCGCGGTGGCCGCGGCATCGCTGAAGCGATAGCCGACCCCACGCACGGTCTCGATCCGGTGCCTCTGACTGCCGAGCTTCTTCCGCAGAGCGCCGATGTGCACGTCGATGTTGCGGTCCAGAACCACGGCGTCCTCGCCGATCACCCGACTGAGCAGGTGATCGCGTGTGAAGACGCGACCGGGGTGCGAAGCGAGGAAGTGCAGCAGCCGCATCTCCGTAGCAGTCAGAGTGAGTCGCTCGCCGTCGACCTTGACTTCGTGCCGGGTCACGTCGATCGAGAGACCATCGATGCTGATCCGCTCGGCCTTGCCGACCTGCTCGCGGAGCTGGCCACGGCGAAGCACCGCACCCACGCGCGCAACCAGTTCCTTGGGGCTGAAGGGCTTGGTCACGTAGTCGTCGGCACCCACGCCGAGACCGAGCACGACGTCGGCCTCCTCGCCCTTGGCCGTGACCATGATGATCGGGATGCCGGCCGTCACGGGGTCCTGCTTGAGGCGTCGGCAGATCTCCAGGCCGTCGATGCCGGGCAGCATCAGATCGAGCACGACGAGATCGGGAGCGTGTCGACGGATTCCATCGAATCCATCTTCACCTCCGCGGAAGGTCCGGACGCGATACCCCTCGCGGACGAGGTTGTATTCGATGACATCCAGGATGTCGGTCTCGTCCTCGACGATGACGATCGTCTCACGCTTCATCGGATCGATTCCAGGCATTGTGAAGGGCGCGAACGCTAGGCTCGCTCCGTCAAGATCCGATCAACTTGCGATGCAAACTCCCGCAACGCGGGGCCTTGTGCACTTGGAGGGCCCGACTATAGTCGCGCCCTTCGACACACGTCGACCCCTCATCGAGGGGGCGATCGGCATCGACCGGATGCTGTCACGACGTGGGTGGCGTGCCGAGGTGCCGGGAGGCCTCGTCAAAACCCGGCAAAACCCTGAAGTGCCAACCAGCACTACGCCCTGGCTGCCTGATAGTGCAGTCACGTCGCCGCTCCTTCGCCTGCGAGGGGCGGTGGCGATACCTAGCAGGCTGGTCGCGGATGGCTGCTCGGCCCGTCCACGACGAGATCACTGTCGAGCTGGCTCCCCCGCATCCTGGTCGTCGGAGACGGGAGGAGTGAGATCCAAGTAGGCGTCCTACGCACGTAGAGGCCCACGCCGGGGCATCACGGGACGCGGGTTCGATTCCCGCCGCCTCCAAGCCCGGCTTTCCCGGGTCCCGACCTCGTCGGGGCCCGGGAAACCACTTCCGCTGCGTGCCGACGGCCAGGGAGCCTGCGGCCGAGACGCAGTGAAACCGAGACGAGGGGAGCCCGCGACCAAGACGAGGGGCAGCCCGCGACCAAGACGAGGGGCAGCCCGCGACGAAACCGGCGCCCCCTACCGGTGCTCTCGGATCTCGCGCTTCGCGTCCCGCTCGCGGGTCACGGCCCGCTTGTCGTGCGTCTTCCGACCGCGGCAGATGCCGATCGTCACCTTCACGAAGCCGCGGTCGCCGAAGTAGAGCCGGAGCGGCACGAGCGTCAGACCCTTCTGTGCGACGCGGTCATGGATCTTCCGGATCTGGCTCTTCTTGAGCAGCAGCTTCCGGCGCCGCGTCGGCAGATGGTTCTGACGATTGCCGTGCGCATACTCGTCGATGTGTGCTCCGACCAAGTAGCACTCGTCCTCGATGATGCGGGCGAACGCCTCGTCGAGGTGGGCCTTGCCGTCCCGGAGAGACTTGACCTCCGTGCCCTGCAGGACGATGCCCGCCTCGATCGACTCGAGGACCTCGAACTTGTGGCGGGCCTTGCGGTTGTCGACGATCGTCGTCGCGCCGGCATGGGCGTCTTTCGACATGTGTGACCGACGGTAGCGGGCAGCGGCCGGACCGACAACTCCGCGAGGAAAGGGAGCTTGCAACGGCGGTCTCCGACGCTACATTTCCGCGCCCCCACGCCCAGGTGGCGGAACTGGCAGACGCGCTAGGTTCAGGTCCTAGTGGGAGTAATATCCCGTGGAGGTTCGAGTCCTCTCCTGGGCAACAGCCGGAAACGGCACATCGCGAGCCGCGCCCCGCAACGAGGCGCGGCTCGCTCGTTTCAGGTCGGATCGGACTTCCGAGGCTGCGCGGGCGGCAGGACCTTCCCCGACCGACAGGAATCGATCCGACCCCGCTCCGCCGAGGGGGGCAGCCCAGCGCGCACCAAGACGAGCGCGGACGGGAGAGCCACCGAGACCCGACCCCGACCCCGAATGCGATCCTCGCTGAATGCCGACGTCCCGGTCGCGCGTCCGGGCGAATTCGCTCCGCTCCGGATCGGATCGCTCAGCGTCGACCCGCCTGTCGTCCTCGCACCGATGGCTGGCGTGACGAACGCCCCGTTCCGGACGCTCTGCCGCCGCTTCTCCGACCAACGCTGTCTCTACGTCAGCGAGATGATCACGGCGCGCTCGTTCGTGATGGGACACGAGAAGACGCTGCGACTCGCGTCCTTCGGCGAGGAGGAGCAGGGCACCGTCCGGAGCGTCCAGCTCTACGGCACCCATCCGTCGTCGCTGGGAAAGGCCGCTCGAATCCTTTCGCAGGACTGGGGCGTCGACCACATCGACATGAACTTCGGCTGCCCGGTGCGGAAGGTCACGTCGGCGGGCGGCGGCTCTGCGCTACCGGCGAGGCCGCGCCTCCTCGCACGCCTCGTGCGGTCGGCCGTGGAGTCGGCGGGACACGTTCCGGTCACGATCAAGTTCCGGATCGGCATCGACGACGACGTGACCACCTTCCTCGACGCCGGCCGCGTCGGCGAGAGTGAAGGGTGCGCGGCCGTCGCACTCCACGCCCGGACGGCCGCTCAGCTCTACAACGGAGACGCGGACTGGACGGCGATCGCCCGCCTCAAGGAAGCCGTCCAGTCGATCCCCGTCCTCGGCAACGGCGACATCTTCGAGGCGTTCGATGCGCTCCGGATGATGCGCGAGACAGGCTGCGACGGCGTTGTGGTCGGCCGGGGATGCCTGGGGCGACCATGGCTGTTCCGCGACCTCTGTGACGTGTTCGACGGCCGCGAACCCGCCGCCCCGCCCGGCCTCGGCGAGGTCCGGGACACGCTGATCGAGCACGCAGACCTGCTGACCGGCTTCTTCGGCGAGTCGATCGCCATGTTCCACATCCGCAAGTGGTCCGGCTGGTACCTGAAGAGCTTCCCCGGCGTGCGCCGGATGATGGACACCCTGCACCGGGTGACCACGAGAGCCGAGCTCGTGGCGGCGGTCGCGGACCTCGATCCCGACGTCCCCTACCCCGAAGCGGCCCTCCGCGTGCGCCGGTGCAAGACCGGGCGGACGCAGAAGGTCTCGCTGCCGGAGGGTTTCCTCGACGATCGCGACTGCGACGAGCCGCTGTTCGCCGACCCGACCGAGGACGAGGCGGAAGGTCCCGGGGGCGGGTGAGCCGGTCCCACCTCGCTCGGCCCTACGTCCCGCTGCTCTTGAGGGTTGAGGCGGTTCTGCCAGCCCGGTACAACGCTCGGTCTTGCAAGGCCGCGCCTTCTGCGTGCGGCGAGGAGATGTGCTCTGACCTCGACTGAACCCTCGTTGGAGGACGCCGCGGCACCCGAACCCGTCGTGGTTTCGCCGACCGGCCTGGACCCGTCCTGCCTGGACGAAGACGCCGTGCGGTCGGTCGCGCGCCTGCAGTCCCACGGCTACGAGGCATACCTCGTCGGCGGCTGCGTGCGTGACCTCCTGCTCGGCCATCGCCCGAAGGACTTCGACATTGCGACCTCGGCCCGCCCGGCCGGCGTCAAGCGGACGTTCCCGCGCAACTGCCGCATCATCGGCCGACGCTTCAAGCTCGCGCACCTGCACTTCCACGGCAACTCGAAGATCCTCGAGGTCTCGACGTTCCGCCGTGCTCCCGAGCAGCCCTCCGCCGAGGATCTCGACGACGCGGACCTGCTGATCACGCGGGACAACGAGTTCGGGACCGCCCAGGAAGACGCGCTCCGTCGCGACTTCACGATCAACGCGCTGTTCTACGACCCGACGCGGGACGAACTGGTCGACCACGTCGACGGCCTGCGCGATCTCGAAGCCCGCCTCGTCCGGACGATCGGGGACCCGCTGGTCCGCTTCCGCGAAGACCCGGTCCGCATCCTGCGGGCCATCAAGTTCACGGGACGTCTCGGCCTCCGCATCGAGGAGTCGACAGAAGCAGCGATGTGCGCCGTGGCTCCGGACCTGGTCCGGTCGGCGCCGCCGCGGTTGCTCGAGGAGTTCCTGCGCCTGCTGCGCGGCGGTCACGCTCTGGACGCGTTCCAGAGGATGCGCGACTGCGGCGCGCTGCGGGCCGTGCTGCCGCAGGTCCAGGACTACCTCGACGCAGCGGACCGCGACGAGCGCGTGCGCTTCTGGCGCCTCCTCGAGGCGCTCGACGGGCGTGCGGCCCGCGCCGGTCGGGATCCTGGACTCGCCTGGCCCGCCGACAACGGCGTGCTCCTCGCATGCCTGTTCCACCGCCCGGTGCAGGTCGCCTCGGCAGATGCCGGACCGGGCCGAAGCCCGACCAGCATCGCGGAGGAGCTGATCTCGCCGTTCGCCAACGACTTCCGCCTGCCCCGCCGTGACGCCGGCTGCCTGAAGCGCATCTGCGCGCTGCAGCATCGCTTCGCATCTTCGGACGGGCGCGGGATCGAGCGGTTCTCTCGCGATCCCTACTTCCAGGAGGCGGTCCAGCTCTTCCAGCTCGTCGCGACGGCGGAGGGCCTGTCGACGGCAGGTATCGACGGCGTGGCGCAGAGGGGCGCGCGTTCCGAACAGCGCGCCGAGCCGCGCTCGGAGCCTCGCTCGGAGCCGCGCGCCGACCGCGGAGCGGAAGAGGGGCGCGGCGACCGGGACGACCGCC
>JAQCBR010000115.1 GCA_027621295.1 Planctomycetota bacterium
AATTCCTGCCACCGAGTTCGAAGACCGCGATGACCGACTCGACCGGAACGATGTCGCCTTCCTTCGCCCGCAGCTCCTTCACGACGCCGTCGCAGGGGGCGGTGATCATGACCGTCGCCTTGTCGGTCATGACCTCGACGAACTCGTCCTCTTCCTTCACCGTCTGGCCGGGCTGGACCTTCCAGGAAACGATCTCACCTTCGGCGATGCCTTCGCCGATGTCCGGCAGCTTGAACTCCTTGAGTGCCATGTCGGGGTCTTCTCGTGCGCTTGTGGAGGGGGCGAGGTTCTCGCCGTGGTCGGGTATGGGCGCGGTCGGTGCGGAGGACCGTGCGGTTCGGGGGAACGACTAGGTGTGGCGGCGGCCTGGGCTCACCACTGGAAGGTCTTCTCGATGCCCTTGAGCACCCGCCGGACGTCCGGCATGTAGAGGTGCTCGAGGGAGTAGGGGAACGGGGTGTCGAAGCCGCCGACGCGGACGACCGGCCCCTCGAGGTGTTCGATCGCCTTTTCGGCGACGATCGCGGCGATCTCGGAGCCGAAACTGCAGGTGCGCGGGGCTTCGAACACGACGACGCAGCGGCCGGTCTTGCGCACCGACTCGAGGATCAGGTCCTCGTCGAGCGGCACGAGGCTGCGCGGATCGATGATCTCGACGCTGCGTCCCTGCTCGGCGGCCTTCTCGGCGGCCTGCTCGCAGATGCTGACCATCGAGCCGTAGGCGACCACCGTCACGTCCGATCCCTCGCGGACGACGCGCCCCTTGCCGAGCGGCACCACGTGCTCGCCCTCGGGCACCTCGCCCTTCACCGAGCGATAGATCCGCTTCGGCTCGAGGAACATCACCGGGTCCTCATCGCGGATCGACGAGATCAACAGGCCCTTCGCGTCCGCGGGCGTCGACGGGATGACGACCTTGAGGCCAGGCGTGTGGCAGAAGTACGCCTCGCTCGACTGGCTGTGGTAGTGACCACCGCGGATGCCGCCGCCGTACGGCGAGCGGATCACGAGGGGGCACGTGTACTCGCCGCCCGAGCGGTACCGCATCTTCGCGGCTTCGGAGACGATCTGGTCGAACGCCGGGTAGATGAAGTCGAGGAACTGGATCTCGGCGATCGGGCGGATGCCGTAGACGGCCATGCCGACCGCGGTGCCGATGATGCCGCACTCACTGAGCGGCGTGTCGAAGCAGCGCTGCTCGCCGAACTCCTCCTGGAGGCCCTGCGTGGCCAGGAACACGCCGCCTTTCTTGCCGACGTCCTCGCCGAACACCACGACGCGGTCGTCGTTGCGCATCTCGGTGCGCATCGCGTCGGTGACGGCTTCGATCAGGGTCATGGTCGCCATGGGAAGATCTCGCGCAGGTAGTGGTCTCGGGGGCGGGGTCTCCGCCGATCGGTCGTGGACGCGGCGCGCCGGCCGTCGATCGATGTCGGCGAACGGCTCTCGGCGTCGCGGTCAGCTCAGGGTGCAGCTCAGAGCGGGAACTCGCCGAGCTCCGCGGACTCAGGTCCTTCGAGGGAGAGCAGCTCTTCGCGCTGCGCGCGGAGCTGCGGTGTCAGGTTCAGGTAGACGTCTTCGAACAGCGAGTCGAGCGGCGGGCGCGGTCGAGCCTCTGCGCGCTTGATCGCGTCGTTGATCGCCTGCTTGTAGCGCTCCTGGATCTCGGCTTCGTAGGCCTCGTTCCAGAGCTTCTTGCGCTGCAGGTAGCGCTGGAAACGCTGGATCGGGTCCCGCTGCTTCCAGGCCTCGAACTCGTCCGCGTCGCGGTAGCGGGCCGCGTCGTCCGACGACGAGTGGGACGCGATCCGGTAGGTGACGGTCTCGACGAGCGTCGGGCCTTCGCCCTTCCGCGCGCGCTCGACCGCCTCCTTGCAGACCCGGTGCACGGCGAGCACGTCGTTGCCGTCGACGCGGATGCCGGGCATGCCGTAGGCCTGCGCCTTGATGGCCATCGACTCGCTCTTGGTCTGGTTCGTCGCGGGGACCGAGATCGCCCACTGGTTGTTCTCGCAGACGAAGACGACCGGCGCCTTGAAGACCGCGGCGAAGTTCAGACCGGCGTGGAAGTCGTTCGAAGACGTTCCTCCGTCCCCGAAGTAGCTCATGAAGACGGTGTCGTCGCCGCGGATGCGCGCTGCCATCCCAGCGCCCGCGGCCTGGCTGATCTGCGTGCCGATCGGCGAGCTCACGGACACGAAGTTCGCCTGCCGGAAGCTGTAGTGCACCGGCATCTGTCGGCCCTTCGACGTGTCGCCGTCGTTGCCGTACCACTCGTTGACGATGTCGTCGAACGGGACGCCGCGGAGGATCGGGATCCCCGGCTGGCGGTAGGCGGGGAAGAACCAGTCGCTGTCCTGCAGCGTCGACGCGCTGCCGACGTGGCTGGCCTCCTGACCGAGCGCCTGCAGGTAGAAGCCGATGCGTCCCTGCCGCTGCAGCGCGAGGCCGCGCTCGTCGAGGATGCGCGCGGCCACCATCGTCTCGTAGAGGCGCTTCAGCTGGTCGGCCGGCAGGTTCGGGTCCTTGTCCTTCGCCGTCTTGCCGTCCTTCTGCAGGATCGAGAGAGGGGGTTGGGTCGTCGTCATCGGACGTCCTCACCGGCGCGTCGCCGCCGGAGCATGCCTTCGATGTAGAACTCCGCCGCCTTGTAGGAAGACCGCACGAGCGGTCCCGAGGCGACGTAGAGGAAGCCCTTCCGCAGCGCGCGCTGCTCGAAGGCCTTGAACCGGGCGGGCGTGATGTGCTCGCGGACCGGCAGATGCTTCAGCGTGGGCCGCAGATACTGGCCGAACGTGACGACGTCGACGCCGTGCTCGCGGAGGTCGTCCATCGCCCGGTCGACCTCGCGCTCGGACTCGCCGAGGCCGAGCATGATCGAGGACTTGGTCACGACGCCGGGCGCGAGCTCCTTCGCGCGGCGCAGGACCGCGAGGCTCCGGACGTAGCTGCACTTCGCGTCGCGGACCCGGGGCGTCAGGCGGAGCACCGTCTCGACGTTGTGCGCGAACACGTCCGGACCGCCGTCGAGGACGGCCTGGATCTGCTCGTCCTTCTGCTGGAAGTCCCCGGTGAGCGCCTCGACCAGGATCTCGGGGTCCCGTCGCTTGATCGCTGCGATCGTCGCGGCGACGTGCCGGGCACCCCCGTCCTCCAGGTCGTCGCGGTCGACCATGGTCAGCACGACGTAGCGGAGGCCCATCGAAACGGCCGCCTCGGCGACCTTCTCGGGCTCGTCCGCGTCGACCGGGTTGCCCTTGGCGTGCGTCTTCACCGCGCAGAAGCGGCATCCGCGGGTGCAGGTGTCACCGAGCACCATGAAGGTCGCGGTGCCGCCGGCCCAGCACTCGCCCATGTTCGGACAGCGGGCCTCCTCGCACACCGTGTGGAGCCCTCGCTCCCGCAGCAGGCCCGTCAACCGGGCTACGTTGGGCCCGTGGGGGACAGGCACCTTGAGCCACGACGGCTTCTCGCCTGGTGTGATGCGACCGAACTTGCCCTGGGTCTTCGTGGTCATCGCGGACCGCCTCGGCAGACGAGGGCGGGGATGGTAGGAGGTCCGAGGGGTCGGGGGAAGGGTGCTGGCCGGGCTGAGTCCGAGAATCTCCGTCGTTGACATTCCCGCGAGCATGTCAAACGATGGAAAGCCCTCTTCGGCAGAGCTTTGAGTCGGATGTCCAGACCCATCGATCGCACGCTGGAATCCCGCCTGATCGAGGCCGCCACCGAGCGGTTCGCTGCCTCGGGCTTCGCCGGAACGCGCGTCGACGAGGTCGGCCGCCGCGCCGGGGTGACCAAGGGAGGCGTCTACTTCCGGTTCCGGTCGAAGGAAGCGCTGTTCTTCGCGGTGGTCGACCACTGGCGGGAGGCCCTCCGGCGGGAGATCGCGGGGGGTGCAACGGGCACCGGGGCGGACGAGCTCGAGGGTGTCCTCCGTTCCTGGCTCCGCTTCCACGCCACGCATCCGAGTGCCGCCCGCATCCTCCGGGTTCTCGCCGCCGAGCTCCGGGCGGGCTTCACCGCCGGGCTGCGGGACGACGCGCAGGCCGAGCAGCGGGCGTTCCGGGCCCGGGTCCGCGAGTGTCTGCACCGCGGGGGGAGCGACGGGAGTCTGGACTGCGGCGACCCGGCACTCACGGCGTTCCTGCTGGTGGCGGCTGCGGAGGGATGCGTCGCCCAGTGGCTCGCTGCGCCTGCGGACGCGGGGGCGTTCCGATCTCCCGAAGCGCTCGCCGAGGCCCTGGTCGTGCCCTACCGGACCGGGTTCATCCGCGGGTATGCCGCGCCCGACGACCCGGGAGCGGCTTTCACACCGCCGATCTGACGTCCGGCCTCCGTTCGCCCGCTTGCCCGAACTTCCGGTCCCATCGGTGTCTCCGGGAGAATTTCGACCTCGGAGTCGATTAACGTCCCTGTCATGGCTGGGAGGCCAGGGAACGTGAATCAGGACAACGAGGCGGTGCAGATCGAAGCGACGGAGCGCGCGATGCGCGGTCCGCGACTCCTCGAGGCGGTCCAGGCGGGCGGCGCGCGAGGGGGTGAACTCCTCGCGCGCGGTCCCCGCGCGCTGCCGACGCTGAGCGTCGTGGTTCCCGTCTACAACGAGGCCTCCACGATCCGCACGCTCGTCCAGCGCGTGCTCGCCTCGCCGCTCGCCACCGAGGTCATCCTCGTCGACGACGGCTCGACGGACGGCTCGTCCGCGATCCTCGCGGAGCTGGAGGACCTGGATCGAGTGCGCGTGCTCCGGCACCCGGCGAACCGCGGCAAGGGAGCCGCGATCCGCACCGGCTTCTCACTCGCGACGTGCGACGTCGTCCTCGTGCAGGATGCGGACCTCGAGTACGACCCCGCGGACTTCCCGAAGCTGCTGCGTCCGTTCACCGAGGCTCAGGCGCACGTCGTCTACGGGTCGCGCTTCCTGCGCGGCGAGTTCGCCCGCGTGCCGCTGCTGCGTCACTACGTCGGCAATCGCGTGCTCACGTTCCTCAGCAACCTGACCACCGGTCTGTCGCTGACCGACATGGAGACGTGCTACAAGGCCGTGCGTCGGGACGTGCTGCAGGGCATCCGGCTGCGGTCGGAGCGGTTCACCATCGAGCCGGAGCTGACCGCCAAGCTCGCGCGCGTGCCCGGGGTGCGGATCTTCGAGGTTCCGATCAACTACCGTGGTCGTGTCCACGCGCAGGGCAAGAAGATCGGCTGGCGAGACGGCGTGTCGGCGCTCTGGGCGATCGTCCGCTTCGCGGTCGTGGACTGACCCGCTCTCACGCACTCTTCGGTGCGAGGCGGCGCAGGATCATTTCCAGCGGGCAGAAGCCGGTGAACGACGACTGGAGCAGGTTCAGTCCGACGAAGGCGGTGAAGAAGAGCCATCTCGGGTCGTGGAACTGCGCGAGCGCGAGGGAGGCGAGGATGAAGCTGCCGGCGAAGGCGCGGATCTTGTTCTCGACGGTCATGGCGACTTGGTTCTGCCTGTGGCTCCCGGATGTTCTCGCGGGAGACGCCCGACATATCGCAGATTTTCGATCCTTCTGGATCGCGGCGCGGTCGCCCGCAGCGGAGCCGTGCGCCGACCCCCTCGCCGATCGTCACTCGGGGTCGCGAGGCAGCGTCGACTCGCTCGGCCCGAACCGACTCTCGATGCAGGCGATCAGGCTGGCCAAGCCGGTCTCGACGATGTGGTAGTAGATCCTTCGGCCCCGCCGCTCGAAGTCGAGCAGGCTGCGATCGCGCATCAGCCGCAGGTGCTCGGAAGCCATGTGGCTCGGGATCCCGCACGCCGAAGCCAGCTCGCCAACCGTGAACTCCGCCTGGAGGAGCATCTGGACCATGCGCAGCCGGTGCGGGTGCGCGAGAGTCCGCAGGCACTCCGCTGCGCCTTCGAGCGCCGGCTCGCCGAGGAGCTCCACGGACTGGCTCGTCTTCATGATGCGATCCTAACCCGACGCCCCCGTGATCGGCACCGTGCCCGGCGCATGCGTCAGGAATGCCCGTGGGACTGTTCCCAGGTCACCGTGCCGTCGCCGACCACGAGCCGACCGCCTGCCGGGCAATCGAGGACCGTGCCCGCGGGCGGCATCGCGCCGTCCGGCCCAGCGCGCCAGACAGGGCGCCCGTCGCGATCGACGAGGCCCGCGAGCCGCGCTGGGTTGCCGATCACGAGCCCGTGCGGAGGCACGTCTCGGGTGACGACTGCTCCCATTCCGACCATGCAGAACGCCCCGAGCTCGAGGCCGGGCCCGATCACCGCGGCGGCGCCGATGGACGCTCCGTCGCCGACGGTCGTGGCCTCGGTGTCGGGGCCCGGCGCGGACGACAGGAGGCCGGTCAGCTCGGGGTCGGCCGCGCGCGGGAACCTGTCGTTGGTGAACACCGCGTGTGCGCCGACCATGCAGCCGCGGCCGAGCTGCACGCCATGGCAGAGGTAGACCTGGGCGTTCAGCTTGCAGAGGTCGCCGACGACGACGCCGCCGGCGACGTAGGTCTTGCCGCCGACGATGCAGTCGCGGCCGATCCGGGCCCCGGAGCGCAGGTGGGCGTGGTCCCAGACGGACGTCCCTTCACCGATCTCCACGTCTTCTTCGACCAGGGCGGTCGGATGGACACGGGTCTCCCGGTTCATGCATGGACCTCGGTGAGACGGCACCAGCGCCCTTCCCGGAGCGATCGCCGCGCAGCGTCGACGAAGCGGACCGAGGCCAGCGCATCGTCGTCCCCGATCCTGGGGTCGGCCGCGCCGCGGATCACGTCCGCGAAGTGTGCGAGCTGATTGCCGAACGCACGGTGCTTGTCGTAGCCGCCGCCGAACGGCAGCCAGCCCTCGCGCGTGCGGAGGCGAGCGCCCTTCCAGCCGAGCTCGATCGAGCCTTCCGAGCCGTGGACCGCCGCGTAGGAGGTCGAGCCGATGTCGACCGACCAGGAGAGGTCGGCGCGGCCGAGTGCTCCCGAGCACGTCTCGAACAGGATGCGGACCGAGTCCTCGACTTCGACCGGCTGCAGTCTCGGCCCGGTGGCGGCGAGCACGCGCTCGACTTCGCCCATCAGGAAGCGCGCGAGGTCGATCGCGTGCGCGCCGTTGTCGATCAGCACGCCGCCGCCCGAGATCCTCGCGTCGGAGTTCCAGCGGGTGCCCATGTCGACGTGGCCGCAGAACGCGTTGTCGTAGAACACCGGCTGGCCGATCGCGCCCTCGGCGATGCGTTTGGAGGCTTCGGCGACGTCGTCCACGAAGCGGAACTTGCTCGCCATCATCAGGCGGACGCCGGCCGCCCGCGCGGCGTGGACCATGGCCTCGGCGTCGGCGAGCGTCGTCGCCAGCGGCTTCTCGCAGAGGATGTGGACCCCGGCCTCGGCGAGGCGCACGGCGATGTCGGCGTGCGTCGCGGGCGGCGTCGCGACGATCGCAGCTGCGGGCCGTTCGCCCTCCAGCAGCGCGTCCAGGTCGGGCAGTGCGCCGAGCCGTGCGCGTGCGACGGTCTCGGTCTCGACCAGCTTCGTGATCCGGAACGGGCTGTCCGCGTGGTTCGCGACGGCGAGCCAGTCCCCGGCGATCCGCCCACCGGCGCCGATCAGCGCGAGGTCGAGCGACTCAGGCACGCGAGGCTCCGTTCGGCCCTGCTGCCCGGACCGCCCGGACGGCGCGGCGGACGCTCGCCGCGATGAAGTCGACGTGCGCGTCCTGGTAGTGCTCGTTCCACGGCAGGACGAGGACCCGTTCGAGGCCTGCGTAGCAGCCTGGGTGGGTCGTGCGATCGCCGAGAGGTCCGTCGTGCGGGAACACTCCGGCCAGGGCTCCGAACCGACCGCGATCGCGGAACACGGCGCAATCGAACGCCGGCTTCTGCACGTAGCGCGGTGCGTTCTGCACGCCGCACGCGGACAGGTGGGCGCCGAGCGCGACCGCGCCGCCCGGGATGCGCGTCGGATCGACCCGGAGCGCGAAGCGCCAGTAGGAGTGTTCGGTGCCCGGGGCGGGTGCCGGGGTCGCGACGCCCGCTTCGTGCAGGTCGGCGAGCGCCTCGCAGAGCGCGGCCGCGGTCGCACGCCGCCGTGCGACGCAGCCGTCGAGCTTCTCGAGCTGGGCGATCCCGACCGCCGCCTGCAGCTCGGTCAGGCGGTAGTTGAGTCCTGGACGGTCGTGGTCCGGCTTGGGGTCGCCGTAGCCCCACCCCTTGTCGACGAAGCGCTGCACGCCGCTCGCCAGGTCGGGATCCGTCGCGAGGACGATGCCGCCCTCACCGGTCGTCATGTGCTTGCCCTGCTGGAAGCTGAAGCAGCCGAGCGCGCCGATCGTCCCGCAGAGGCGGCCGGATTCCGTCGCCAGGAAAGCCTGGGCCGCGTCCTCGATCACGACGATCCCGCGCCTCGCGGCCAGCGCCAGGATCGGTTCCATGCGGCACGGCTGTCCGAACAGGTGCGTGACGATCACGGCGCGCGTGCGCTCGGTCACCGCGGCCTCCAGCGTGTCCGCGGTGACGTTCAGCGTGTCCGGATCGACGTCGGCGAACACCGGGGTGGCGCCCTCGTAGACGATCGGCAGCACGGCGCCGATGTCGGTGATCGGGGTCGTCACCACCTCGTCGCCGCTCCGCAAGCCGAGCGCGCCGAGTGCAGCGTGGACCGCGGCCGATCCCGACGCGCAGGCGATCGCGTGGGGCACGCCGTGGCGTGCTGCGAACTCCCGGGAGAGGCGCGGTACGAACGTGCCGCCAGTGGAGTTCAGGTGGCCGGTCTGGACGACCTCGGCGAGGAGCTCGATCTCACGCGCGCCGAGATCGCGTCCGCTCGCGTCACGGTCGGACGGCAGCGCGAGCGGCGCCGGATCGGCGGCGAGGGGACTGTCGGTCGGAGGCGTCAAGCCGGCCCAGGATAGCGGACCCGCGCACGGCTCCAACAACCAGCCGACCCGCGCGTCGGGGTGGCCGGTCCAGTTCCCCGGCCGGGCCGGGCTCAGGACGCGACGTAGGTCCCGCGGATCGGCATGTGCGGGGCCATCGCGTTGCGCGTATCGACGACGAGCCCCGCGTGGTCGGCGACGGACTTCCAGTCGATCGCCTGGTGGTGCGTGACGATCAGCACCGCGTCGGCCGCTGCCAGCGTCTCGGGCGTCAGTTCGACCGACTCGAGGTCCGCGAGGTCGTAGTGACGCATCGACGGGAAGACCGGGCAGTGCGGGTCGTGGTAGCTGATCTCCGCGCCGAACTCCTGGAGCAGCGTGATGATCTCGGCGGCCGGCGTCTCCCGGATGTCGTCGACGTCGGGCTTGTAGGCGATGCCGAGCACGAGGACCTTCGCGCCGTGGACGGCCTTGCCGACCTGGTTCAGGCCCTCCATCGTCCGCTGGACGACGTAGCGCGGCATGGCCGAGTTGATCTCGCCGGCCAGCTCGATGAACTTCGTCCGATGCCCGAACTCCTTGGCCTTCCAGGTCAGATAGAACGGGTCGATCGGGATGCAGTGACCGCCGAGGCCGGGGCCTGGGTAGAAGGCCTGGAAGCCGAACGGCTTGGTCGCCGCGGCGTCGACGACCTTCCACACGTCGATGCCCATCGAGTGGAGCACCGGCTTGAGCTCGTTGACCAGCGCGATGTTGACCGCGCGGTAGATGTTCTCGAGGAGCTTGGCCGCCTCGGCGATCTCGGCGGAGTCGACCGGCACGACCTCGGCGATCGCGGCGCGGTAGAGCGTCGTCGCGAGCACGGTGCTGTCCGCGTCGGTGCCGCCGACCAGCTTCGGGATCGTCCGGGTGTCGTGCGACTTGCGGCCAGGATCCTCGCGCTCCGGGCTGAACGCGATGAAGAAGTCCTGGCCGGCCTTGAGCCCGGTCTTCTCGAGGATCGGCACGCAGTCGCCGCGCGTCGTCCCGGGGTAGGTCGTCGACTCGAGGCAGATCAGCTGCCCGGGGCGGAGGCGCTCGGCGACCATCTCGGTCGACGAGACGATGTACGACATGTCGGGGTCGAGGTGCTTCCCGAGCGGCGTCGGCACGCAGAGGATGATCACGTCGGCCTTGCCGAGCTCGTCGGCGTCCGTCGTCGGCAGGAAGCGGTCCGAGCCGGCGAGATTCGTCACCATCTCGGTGCCGAGGTGGTGGAGGTAGGTCTCTCCAGCCTTCAGCTTGACGATCTTCGACGCGTCGCGGTCGTAGCCGACGACCGGGTAGCCGGCGTCGTGCATCGCGCTCAGCAGCGGCAGGCCGACGTAGCCCAGACCGACGACGCCGATCGTCGCGGTGCGGTCTTCGAGCTTCTGGAGAAGGTCCCGGGCGGCCGGGCTGGTCACGGTCTGCGTCGACATGGTCGTGGACGGCTGAGGGGGCGATGGGGGCGGCGGTTCCGCCTCGTCCTGGTGCTCATCGGCGCCTCGACGGGCGCCGGTTGAGCGGGATCCGGGCGAAGGTTCATAGCGCACGCGGCCGCGGGTCGTCCATGACGAGCCTGCGTGGAACGAGCGGGGGTTCCGGGCTACGGTCCGCACCGCATGCATCGTCGATCCGGTCTCGCCGTCGTGGCGATGCTCGCCACGGCGCCCCTCGGCGCGCAGGGCGCGCAGGAACCGCAGGAATCGTGGCCTCGGCGATTCGAGCGAGCGGTCGACGACGGCGAGCGCCTCGCGCTGCTGGCCGAGCTCGACCCGGGCAACGTTCCCGACCTGGTCCACGAACTCTCCGCGGTGCTCGGTAGCAGCCGGATCGGACGCCCGGTGCGCATCCAGGTCGCGGTCCGCCTCGCGACGGATGGCGGCCCGGCGGCGTTCGATCCACTGGCGCGGGAGATCCACGCGGGGACCGCGGCCGAGGTCCGGCGGGAGGCGCTGCGCGTGCTGCCTGCGACCGGCGACCCACGGGCGTGGCCGCTCGTGCTCACAGCTCTCGATGACCCGAACCTGCGCGTCGTCGCCGCAGCTGTCCTCGCCGACATCGGCGACGTGCGCGCCGTGCCGCCGCTGCGTGCGAGGCTCGAACGGTTCGCCGCGCGTCCGGGCCTCGTCGGACCGTTCGGAGAGGCGCTCGCGCGGCTCGATCCCGACCAGGCGAGCGAGGTCCTGCTGCCGCTCTACGAATCGGGGGCGACCGCGGACACGGTCGATGAAGTCGTGCGCGCGCTGGGCGCGTGCCGGCTCGCGGGAGGTCTCCGAGCGCGGCTGCGCGCCGACTTCGACGCAGGGAGCAGCGAGCTGCGCGCTCGCGCGCTCGCCGCACTCGTCGCGTGCGGGGGGCTCAGCTCCGTGTCGTTCCTGCTCGGTCGGCTCGAGGCGAGGGCCGAAGATCGCGTCGCCGTCGTCCGGGCACTCGGGGACCTCGGGCACGAGTTCGCGGTCGATCCGCTGCGCCGGCAGGCGGGCACCGGCTCGGACGCGGTGCGCGTCGCCGCGGTGCGTGCGCTCGGTCGGATCGACCATCCGACGGCGCGCGATGCGCTGGTCGACATCGCCGCGCAGGGGAGCGACCCGCTCGCGATCGCGACGGCCCTGCTCACGCTGGGGCACAGGGACGAAGCGAGTGCCCGGACCTCGATCGTGGGGAGACTCGACGACGAGCGCTCGGTCCTCTGGCCGGACGAAGAAGGAGCTCCGGAGGCTTCGCCCGCGAGGGTCTGCGACGCGGCCTACCTGGCCGGTCTGCTGCTCTGCGGGGACGAGGTATCCGCGCCTTCGGGGACGGTCGATCGGAGGGCCCGCAACGATCTGCGGGCGCGGCTCACGGACGATCGGAGACCTGCCGACAGCGGCGATCGGAATCGCCAGCCCTCGGCTCGGAGCGCGGGTCGCGGCCGCCCATCGGTCCGCTGAGCGGCCGCATTCTGGCTCGGTCCCTGCCGGTCAGGGCAGGAACTTGGACGCTTCCTTGAGCTTCCGCGGCAGGTAGTCATCGATCACGAAGTTCAGCCCCCACTTGGCGAGGGCCTGCTGCTCGGCGCGGACGCCCATCTTCAGCATCTGCTCGATGGCCTTCTGCCACGGCTTGTGCGCCTGGAAGAACGGGTCGTTCTTCAGCGCATCCTTCGCGCGCTTGACGTCGACCTCGGCGAGCTTGTGGGTCGCGTCCTGGAGCTCGAAGTCGATGATGTCCTGCGGCGTCACGCCGAGGAACGACGCCTGCGGCACGCAGAAGAACTGGTTGAGGTGCGCGGCGTTGCCGGAACCGACCTTGAGCGTGCGGTAGATGTTGCTCATCCCGTAGGGATCGCAGTCGACGAACGCGTAGACCGGGATCTTGCGGTCGTCGGCGAGCTTGCGGATGAAGCGCCGCGTGGCCCGGGTCGGCACGCCCGACATCTCGATCAGCACGCAGTTGTGCGTGCGCCAGAACTTGTGGTTGTTCAGGCGCTGGAACATGCCGCCGGTCTCGATGGCGAGGATGAACTTGGCCTTGGTCTCGAAGCGCAGGTGCTCGACCGAGGCAGGGATCGAGTAGGCGCCCGTCGCGAAACGCGTGCAGTCGATGCGGATCTCCTCGCCCGTTTCCTGGTCCCGGTCGATGACGACCAGCTCGCCGCCGACCGCGCCGCCGCGCTCCTCGGGGAAGAACCGGAGGTGTTCGCGGTTCAGTCCGTCGAGCGAGAACAGCGCCTCGATGTCGTCCATGCACGCGTCGGACTCGGGCTGCTCCGCGAACTTCGCTTCGCCCCAGTTCTTCGACACGTAGTAGGCCTCTCGCTTCGTCGCGAAGTCGTCCTCGAGGACCATCTCCTTGCTGAACGCCATCAGCTTCAGCGTCTGCGCGAAGCTCTTCACGGTGTTGACCGTCAGCGTCCGGGCCTTGCGGCCGCGGCCGAGCTTGAAGTGTCCGATCCGCCGGTCGTAGGAAACGTTGCTCAGCGCTCGCAGCGGGAACTTCAGCTCCGGCTTGGCCTGGTTCTGGATGTCATCGAAGACCCGCTTCGCGGTGTCGTCGATGCTCTTCACCGTGGTCTGGTCGAACTTGCTGAGGGCGTTGCTCTTGCGCTTCTGGGCCATGGGCGACGCTTCGCTGCGTGCTGCAGGACTCGGGGTGGTAACGAGCGGCGGGAACGCCGCCCGACACCCGGGCGCCGCCTCCCTGACCGGGGGCAGAGTGTAGCCCGGCGGGGCCCGCGGGCCACGCGGTGCGGCGAGCCAATTCACTGCCGCCGCGTTCCGGGAATCCTCACCGATTCGGGAAGTGCGATGCGGCTCCTGGCGTTCGGTTGCGACCCTCGCCGACATCGACCGAAGAGTCGGACTTCGCGCTCGGCGCGGCGCTCGATCCAACCGACCGCGCGACGCGCGGGGAGGCCGTGATGGCGCGCGTGCGACTGGCTGATCTGCCGCTCCCGGGGCGCGAGACCGAGGTCGTCGAGTGCAAGGGCGCGGGCCACCCCGACACGCTCTGTGACGCGGTGGCCGAGGAGCTCTCGGTCGCGCTCAGTCAGCTCTACCTCGACACATGCGGCCGGATCCTGCACCACAAC
>JAQCBR010000116.1 GCA_027621295.1 Planctomycetota bacterium
CGTGCTGCTCGCCGCCCACGACGCGATCCAGCTCCCAGAGCCACGGCCAGAGGCGTCGCACGAAGCCGCGCTCGCCGTCCACCGCAGCGCCGATGGACCGGAGGAGAGGACCCGGCGCCCCGCCCACGGTCGGGCCACAGAGCAGCACCACGTCGGGCGCGAACGCCGGAAGCCAGTGCCCCCGCAGCGCGCCCGGCTCCGGGGCCTCCGCGAACGCGTGCGCCCCGTTCGCGACGACGACGGCCCGACCGTCGGGAGCCTGCTCCCGCTCGAGCGCACGGACGAAGGTCAGCTCGTCGACCAGACCGAGGCCGAGCGTCGCGCCGTCCCCCACCACCAGGATGCGGAGCGCACCGTCCGACTGGGGCCCCGACTCCTCGCCGACACGCTCCCCGAGAGTGCCCGTGCGGAGTCTGTGCCCCTGCAGACCCAGCACGAGGTCGGGCGCATGCACGAGCCCGTCCCCGAGCTCCTCCATGCTCGCCCGCATGCGCCGCGCGTCCGCCTGGGGACGCAGCGACAGCGGCGTCGCGAGCGCGCCGACCGTCCAGTCCAGCAGGAAGACCGACAGGACGAGGCCCGCGCCGACGAGCGCGAGGAGACGTCGGCGCCTCACGCGCTCGCCTTCTGCGCCGCGGCCGTGGCCGCACGATCCCGATACCAGGCGATCGCGCCAGCAGCGACGACGAGCAGCTGGGTCGCGTAGAACACCGTCAGCCAGAACTTGGTGCCGGCCTGGAAGCCGTAGCTGTGCAGGCCGACGCCCATCAGGTTCACGCCGAACCACGAGAAGGCGATGACGATGTTGCCGAGCACCGCGAGCATCGCGATGCCGTAGTCCCGCCAGAACCCGCCGAGGCGGCCGTGCAGGATCAGCAGCTGCCAGAGCACGATCATCAGCGCGCCGTTCTCCTTCGGATCCCAGCCCCAGAACCGACCCCAGGAGTCGTTGGCCCAGATCCCGCCGAGGATCGTGCCCACGGTCGCGAACACGACGGCGAAGCAGAGCACGCCGTACGTCATCCGGCCGATGTTCCGGTAGAAGGAGTAGCTGTCCTTCTTCCAGCCGACGAGCTTGCCGAGCAGGTAGATGTGCGCGATGAAGCCGGCCAGCAGGCCGCCCGCGTAGCCGATCGTCACCGACGTCACGTGCGTCGCGAGCCAGAAGTTGGTCCGCAGCACCGCCTGGAGTTCGACGAGCGTGTCACGCTGCTCGAGCAGCTCGAACGCGCCGGCGACGAACATCCCGAGCGCGCCGACGAACGCGCCGAGCGACAGCGCGATGCGCCGCTTGTTGATCGCCTCGGCGACCAGCGCGACCAGCACCGCGATCCCGGTGATGAAGACGATCGTCTCGTACAACGTCGACACCGGCGGGCGCGACAGCAGGATGCAGCGCACCGTCAGCCCCGCGACGACGAGCCCCGCGCCGAGCACCGAGGTCGCCCAGCCGCCGAGGTAGAGCAGCTTGAGCTGCGGCCGCAGCCAGCCGAACGCGCAGAGCAGGAAGCCCAGAACGAAGATCTGGAGCGCCCGGTAGAAGTAGTCCGCCTCGTGGTACGAGACCTCGAGGTCGATCATCGAGCCCTCCCCGCGCCGGTCGGCCATCTGGCGGACGTGGGCGACGAAGTCCTGCCCGGCGGCGGACAGCGCTCCCTGGTCCCCGGTCGCGTCGATCATCCGCTCGAGCTTCGCGATCGCCTCGATCTGCGCGCTGTGCGCCTCCACGCCGTCGGCACGGATCTCGTCGAAGACTCCGCTGAAGTCGAGCCAGGTCTCCGTCTCCACGTCGGAGGGCGGGAGCCACGACACCGCGCTGCTGCCCTGCGCCATGCGCAGCTGGCGCCCGAGGAAGTCGGCGAGGGCCGTGTATTCGGCCGCCTGCGCGGCATCGCCGTTCGCAGCGCCGCTCGCGTCGAGGGCGCGGAACGCCGCGATCAGGCGACCGGCCTGCGCGGCAGCGACCGAGAATCGCACCCCGTCGACTTCGCCGAAGGCCTCGCGGAGCAGCGAGCTGCCGCCAGTACCGAACCGGGCGCGCGCGACATCGCACACGCGCTGGAGTCCCTGGTAGTCGGCGAGGTCGTTGCCGAGCTGGACGATCTGCGTCTGGAGACGCGATCGGTCCTTCTCCTCGATCCGGCGGTACTCGTCGTAGTAGGGCCGCAGCCGGTCGATGCCCGGCGCGAGCTCGTTCCACGAGTAGCGGTCACGTTTGCGCTTCGCGACCTCGGACAGGCCGATGATCCGCAGCGCCTCGCTGTCCGTGACGACGAAGACCGGGTAGTCGGACGCCTGGTCGGGGTAGAGCAGGACGTCGAGCGCCCACTCCATCGCCGACAGCCGAACCCCGGCCAGCGCGCCGTACATCGGTTCGTCGGGGATCGAGACCGAGCGCTTCTCGTTGAGCTTGAGGAGCGTGACCTGGACGAGGCTCTCGAACGGCTTGATGCGCCCCCCGTCCTGGACCGGCAGCGTCCGGAACGCGTGGACCAGTTCCGCGTCGTAGGGCGCCGTGCGGGGCGAGCCGTGGACGTGGTCGACGAACTCGCCCGGCGCGTGGTTGTGGCCGCCCTGGGCCGAGGTCGTGCCACCGAGCGCGAAAATCGCGGCGAGCGCGAGGCCCAGGAAGGAGCACGCGCGTCGCAGCGCCCGGGCCGAGTCCCAGTTGGAGTTGTTCATCGTGCCGCCTCCGCCGTGGCGCTGCTCTTCATCTCGGCGCCGATGTAGCGCATCAACATCATCCCGAAGTGGAGGACGAGGCCGATCCCGATCACGATACAGGACCAGAGCGGCCACTGGTCGGACGGGTTCTCGACCACCGTGAAGACCGAGAACAGCCGATCACCCGGCCCCGCGTTCTGCGGCCCCCAGCTCGACTGGAACGCGATCACGCCGTCGCGGCGGAGCGGGGCGTTCATCTCGATCAGCATCGACTCGGGCTGCGAACCCTCGGCGCGGACCAGCACGTCGCTCTTGAAGACGCGCGGCATCATCGTGCCGGGGTGGTACTCGTGCGTGAACTTCGCCAGCTCGACCTCGAACGGGACCGGGAAGCGCCGCTTGCGGAGCGACACGCCGAACTCACGGTCGCCGACGGTGACAGCCAGCGGGTAGCGCGCCGCACCCCACAGGATGCCGTCCCGCGGCGAGACCTCGGCGCCCGGCGCGGTCGCGGTGACGTAGCACGCGGCCACGTCGTACTCGGCCTCCTTGTCGTTCTGTCGCGGCTGGACGAAGTAGCCGTCGAGGACCGGTTGGCTGGTCTCGAACATCGGCCCCTTCTGCAGCACGTCGGCGTTGCCGACGAAGCCGAAGAGCGACAGCTCGAACGGCAGCGACGCCTCGCGAACCGTGACGCTCGCGGCGCCGGTAGCACCGACGAACATCGACTCCGGGATCACCCACTGGCGGAAGCCACCGTCACCGACGTCCTCGTGGATCGTCACCTCCCATTCGTGGTAGCTGACGTATTCGGAGCTCTTCTCGCCTTCGTAGAGCCGCATGTAGCCCTCGCTCGAGGCGGCGAACTTGACGACGCCCGCGACGAGGAGGAGCGCGATCCCCAGGTGCGTGATCAGGATGCCCGCGCGTGACCACGTGCGGCGCAGGCGCACGATTCCACCCAGGACTAGGTTGACGGCGAGCGCTGCCATCAGGAGCGCGCCCCCCGGCAGCGGCACGTGCAGCGGGCCGTAGACCGGCTGCGCGACGATCCACGACTCGAAGTACTTCTTCTGCGACTGGAACAGCCCGATCTCGACCTGCGACAGCGTGCCGAGCCAGGTGATCAGGAACATGAAGAACAGGATCAGGACGCTGAGCCGGAAGCCGGACAGGAAGTCCATCAAACTCGAGGAGGAGGTTCGCATCGGGTCACCCCTTCCTGGTGAAGGAGCGGCAGAAGGACTCGAAGCCGGGGCTTTGTTCGACCAGGAGGCGGGAGGCACCGGTCATCTTCACGAACAGCGTCCGATCTCCTAGCGGGATGATCAGACCCAGCATCCCGGGCGCGTCGCCATCCTGGAGGAGGCGGACGTAGACCGCCTCCTGGCCGAGGACCTGGAGACGCGGCAGGGCTTCGATCTCCGACTCGGCCATCGGCTCGATGCCGACCTGCCCGCACCAGCGGACGACGTTGGCCGCGAGGCCACCGCCGTCGCCGGCGAGTTCGGACACCCAGCACTTGCCGTCGGCGACCGTGTATTCGAAGAGCTTGAACGGCGATCCGCCGACCGGGACCCAACCGACCGGGGTCGACCAGCGGAAGTCGCCCGCACCGCCCGGGTCGGCGGCGCCCGAGGCCGCGTCGGCCCCGCCGGCAGAACCGGCAGCAGAGGGAGAGGCAACAGAGGGAGAGGCAGCGCCGCGATCCGCGAGCGAGGCGAGGAACGTCGCGAAGCCGGGGAGCTGCTCCTGGACCGCTTCCGGGGACCCGCTCATCCGCACGAAGACCGACCGATCGGCCTCGAACAGCATCACCGCGACGAGGCGCTGCGCGCCGTCCGCCGAGGCCAGGTCGATCCGCTGCGCCGACTGGCCGAGCAGGGTCTCGGTCGGCAGCGCGGCGAGGTCCGATTCCGCGGCCGGTGCGAGGCCTAGCTGCGAACGCCAGCGATTCAGGTTGCCGAGAGCGCCACCGGCGCCGGGCCCCATCAGGGTGACCCAGGCATTCACGCCGCCTGGCGCTTCGAGGTTCACGTCCCGGAACTGCTGGGCCGGGAGCGTCTTCCATCCCGCCGGCAGCGCGAAGGTGAACGCCGTCTGGGCCTCGGGCGCCTTCGCTCCGGGCTCGGCTCCGCCCCCCATCCGGCCGAAGCGCTGCGCGCTCGTCGCACCGATCCGGAGGCCCGGGGCCTGGATCGTGCTGGGCGGGTCGAGGGATTCCTCACGCTCCGACGAGCCACAGCCGACCAGGGCGGCCGCGAGCAGGGAGAGGACCAGAGGGGTGGGATTGGACAAGATGCGGGGTTTCCGGCTCTTGGAAATGCGTCGCAACGAGCCGAGCCCGGGCGAATTGCGACAGCTGCGGGGCGTGGATCCTAGGACCCATCCGGGCCGCGGCAAACTCCGCTGAGGTCCCGGGATAGGAGCAGAGCTCGGCGCCGCATCGGCCTCGCCGAGCCAGCCCGCCGAGACGCGTCGGCAGCGTGCCTGCCGGAAGGGCCGGGCAGACCTTCAGCGGCAGGGGCCGCGAGCGCCACCCCTCGTCGTGGACGAGGGGAATCGCCCCGGTCACCGGGAACGCCGCGGGCAACAAAAAAGCCGCAGCACGGCGAACCGAGCTGCGGCTTGTGTATCCCGTAGGGGATTCGAACCCCTGTTACCAGGATGAAAACCTGGTGTCCTAGGCCGGGCTAGACGAACGGGACGTCAAGTGCGGGCCGGGGAGGATGCCGACTCGGGCGTGTCGGGTCAAGAAGGAGATCTCAGGTTTCTGCGACTCCTCTCGACGAGCACTTACGACGCCGGCGGGTCGACCCGTCGGAGGATCGACCCGACCTCGGATCAACCGAGCGCGCGGAACTCCTGGATGCTCGGCAGGTCCTTCAGAGAGCGCAGGCCGAAGCGCTCGAGGAAGTGCTGCGTCGTCCCGTACTGGAGCGGCTTGCCCGGGACGTCGGCGCGACCGACGACGCGGATCAGCTTGTGCTGCAGAAGGCTCTGCAGCATCGGGCCGACCTTCACGCCTCGGATCGCCTCGACCTCGAGACGGATCACCGGCTGCCGGTAGGCGATCACGGCCAGCGTCTCGAGCGCGGCGGGCGAGAGCTTCTCGGCGGGCTTCAGCTTCTTGAGCCGGGTCAGGTACGGGTAGACGGTCGGCGACGTCGACACGCGGACGCCGTCCCCCATCTGCACGATCTCGAGCGGGAGACCGCGCTGACGCAGCTCGGTGTCCAGCGCGCGGAGGCCCGCCTCGACGACCTTCTGGGTCGAGTTGCAGACCTCTGCCATGCGGACCATGGACAGGGGCTCACGGGCGCTGAGGAGCACGGCGAGGAGGACACGACCGACCTCTTCGGGGTCGGTCAGAGGCGGAGCTTCATCGCTGTCTGCCGGGAGCGAGCTCGCGCGGAGCGGCTCCGCCAGGGCCGGGACCGCGTCGCCGTCGGCGACGAGTTCATCGACGCTCGGGACAGCGCAGGCCTCGAGGTCCTCGTCGACTGCGTTCGGGCCGACCTCGTCGGTGGCGTCCACCAACTCGGCATCCACCGTCGCGGCGTCCGAGCCCTCGTCGGCCGGCAGCACGTCCTCGTCGGCAGACTCGAGCGAGACGGCTCGGTCCTCGAGGGCCGAGTGATCCTCGACGGCCGGGTCGTCCGCGAAAGCCGCCTGGTCCTCGGCGGCCGTGTTGTCCTCGGCGGCGACCTCGACGTGCTCGGATGCGACGCCGGACCCTGCGGACTCCGGCAGATCGGCGCCAGGCTGCTCGTGCTTCTCCTGCTTCTCAGCGGCGGGCTCTTCGGGCTCCACCGACGGGCCGAACGGTTCGATCCGCATCGGCGCAGCAGGCGCGAGACGAGGGGACGGGAAGGCGCGGGCGGCCGGGTCTTCAGGACCGTCGGTTCCGCTCCGCGTCTCGTCCATGCCTGTCCGCTCCTCGACCGTCAGGTCGTCGAGACGGATGACCTCGGCAGGACCCTTGAGAGTCGTGCCCTTGGACCGCGCCCCCCCAGGCAGCGGTTCACGAGAGATATCGCCCATGGACGGCCCATGTCACCGGTCTCCCACGACACTGTCAAGCGCGGAACCCGAGCGACAGTAGCGGGCTACGAACGCTCCCTGCTCGAGGGGACTGACCGGATGCACGTCGAGATCGGCGACGATCTCGTCCCGCAGAGCGGCGAAAGTCTCGTCCCGCGCGGGGTGTCGAGCGAGACAGTAGACGAGGGCCTTGCGGGCCCCCGCGCGATCCTCGAACGACAGGATCCCGGACACCTCACCGGGCTGCAGTTCGAACGCGATCTGCGCGACCGGGTGACGGAACCCGCGGTCGAACGGGCCGAGCCGCCCGCCTTCGGTCCGCGTCGCGTCCTCGGACAGCCGCCGCGCGAGCGCACCGAAGTCCGCCCCGGCCTCGACGCGGGCGCGGGCGTCCTGCAGCACGGCCTCGTCCGGATGGACGAGGAGCCGGATCTCGGCCCGCTCCTCCCTGAGCGCGAGATAGCGGATGACCAGCCCGCGGTAGCGGGTCCGCATCAGGTCGTCGCGGAGGAGCCGCGCGTAGCCGACCTCGTCAAGACCGAACTCGGCCGCGAGATACTCGGCGAAGGACCTCCTGCCCTCGAACTCCACCTCGACCTGGGTCCGGAGCATCGCCTCCGCATCGCGGGCGAGTTCCTCGATCTCCTGCTCGTGGACGGAGACGCCGAGACGCTTCGCGAAATCGGCGACCACCGCGTCGAGGAGCACGAGGTCGAGCCAGAGCCGGGCCGTCTGCGGGTCCCCGTCGACGAGACGGTCGTAGACGTCGCTCTTCCGGAGCTGCACGTCGCCGACCGTCGCCACCACGTCGTCGCCCCGCCCCGCTGGCTCGAGGAGCTCGGGCCCGGCACCGTCGCGGACCGCGGGGCGCTGCCAGGAGGGAGCTGGCGGCGAGACCTCGACCGTGGGCGCCGGCGGCAGCGGCGACGCTTCACGCCGCGTGGATGCGGCCGGGGTCGCGCAGCCCGCCCAGCATCCGAGGACCGAGGCGAGCAGGGCTCCCGCCAGGGTCGCGCGACGCAGGCGGGGCGGCGGTGTCACGAGAACGCGCACCGCCGGTCAGCGCGCCCGGAACAGGCGCGTGAACTTCGTGCCGTGACAGACCGGGCACTTGAGCTTCTGCTCCCGTCCCGAGTCACCGAGGACCGAGATCGTGCCGCTCGCCTCGCAGTTCGGGCACGGGTTCGAGTAGGCGGCGGCGATCTCCATGTGACCCCCGAACTCCGCGAAGTACGCGCGGAGCCAGCCCGCCCGGTCGTTGCGGGACGCCTTGCGCCACCAGTCCTCCTCGGACTCCTCGCGCGGCGCGCCGCCAGCTCCCCCACCTCCGGCGCGGCGCTGCTGGTTCTGCAGGTCGCGCAGCTTGCGGATGATGCGGTCGAGCTCGGGATCCTGCTCGCCCCCGCCGCCGCCAGGGCCACCCCCGCCGCCCTCGGCCTTGGTGCCGGCGATGATCTTGTCGGCACCGAGGACCCAGGAGCCGACCCCGTAGGTGTAGACGATCGCCCGACCGCGGCCGTGGGACTCGCGCTCGGACCAGTACTTCTCGACGGCGTCCGGCTCGAGCTCCAGGCTGCGCGCGATCCGGCCGAACACGTCGTCCGACATCTTGTCCTCGGCGTACGCCCGCGCCGAGGCGAGCGTGACGCTGTCGTCGCGGACCTTCTCGTCGGCGACGCGACGGACGGTCTGGTCCCAGGCCTGGCGCAGCCGTTCGACCGCGTGCTCGGCGAGAGCTTCGTCGAAGCGCGACTCCTCGCGGTCGAGCTCCGCCATCAGGCGGGAGTCGGGGTAGGTCTGACGGAATTCCGCCATCAGCTCCTCGGCGCGCGAGAACTCCTTCCGGTTCCGCATGATCCGGATCTGCGCGAGGAGCTCGCGCTCGGCCTCTGCCTCGCGGAGCGTCCGGACGCGCTGGAGCATGATCGGCAGCTGTGAGGCCTGGCGTCCGCCGCCCAGTTCCTCGGCCCTGGTCAGGTGCTCCTCGGCGCGCGCGAAGCCGCCGACGCGCCGCATCTCCTCGCCGAGCGCGATGTGCTTGTCCGCGTCCTCGCCCGGCTCGGATTCGGAGAGCTTGAGCTGGTAGTACTCCTCGCCGGTGTAGACCTCGAGCACCGGGACCTCGCGCTTGCGCATCCGCAGGATCGCCTCGCGCTTGATCGGCAGGACGTCGCCCTTCCGCTTCAGCAGCACGTGCGTCTTCGTGTACTCCTGGATCAGACCGACGACCTCGTCGCGAGCCACGCCTCCGATCAGGTAGAGCACGACGTCGGCGACCAGCGTCGGCTCGTCGTCGTCGGCGACGACCAGCCCCTTGAGCCGCTTGATGCGCGCTGCGTGGAGCGTCGACAGGTCGTTCCAACCGAGCTCGAGGAAGCCGCCGGTGTCGAGGCGACGGAACGACAGCCCCTCGCTCGTCGCGTCGACGACCTCGCCGACCAGGACCTCACCGGTGCGGAGCTGGATGGCCTGACCCGGGAGAGGGGCCAGCGCGCCGACGAGGAACGCGCCGAGGACCGCGAGGGCCGCGCGGAGCGCGTGCCGGGGACGCAGGAACGACATGGGACGACCTTTCATCATCGAGAACTCCTCCGCGACTCCTGGGTGCTCGCGTCCGCGGCCTCGCGACGCGCGCTGATCCGCTGCGACAGCGGCACGGCGCGCGGCACGATGCGTTGGAAGACCACGCCGTCATCCTCGCCCTGGTCGCGCCAGCCGACCGTGACGGTGGCCAGCACGATGTCCGGACGTTCCGGACTGGTCTCGAACGAGACGGAATAGCGCATGCCGGGAAATCCGTCGACCACGTCGACGCCCTCGGCAGGTATGGCCAGCTCTTCGGCAGACTGCCAGCCGGCCGGAATGCCGTGGCGCCCGAGCAGCTCCCGCTCGACGTGGAGCAGGATCTGGTCGGCCAGCAGCGACGCGCGCGCGCGCATCTCGGTCCCCCGTCGCGACCCGACGCCGAGACTCAGCGCACCGATCAGCGACGTCGCGCCGAACACCAGGATGCCGAGCGCGACGATCAGCTCGAGCAGCGTGAATCCGGACTGCGAGGTCGCGGTCGGAGCCCGCGTGCTGCGCTCAATCATCTCCGTCCCTCCCGTGCGGGAGCTGCACGTCGAGCACTGCCTCGCGCCCCGCGCGGATCGAAGTGCCGGCTGCGTGGGGTGTGGCCTTCGTGCCGCGCTGCCCGCGGCGCACGCCGGTCAGGGTCCGTCCGACGACTCCCTGGAAGCGCACCCACTCCGCACCGACCTTGAGCCACGGCTGGTCCGAAGGGTCGGGGATGTCTTCGGGACGGGTCACCTGCAGCGTCGTATCCGCGTCGGTGATCGCCTGGGTCAGGAATGATGCCGGAGGGGTCTGCGGCCCGGCGTCCACGGTCACGATGACACGGACCCAGCGCGGCCACACGTCGTCGCGCGGGTCGTCGAGACTCGACGGACCGAAGTCGAGACCGAACACGTCGGAGCCCTCGGTGACGCCGAGCATCAGCCCGCCGCGCGCCGAGTCCCAGACGCGCTCGGGACCTTCGGTGCCGACGAGCTGCCACGTGCGCGTGCGCTGCGACCAGAAGCGGAGTTCGAAGTGGAGGAGCCCGCGCGCGACGACCCGCGAGCCGAGGACCAGCCGCTCGAAGTCGACGTCCATGTCCTCCGGGTCGCGCACGTCGAGCACCGGGATCTCCTCGGCCGGGTAGAGCATCGGGTCGGCCGGCAGGTCACGGCGACGCAGCTCGAAGTAGACGCCGTCGTCGCCGACCGGCCACGGGAACAGCTGGACCTCGCCCCGCCCCGACCGCGGCCACGCCGCGAGGCGCTCCCGCACCGCGCGCTCCATCTCGTCGTCGCGGAGCCCTTCGGCGGCGGCCTCCGCCTCGAACGCCGCGCGGAGCAGGCGATCCTCGAGCGCCGGGTCCAGGTTCTCCGAGGAGCGGAGCAGCTGGGCGCGACCGGCACCCTCGCCGGTCCCGGTCGGGATCGTCTGGACGAGGAGTCGCGCATCGGTGCGGCCGTCCGGTCGCCCGACGAGGCGCGGGCCGCAGGTATCGGTCAGCGCGCGCTGCGCGGTGCGGACAGCCGCCGCCGAGCGGTCGAGGAGTTCCTGCCCGCGCTCTCCCTCGTCGAAGAGGTCGGCACCCGTCGTCAGCAGGCGGACCAGCATCAGCAGGAAGCCGGACAGGAGCCCCATCGCGACCACGAGTTCGAGGAGCGTGAAACCGGCGTCACCGCGCCGCAGCTGCCGCGGAGTCCCGATCATCGTGCGGTCACCTTCTCCTCGAGGACGCGGGTCTCACCCTCGTAGGTCAGAACGAAGTCACGGATCGACGGAGCACGCTTCCAGGAGTTCGCGCGGTACAGGACAGGGTCGAAGGCCCCGGCACGGTAGACGTGCTCGAACCGGGCTTCGAAGCGCTCACCGAAGCGGCGGACGCGGTGCGGAGCTCCGGCGGTCTCGCCGTCCTCCCAGAGCCACAGGCCGTCGGTGACCTCTGGGTCCGCGCTGAACGGCGCACGCTCGTCGATGCGCGCGAGGCAGACGACGCCGACGGTCGCCTCCTCCTGGTCTTCGCGCCAGCCGAAGCGGTCGAACCACACGGGACCGTCCGCCATCGACACCTGGCAGTAGGCCGACTCGGGATCGTCCGCCTGCGGGTAGTAGCGGTCCCAGTAGCGGAACGGGAAGTAGACCGCGACCGAACCCGACGGGGCGGATGCCGGCGTCGTCCCGTAGCGCCCCCGGAACATGCCGCGGCTGGAGCGGCGACCCTCGGCCGGATCGAAGAAGCGCGGCATGCCGAGCTCGACGTCCCCGCGCGACCACGTGTAGTGGAGCAGCTCGGTGCCGATCAGCACCGTGCCACCACCTCGCGGCAGCCCGCCGAGCGACTGGACGGTCACCGTGTCGTCCTGGGACGAGAGGCTGTTCGTCAGGATCGCCGCGGGCACGTGTTCGAGGAACTGGACGACCGCACCCTCGTCGTGCGCGCGGACCACCGTGTTGAGCAGTCCGCGACCCTCCGGCGCGATCCGGACCTCCCCGGTCTGCGGGTCGTACTGGTCGTAGGCGAGGATCTCGCCGTCGATCGCGAGCAGCCCTCCCTGGCGCGGGAACGACTCGTCGCCCCAGTTGTCCGCCTGGCGAGGACGCAGGTTCACCAGTGGCCCGGCCGGCGTGATGATCACGTTCGGGCGGACGAAGAACGAGTTCGCGTTCTCCGTGAGCTGCTGGTCCAACGGGCGCGGCTGCGCGCGACGGGCGACGTAGGACACCTCGTCGAGGAGCCCTCGCGACGGGGCGCCGTCGTCGTGGATCGGCGCGCCGAACCAGCCCTCGTCCGGGTCCCCAGCCGGCAGCTCCCCGCTCGGGAACTTGACCATCCGGTCGAGGAACCGTGTGTCCATCCGGTTCTCATCGCCGCGACTGACCGTCGACTCACCGATGAAGATCCCGCTGCGGATCGGCGCCCGGAACGCGACCAGCTGGAACGGCCAGTCCCCGCGACGCTGACGAGGCTCGACGCGGTTCTGGTTGCCGGACGCGTCGGCCTGGACCTGGTCCCACTCGTAGTGCCGGACCGCCCAGTTGACCGTGTGCCACTCGACGCCGGGCACCTCACCGTCCTGACGGGCAGAGCCAGGGATCAGCGCGACGCGGTCACCGCGTCCGGACCGCGCCATGCCCAGGCCGTAGCCCGGCCAGTCGAACTCGAAGCGGTGCACCGGCAGGATCTGCGCGTTCGCCGGCTGCGGATGACTCGACGTTCCGGTGAAGGGATCGCCGCGGAATCCGAGCGCACGCCGCGCCTCGTGGATCGCCGGGTAGCGGACCTCGATCGGGTCGACGTAGCCGATCCGACGACGTCCGTCGTCGGTCGGCGCGGCCCACGGGTCGCGGAGGAGCGTGACCTGGTTCGGGTCGAGGCCGCCGGTCGTGACCCCGAGCTGCTGGAGCGAGGTCTGCTGCGTCAGCCGGAAGCGCACGCGCTCGAAAGCCGCCTGGTCCGCGCGCACCACGTGCTGGCGGTCCATCACCGCGTTGTAGCGGACCCACTCGGTGTCCGCGTCATCCCCACCCTCGGTGCGGATCTGGATCCAGTTGATGAACTCGGGGTCGTCGTCCAGCGTACCGGTGAACGGCACGGAGATCGGCACGACGAAGAGCATGTAGAGCGGCAGCTCGTCGAACGGCACGACCTCGCCCGCGTTCGGGTCACGGACGACCATCGTCTCGGACCAGTCGACGACGAAGTTGCGCGGCTGCTGCGGGACGAAGAACCCGTTCTGGTCGGTCACGAAGTTGACCGGGAGCTGCACGGCGCGCTGGATGTTCTTCAGCGTGGTGCCAGACCGCGACGCGTAGCGGATCACCTCGACGCCGCCGATCTCCGGCGTGGTCGCGATCTGCCCCGGGTTGTTCGAGACCAGCCGGATGCTGAGGCGACGCTGGACGAGGATCGCGTAGCCGCCCGACTGCGGGAACCCAGCGGCGATCTGTTCGTCGGCTGGCGGTGGCAGTGAACCGCCGGTGACGGCTTCGGGATTGCCGAGGTCGATGTCGCCGGTCCACGCCTCGTCGAAGCCCTCGCCGATCAGGATCGGGTTGCGGTTGGCGACGTCGATGGTGATCGGATTGATCCCCGCCTTGTTGACCGCGCGGGCGATCGAGAACGCGCCGAGGCTC
>JAQCBR010000117.1 GCA_027621295.1 Planctomycetota bacterium
CCTCGAGCTCTGTGTCGACCCGGAACACCCGTTCCGCGACGGCTACGAGCTCAAGCTGAACAGCTACGACCTCGGCGTCGACATCGAGCTGCAGGACGCGATCCAGCGGTTCCGCTTCGAGCACCCGCAGGTCAAGGCCGTCGTCGTCACGTCGGCCGTCGACCGCGTGTTCTGCGCGGGCGCGAACATCGGGATGCTGTCGGCGTCCTCGCACCCCTTCAAAGTGAACTTCTGCAAGTTCACGAACGAGACCCGACTGTCGATCGAGGACGCGAGCCGGCACTCCGACATCACGTTCCTCGCCGCGGTCAACGGTCCGTGTGCTGGCGGCGGCTACGAGCTGGCGATCGCCTGCGACGAGATCTACCTGATCGACGACAACAGCAGCTCGGTCTCGCTGCCCGAGGTCCCGCTCCTCGGCGTGCTGCCCGGCACCGGCGGCCTGACGCGCCTCGTCGACAAGCGGAAGGTCCGCCGTGACCTCGCCGACGTGTTCTCGACCCTCGCCGAGGGCGTGAAGGGCAAGAAGGCCAAGAAGTGGAACCTCGTCGACGACTCCTGGCCGCGCTCGCGGTTCTGGGAGCAGGTCGGCGCGCGCGTCGACGCGATCGTCGCCGCGGGTCCGGACAAGTCCGGCCGCCAGGGCATCGACTGGGCCCCGTTCGACCGTGAGGTCGTCACGGACGGCGCGAAGACCTCCTACGGCTACCGCTTCGTCGAGCTCGTCGTCGACGAGGCCGAGCGGAAGTCGACGCTGACGCTGACCGGCCCTGGCAAGGACGAGCCGAAGACCGCGGACGAGTTCCAGAGCAAGGGCGCCGAGGCGTGGTTCGTCCGCGCTTTCCGCGAGCTGGACGACGCGCTGTGCCAGCTGCGCTTCCACCACGAGAACGTCGGCCTGACGCTGCTCCACACCCGCGGTGACCAGGACGCGCTGCTCGCCGCCGAACGCGCGCTCGTCGAGGGTGCCGCGGACGGCTCGTGGCTCTGCCAGGAGATCGTCGCGTTCGTCGCGCGCGTCTGCCGTCGCTACGACCTGACCGCGCGGAGCTTCTTCGCGCTGCTGGATCGCGACAGCGCGTTCGCCGGCGTGTTCCTCGAGCTCGCGCTCGCGGGGGACCGCATCTACGCGCTCGACGATCCCGACCACCCGATCCACGTCGCGGTCGGGCCTCTGTCGCAGGGGCACCTGCCGATGACCAACGGCCTGACCCGGCTGCAGAGCCGGTTCCTCGCCGAGCCGGAGCACGCGGCGAAGCTCGCCGCGGACCTGCCGAAGTTCGACGTCACCGAGGCGGACGAGCAGGGTCTCGTCACGTTCCTCGTCGAGGACATCGACTGGGAGGACGATCTGCGGATCGCCGTCGAGGAGCGCGCGTCGCTGAGCCCCGACGCGCTGACCGGCATGGAGGCCTCGCTCCGCTTCGGCGGCGCCGAGACCTGTGACTCCAAGATCTTCGGGCGCCTGAGCGCATGGCAGAACTGGATCTTCATCCGGCCGAATGCCACCGGCGAAAAGGGCGCCCTCGTCTGTTACGGCAAGCCTGAGACTGCCAGCTTCGACTGGAGGAGGACATGAGCACCGTCGATCTCGAAGCCAAGATCCCGAACAACGTCGGTCTGCGGGACAACAAGCGCCTGCTTCGCGCCCTGGAGAAGTGGCAGCCTGCCTTCCTCCAGTGGTGGCGGGACATGGGGCCGTCCGACTTCAACATGAACGACATCTACCTCCGCACGGCGGTGGGTGTCGGCAAGGGCGGTTGGGCGCACTTCGACTACGTGAAGATGCCCGACTACCGTTGGGGCATCTTCCTGGCCGACGGCGTCGAGGATCGGAAGATCCACTTCGGCGACAACATCGGCGCGTCGGTGTGGAGCGAGGTCCCGGGCGAGCACCGGAACCGTCTCCGCCGCCTGATCGTCACCCAGGGTGATACGGAGCCGGCATCGGTCGAGCAGCAGCGGCGCCTGGGGCACACCGCGCCGTCGCTCTACGACATGCGCAGCCTGTTCCAGGTCAACGTCGAGGAAGGTCGCCACCTGTGGGCGATGGTCTACCTGCTCCACACCTACTTCGGGGCCGACGGTCGCGAAGAGGCGGAGGCGATGCTCGACCGCCACAGCGGCGACTCGGACAGCCCGCGCATCCTCGAGGCGTTCAACGAGCCGATCGACACGTGGCTGGACTTCTTCTGCTTCACGACCTTCACGGACCGTGACGGCAAGTACCAGCTCGCGTCGCTCGCCGAGTCGGGCTTCGACCCGCTCGCGCGCACGACGCAGTTCATGCTGACCGAAGAGGCCTACCACATGCAGACCGGCGAGAACGGCATGGGGCGCATCGCGCACCGGGCCGCCGAGCTGGTCCGCGACGGCGTCGACCCGATGTCCGTGGGCGCGATCCCGCTGGAGATGATCCAGCGGTACATCAACTTCTGGGCGTCGCGCAGCATGGACCTGTTCGGCGGCGAGGACTCGACCAACGCGGCCGAGTCGTTCGCGTCGGGCCTCAAGGGTCGCTACCGCGAAGGCGACGGCATCTACCGGGACGCGCGAGCGCTCGAGTCCGCCTACCAGATGAAGGTGCCCGACGGCGATCACCTCGTCGACCGCGAGATCCCGCTGCGTCGCGCGATGAACGCGCTCCTGCTCGACGCATACCGCGCCGACTGCGTGCGCATCTCGCAGCGCTGGAACCGCGACTTGCAGAAGCTGGGCGTGGACTTCCAGTTCGAGATCCCGAGCACGCGCTTCAACCGGAACCAGGGCGTCTACTCCCACTACCGGTTCACGCCGCAGGGCGAGATGATCTCGGAGTCCGAGTGGACCAAGCGCCACCACGAGTGGCTGCCGAGCCAGAAGGACCGCGACTACGTGAAGTCCTGCATGGTCGCTGTCCACGAGCCGGGCAAGTTCGCCAACTACATCTCGCCGCCGTCGATGGGCGTGAACGAGCAGTCGGTGGACTTCGAGTACGTGAAGTTCCACTGATCGGCCGCCGGGTGACGCGCACGACGGGCCCTGCCGGGCCCGTCGTGTGACGTGCGACGGCCTACGGGCCGCGCACCAGATCGGGCGAAACCACCCCAGGTGGATCGTCGAAAGCGCGCCGGTCCCACGGTTCGACCGAGAACACGCATGAGCGAACAGAAACTCGTCTACGTCTGCGAAGGCGGCGATTGCTCGGAGAAGGGCTCCGGCGATCTCCATGACAACCTGAAGGAGATGCTCCAGGCCAAGGACCCCTCCGAGGAGAAGGTCCGCGTCCGCCGCTACCCCTGCTTCGGCGGCTGTGAGTGCGGCATCAACGTCACGGTCTGGCCGGACCGACTGTTCTACAGCGAGGTCACCGAGGCGGATCTGCCGGAGATCGTCGACCAGCTCGTCGCTGACGGGCCTGCGGTCGAGCGGCTCTGCAACAAGGTCCAGCCGGACGTCGAGGAGATGGTCTGGTCGCTCCTCGACTCGCCCTACTGAGGCAGCCGCCGGGACCATGGCCAGCCGGGTCGAACGGCTCCGGCCTGCCGGTGGACGAACCCTTGGCCGTGTTGCTGCCGAGTTGGGGCCTCTGAACGGAGCGCGTTCCAGGCCTCAGGGTCGCGGCGCGGAACGGCAGCAGCTTCGGCGCGCTGCGACGCCGACGTCCAGGGTTCGAAGAACTCCCGGGCGACCCCGCAGACCTCGAGCGTGATCCCGACGAGCGCCGCTGCGCTGGACGAGAGCACCCGCTTCGCCCGTCGTAGATCGGCCTCGATCGACTCGGGCGCGAGCGCGGTCCGGGCAGCGACCGCTGCGCTGGAGAGTCCCGCGAGCAGGCGCAGCCCCAGCAAGTCGACCTCCGGGCCCGAGCTCGCGAGGCGGGCCACTCGCAGGGGGACGACGGGCCGCATCGTGCGCCCAGGCGATTCGAGCCGGCTGAGCACGGCCACGGCGGCGCGCTCGATCGATCCCGACGCGAAGTCCTCGATGTGGTCCAGCTCTCGATCGAGACCTGCGTCGCAGCGCACGCTCTCGGCGACGAATTCGGCGACGCCCGCCGTGCGCCGGAGTGCGGGGAACGCGCGGAAGTAGCCGCCGTACCGCGATGACTCGGCGTCGATCCACCGGTCGTCGAGCCATTCGGCAGTGCCCCCGGCGCGCTGACCGAGGCTGCACAGCGGGTGCTCACGCGGGTCGAGCGCGGCGCGCATGCGTACCGGCTCCGCGTCGAGGTGGCTGACGAGCACCCGACTCCTGAGAGGGCTCCGCACACGCTGCAGGCGGACGTCCGGGAGTCCGCATCCGCGCAGCCATCCGGCGAGCTCGGTCACGTCGGACGGGACGGCGTGGACCAGAGCTGCGATCCCGGTCGGGAGCGCGCAGTACGCGTGGGTCGCGCAACGTCCGGTCCGTGTCGCGGCCTCGAGTGCGCGCGCCGCGCGGGTCGCGCGACCCGGCAGCGGCGCGCCGTGGCTCCACAGGAAGAAGTTGGGTGGGGTCGGGGCTTCGGCTCCCATGCAGGGAGGGGAACGGCGACGCCCGATCTCGCACCCGGACCCACGGAATTCCGTTCCGCGCCGTGCGGGCCGCGCTCTACTCCGGCGATGCAGCAGTCCGATGCGCGCGCGTGCTTCCCAGGGCTCCGCGGAGCGGACGTCCTGTTGGACAACGCCGGCGGCTCCCAGGTCCCGGTCGACGTCGCGGATCGGGTTCGCTCGTACTTCCTCGACGACTACGTGCAGCTCGGCGCCGACTACCGGACGTCCCGACGCGCGGTGGCGACCGTGGACGAGGCGCGCGCCTTCGCGCGGCAGCTCTGCGGTGCGGGGCCCGACGACCCGGTGATCCTGGGCCCGTCGACCTCCGCGCTCTGCGCGGCGCTCGCCGACGCGCACGCCCGCGCCCCGGTCGACGGTAGGGACGAGGTGGTCGTCTGCGACGCCGGCCACGAGTCGAACATCGGGCCCTGGGTGCGTCTCGCGGACCGGGGCTACCGGGTGCGCGTGTGGCGCGCGGACCCGGCGACCGGGGATCTGAGCCTGGCGGATCTCGATGCCCTGCTCTCCGAGCGCACCCGGATCGTCGCCGTCCACCACGTCTCGAACATCCTCGGCCGGATCGAGGACGTGCCCGCGATCGTTTCCCGCGCGCATGCGGTCGGCGCGCGCGTCGTCGTCGACGGCGTCGCGTTCGCGCCGCACCAGGCGGTCGACCGGGCGGGGCTCGACGCGGACTTCTACGTGTTCTCGACCTACAAGGTCTACGGGCCGCACATGGCGATCCTCTGCGGGTCGAAGGCTGCGTTCGCCGGCCTCGTCGGCGCGAACCACTACTTCGTGCCGGAGTCCGACGTCGCGTACCGGTTCGAACTCGGCGGCGTCAGCCACGAGGGCTGTGCGGGCCTGCTCGGGACGCGCGACTACTTCGCGCGGGTCGCGGACGTCGCTCCGGCTGACCTGGATCGAGCCGGGGTCGAGCGGGCGTACCGCGCGTTCGCCGCGTGGGAGGAGGGGCCGATGCAGAGTCTGGTCCGCGCTCTCTCGGCCCGTCAGGACGTGCGGCTGATCGGCCCGGCCTCCGCCGACCCGAGCATTCGCGTGCCGACGGTGTCGTTCGTCGTGCAGGGGCGGAGCTCTCGCGAGGTCGTGCTCGCCTGCAACGAACGTGGTTTCGGAATCCGCTACGGGCACTTCTACGCGCACCGGTTGATCGAGGCCCTCGAGCTCGAGCCCACGGACGGCGTGATCCGGGCGAGTCTCGTCCACTACACGACGCAGGACGAGGTCGAAGGACTGCTCGCGACCCTCGACGAAGTGCTCGGCGCGGGATGACCGTTGCGCCGCGGCCGCAGTGGCGGGAGAACGTCGCCATGCTCGTGCCGATCCTGCTCGTGCCAGACCTCGGTCCCGACCGCGAAGACCTCGCCGCCTACGAGGCGCGGGCCGGCTACCGGGCCCTCCGACGCGCGCTCGAGGGGCCCGCGAGCGCGGTCCTCGAGGCGGTCGACGCGGCCCGTCTGCGCGGCCGGGGAGGAGCCGCGTTCCCGGCCGCGGTGAAGTGGCGGATCGCAGCCGCCGCTCCGGCCCGCCCCAAGTTCGTCGTCGCCAATGGCGGCGAGCACGAGCCCGGCAGCGAGAAGGACAAGTTCCTCGTCGCCCGTCGGCCGCATGCGGTTCTCGAGGGTCTGCTGCTCGCGTGCTTCGCGACGGGGGCCGACCAGGGCGTGCTCTACCTGATCGGCGACATGGCCGAGCAGATCGCGGCGGCGGAAGCCGCGCTCGAAGAGGCCCGCGCGGCCGGGCTCGTCGGCGCCGACATCCTGGGCTCGGGCTTCTCCTGCGAGATCCGCATCCACCGCGCGCCGTCGACCTACGTGGCGGGCGAGGAGAGCGCGGCGATCGATTCCATCGAGGGTGGGCCCGGCAAGCCGCGGAAGAAGCCGCCGTATCCCGGCGAATCCGGGATCGACGGGCGCCCGACCACGGTCAACAACGTCGAGACGCTCGCCCACGTGCCGTTCATCGTCCGCGAGGGCGCGCTCGCCTACCGCGCGCTCGGCACCGACGAGAGTCCGGGGACGATGCTGTTCACGCTGCCGGCCGAGGTCGCGCATCCGGGCGTGCACGAGGTCCCGTTCGGGACCACCTGGCGCGAACTCATCGACGGGGTCGGTGGTGGGGTGCGCGACGGTCGCGCGATCCGCGCGGTGCACCCGGCGCTGAGCGCGGGTTTCGTCGACGCCGAGCACCTGGACGTGCCGATCGCGCACGAGACGCTGCGGCCGCTGGGTTCGAGCCCCGGATGCGGGGGCGTGCGCCTCGTGCTCGACGGGGATGACGTCGTCGCGCGCCTGCTCGAGGTGGCTCGGTTCTTCATGGCCGAGCAGTGTGGGCAGTGCCCGCCGTGCCGGATGGAGACCAACCAGTTCGTCCACGTGCTGCAGGCGGTCCAGGGAGGGAAGGGGCCGGGCTTCGACGCGCAGATCCGCAAGGTCGCGGACTTCGCGCGGAAGAAAGGCAACTGCTCGCTGATCGAGATGGCGGCGGCCCCGATCCTGAGTGCGCTCGACGTGTTCGCGACGGAGCTCGCGACGGCAGCCGGGGGAGGTGCCTGACGGCTCGCTTCTACGCATCGTGCTCGCTCGGTCTCGAGCCCGCGCTCGTGTCCGAGCTCGAGGCGCTCGGTGCCCGCCACGTGCGGGCGGCGCGCGGCGGCGCCGAGTTCGAGGGGGACCGACGTCTCGGCTACGCGTCCTGCCTGTGGCTCCGTTCGGCGATCCGCGTCCAGCTGGAGCTGCGGCGCGACCGGGTCCGCTCCGAGCGCGAGCTCTACGACTTCGTCCGCGCCGAGCGCTGCGAGGACTTCATCGGTCCCGAGCAGACGGTCGCGGTGGACGCCTCGCTGCGCGACAGCTTCCTCACGCACTCCCAGTACGCGGCGCAGCTGGTCAAGGACGCGGTCGTCGATCGGTTCCGCGACCGGACGGGAACGCGGCCGAGCGTCGATCGGGAGGAACCCGACCTGCCGCTCCGCCTCTTGCTGCGCCGGGACGAGGCGGTGCTCTACGCGGACCTCGCGGGCCGCAGCCTGCACAAGCGCGGCTACCGCGACGTCCAGGTGAAGAGCCCCCTGAGCGAGGCGATCGCCGCGGGCCTGCTGCTGCTCTCCGACTGGGATCGCCGTTCGCCGCTCCTCGATCCGATGTGCGGTTCGGCGACCTTCGCGATCGAGGCGGCCTGGCTCGCTGCGGACCGGGCGCCGGGTCTCGGCCGCAGCTTCGCGTTCGAGAAGTGGGTGGACCTGGACCAGAAGCTCTGGGGTGAGCTCTTCGACGACGCCGAGGCGCGCGCGGAGCGTGGGCTCCGCGACGTTCCACCGATCCTGGGCCGAGACCGGCACGCGGGCGCGATCTCGGTCGCCGAGCGCTCGGCGCGCGCTGCGGGCGTGCGCAACCTCGTTGATCTCCGCGTCGCCGAAGTCTCGCGCGCGGTCGCTCCCGCGGAGGTGACCACGGTCGTCACCAACCCGCCCTACGGGGAGCGGCTCGGCGAGGGGCAGGATCTCGAGGACAGCTGGCGTGGACTCGGCGAGCACCTCCGGGGATTCGCCGCGGGCTCCGTCGCGTGGGTGCTGTCGGGCAACCCGGAGCTGACGCGGTTCCTCAGGCTTCGCGCGGACCGCAAGGTGCCGGTGCACAACGGGCCGATCGACTGCCGCTTCGTCCGCTACGCGCTCGGACCCTCGTGACGTCCGGCCGGCGGCCTAGCGAGGCCGGTTGCGCCGGTCGGGGACGCGCCAGTCGTGCTCGAGCCACGTGACGCGCGGAGTCCCCCGCTCGGCGCAGAACGCGTCGATCCTCGGTTCGGCGCTGCGCAGGAAGCCGATCAGCGTCCCGTCCGTCGCGACCTGCTGGAAGTCGCTGGCGAACCACAGGAAGACCTGCGTCAGCCGGAGGAGACCGGGATCGGCGCGAAAGTCGCAGAAGCGCGGGTCGTCGAGCATGCGACGCTGCTGATCCGCGAGCTGCGCGTCGAGCTCCGCTCCGGTGTACGCCTCGCGGCGGAACGGGGCTCCGCCGAGCGCGCCCGGGTTCAGCGCGAAGTGCGTGCGCGGCTCGACGAACGAGGTTCGGATCCACTCGTTGGCGAGCTCCCGGTGTGTGAGCCTCCTGCCCGCGACCACGTGCTCCTCGTCCGCGCCCAGCGACTCCCCGGTCGCTCCGCCGGGTCGCGCCTGGATCGACTCGAGCGGCCACGCGTCGACGATCGCGGCGAGGCTGATCGCCGCGTGGGCGTTCAGCAGGAGAGCGAGCTTCTCGTCGCGCCCGAGCGCGTCGAACGGTGCCTCCGCGATCCTCCCGAGGTAGGTCTCGATCGCAGATCGCCGGTCGGCGAGTTCGCCGAACGACACGTAGCCGTCCTCGTCGACCGCTCTGGCCAGGACTTCGCTCCAGGCGGAGTGGTCGAACACGACGCTCGGATCACCCGGCGCGTAGAGCTCGCGGAGTGTCGGGGCGTCGCCGCCGAATGCCCTGCCCATCGTCGCATCGACCATCGGCCAAACGGAGAGCAGCGCGAGCCCGGCGACGAGCCCGACCAGCGCCAGGTTGCGGTAGCGGCGGGATGACTGCGAGTGCGTCGGGGCTGGGTCCACGGGCCCAAGTGTCCGGGTCCGTGGGGGAGGGGCAAGGAGTCAGCGACCCGCCGCCGCGTCGTCGAGCGGGCGCAGCGGCCGGCGGAAGTGCCACAGCACGCGGAGGCCGACCACGATCGCGACCAGCGCGAGGCCGAGTGTCAGTCCCCACCAGAGGCCCGCTGCGCCGAGCCCCTGCGAGAACGCGAGCCAGTAGCCGAGCGGCACCGCGAGCACCCAGTATCCGAGGACGTTGACCACCAGCGCGAACCGCGTGTCGGCGAGGCCGCGGAGCACGCCGATCCCGACCGCCTGGATCCCGTCGAAGACCTGGAACACCCCGGCGAGCGGGATCAGCGTCGCCGCGATCGGGACGATGGCCGCGCTGTCGGTGAACAGCCGTGCGAGCTCGGTCGGCAGGAGCAGGAACAGCGCGCCGAACACGGCCATCGTTCCTGCGCCGAGACCGATGCCGACGCAGGCGGCCCTGCGGAAGCCGGCCTCGTCGCGACGTCCGACCGCGTAGCCGACGCGCACGGCAGCGGCCGCGCCGATGCCGACGGGCACCATGAACGACATCGAAGCCAGCGTCAGCGCGACCTTGTGGCCCGCGACCTGCTCGGCGCCGATGTGTCCGATGAACACCATGGCCGCCGAGAACGCGCCCATCTCGAGCAGGAACTGCGAGCCGATCGGCACGCCGATCCGCAGCAGGTCGAGCCACGCGCGCGGGTCGAGGTGGCGTCGGTCGAACGGCAGGAGCCTGTCGCGCAGCAGCGGCCAGCCGGCCCAGGCGAGCCCCACCGCCATCCACAGGCGGGACACGTCCGACGCGATCGCCGAGCCGCGGAGGCCGAGTGCCGGCATGCCGAGGCGACCGAAGATCAGCACTTCGTTGAGCCCGGCGTTCAGCACGTTCGCGACGAGCATCGTCCACAGCACCGGGCGGATCGTCGACAGCGCCTGGAGGCTCTGCCGCAGCGCGGCGAAGACCAGGAGTGGGACCATGCCCGGGATCGACCAGCGGACGTAGTCCGCGGCGAGCGGGCGCACCGACTCCGGCTGGTCGAGGAGTTCGAGCACGGGACCCGTGCCCAGCGCGAGCATCGACAGCGTGACGCCGAGCGCGACGGCCAGCGCGAGCCCGCGCTGTGTTCCCGCGCGGATCGCGTCCGGTCGGCCTGCGCCGAAGGCCTGGGACAGCACAGGATCGAGGGCGGCGACCACTCCCGAGCCGAAGCCGAGGAGCATCCAGACGATCATGTTGCCGAGCGCGATCCCAGCGAGCGCTTCGTCGGACGAGCGTCCGACCATCAGCACGTCGACCAGTCCGAGCCCCATCTGGCCGAGCTGGACCGCGACGATCGGCGCGGCGAGTCGCAGCCCTTGGCGCATCTCCTCCGACCAGGAGGTGGTTGTCGGAGGCGGCGTGGACATCGGGCGCGGCATCGGAGCTCGTCGCTCGATCCGAGGCAAGGGGACGGGCTCCGGGTTGCGCGCGGTCGCCCTGGCCCCGATACCCGTGCCCCATGAAACGCGCGATCTGGAAGGATGTTGTCCTCGCCGAGTCCGATGCGACGGTGGTCGTCGAAGGCAACCACTACTTCCCGAGGGAGAGCCTCCACGCAGAGCACTTCCGTGACAGCGCGACGCGGACCACTTGCGGCTGGAAGGGCGAGGCGTCCTACCTCGACGTCGTCGTCGGCGAGGACGTGAACCGGGATGCGGCGTGGTACTACGCCGACCCCAAGCCGGCGGCGCAGGAGATCGCCGGTCGCGTCGCGTTCTGGCGCGGGGTGCGCGTCGAATGACGGGGCAGCAGGCGACTTCTCCCTGGTGGGAGAGCGCGGCGATCCACGAACCGGTGCACGTGCTCGCGCTCCTGTTCGCGGTGCTGGCCGCGGTGTTCGCGCTGCAGAAGACCCGGTTCGGCTCGGTCTACAAGATCGTGCCGATCCTGGTGTTCTGCTACTTCGTCCCGACCCTGCTGTCGAACACCGGCGTCATCCCCTCGGCGCCGCCCGAGAAAGGTCTGCCGGGATTCCCGCTCTACGGCTTCATCATGGACTGGCTCCTTCCCGCGAGCCTGCTCCTGCTGATCCTGGCCGTGGACGTGAAGGCCATCCTGGGGCTCGGGCGCCCGGCGCTCGTGATGTTCCTGACGGCGGTCTTCAGCATCGTCGTCGGCGGCCCCCTGGCGGTGCTAGCGCTCGGCTGGATGTTCGACGCCGAACAGGCCGACGCGGCGTGGCGCGGACTCGCCGCGCTCAGCGGCTCGTGGATCGGTGGGGGGGCGAACTTCGCGGCGATCGGCGAGAGCGTCCAGGTTTCGGCCGAGACCCTCGGCGTGATCGTCGTCGTCGACGTCGCCATCGCGAACGTCTGGATGATCGCGCTGCTCTACTTCGCGGATCGGCACGAGGCGATGGACGCGAGGATCGGTGCCGACACCCGCGCGGTCGGCGTGGTGCGAGCCAAGGCCGAGGCCTACCACGCGCAGGTCGCCGCGCCGACCGACCTGCCGGCGCTCCTGGCGATGGCGGCGGTCGCGTTCGGGGGCACGGTCCTCGCCTCCGAACTCGGCGCCTTCCTCACCGCTGCGCTGCCGAAGAACGACATCCTCGGCGCGTTCGCCTGGAAGATCATCCTCGTGACGACGCTCGGGCTCGGGCTGTCCTTCACGCCGCTCCGGGCGCTGGAGGGCAAGGGTGCGAGCCGGGTCGGCTCGGTCTTCCTCTACCTCCTGGTCGCCTCGATCGGTGCGAAGGCCGACTTCGCGAAGGTCTTCGACCCCGAGAACCTGCCGCTCGTCGCGATCGGCGCGGTCTGGATGGCGTTCCACGCCGGGATCATGCTCTGGGTGCGGCGATTGGTCCGGGCGCCGATCTTCTTCGCGGCGGTCGCCTCCAAGTCCTGCATCGGCGGCGCGGCCTCGGCGCCGATCGTCGCGGCGGCGTTCAGCCCCGCACTCGCCCCGGTCGGCGCGCTGCTGGCGATCGGCGGCTACGTGCTCGGCACGGTCGGCGGGCTCGTCTGCGCGTGGCTGCTCGAGATGACGACCGCGTTCTGGCACGCGGCGCCGATGTGATCGTGGTCGTCCTCTCCGCGGTTCAACCCGCGGGGTAGACGAACGTGATCGACGTCTCGATGTCCGGGAGGATGCTCTGGTGCACCGGGCACAGGTGTGCGGCGCGCTCGAGCTTGCGCCGGCTCGTCTCGTCGAGCGCGACCGGGATCGTCACCGTCACCGGCAGGCGTCCGACGCGGCGCAGCGGTTCGGTGACCATGTGCTTCTCGACGACGGCGGTCATGCCGCGGAGGTCGAGTCCGTCGCGGCGTCCGACGATGCCGAGGATCGTCATCACGCAGGTCGCGAGGCCCGTGGCCAGGAGGTCGGTCGGTGAGAACGACTCGCCGAGCCCCTCGTTGTCCTTGGGTGCATCGGTGCGGAGCACGGTGCCGGACGGCTCGTGGACCGCGGTGCAGCGGAGATCGCCTTCGTAGGAGGCGCGGATCGTGACCATGTCGGGACGATAGCCACAGTCCCCGCGCGCCGCGCATCGCACGTTCGGCTAGGATGCGGGATCTGCCGGATGGAGCCCCGTTCCCCGAAGCCCGACGACGCCGATCCCCAGTTTCCGTCCGGTCCCTGGACCGGGTACTGGGTGGCCGTCGGCTGTCGGTTCCGTCAGGACCTCGTGCTCGAGTTCCGCGGCGGCGTGATGTGCGGCGAGGGGATCGACACGATCGGGCGCTTCGTGGTCGACGGCTGCTACGACGTCGAGTCGAAAGAGGTCGCCTGGGACAAGGAATACGTCGGCCACTACGCAGTCCGCTACCGCGGCTACCGCGAGGGCAACGGCATCTGGGGCACTTGGGACTGCGCCGGACGGAAGGGCGGGTTCCACATCTGGCCGCGCGAGGACCAGAAGGACCGGACGGGCATGACCCAGGACGAGATCGACCTCGAGAAGGTGCTCCAGGCGATCCTGCCCGGCATCGTCTACGGGTGAGAGCGGTCGGACGTCCGGCGGACCAGGACGGCTACCCGGCCTTGGTCAGCGTCTCGTAGGCCTGCTGGATGCGGCGGAAGCGCTCGGTCGCTTCCTGCTGAGCGACGGGGCCCAGGTGTGAGTGTGCGTCCGGGTGGTGCTTCTTGGCGAGCTCCCGGTGCCGACGTCGGATGTCGTCCTGGTTCGCCGACCTGTCGAGGCCGAGGACTTCGAGCGCC
>JAQCBR010000118.1 GCA_027621295.1 Planctomycetota bacterium
CAGGCTCGACGCCGCGGCGCGCCGCGACCCGCGCGCCCAGGGCTCGGTCCCGATCCGCGCAGCCCGGGTCCGGTCCTTCGCGGAGGAGCCACTCCAGGTCGACGAGATCGGCGAGTTTCACGGCAGGGCGGGAGCGGGGATGGTAGCCCCGGGGGCGAGGCTGTGCACCGGTCGGAGACGAGGTGGTCCCGACACGCGGGCCCTCGCCATACTGCCGCCATGAGCGAAGAACTCGGCTGGGTCCAGATCCACGGCGAGCAGGCCGACGGCATCCTGTGCGAGCAGGGCGCACACGTCACCGACTGGACGCCCGAGGATGAGGGCCCGGTGCTGTTCCTCAGCGAGCAGAGCCACCTCGCACCCGGACTGCCGATCCGCGGCGGGATTCCGGTGATCTTCCCCTGGTTCGGGGAAGCGCCCCTGCCGCTCGGTGGTGAGGGACTGCCCGCACACGGCTTCGCGCGCCGGAAGTCGTGGGAGGTGCTTTCGGTCGACGAGGGCGAGGACGCGGTGCGGGTCGCGCTTCGGCTGACCGACGACGAGGACACGCGAGCCGCGTGGCCGCACGCGTTCGAACTCCGTCTCGAAGCCACGTTCGGCAGGGCGCTCGACGTCGCGCTCGAGGTCACGAACCGCGACGACCAGCCGTTCCGCTGCGACGTGGCGCTGCACACCTACCTGGCAGTGGGCGACGTGCGGGAGATCCTCGTCCACGGACTCGAGGGCGCGCGCTACTTCGACAAGGTCGCGGGCGAGGAGCGGACCCAGGACCGGTCGCCCATCACCTTCGATGCCGAGGTCGACCGCGTCTATGCGGCCAACGAGTCCGAGGTCGTCGTCGACGACCCGTCGTTCGGCCGCTCGATCACCGTCGCCAAGACCGGCTCGCGCTCGACCATCATCTGGAATCCCTGGGTCGACAAGGCACGCAGGCTCGACGACCTCGACGACGACGAGTGGCTCAGCATGGTCTGCGTCGAGACGGCGAACGTCCTCGGCGATGCGCTCGAGCTGGCTCCGGGCGCCTCACACCGGATGGCGCTGCGGCTGACCGTCGGCCCGGAGCGCAGCGCGCAGTAGCCTCTCGCGCATGCGCAGCGCCCTGACGTGTGTCGTCTCCGTCGCGATCCTGGTCACCGCCTGCGCGGGACCGAGGCGCGCGACTCCGGACTGGCCCCAGGCCGGCGGGCCGGACGGGACCTGGACGCTGCCCGGAGGCAGAGCGCCGACCGCTTTCAGCGTCGATCGAGGTGAGGGCATCGCGTGGCGGACTCCGCTCCCGTCCGCGGGCCAGAGCGGCATCTGCGTCTCCGGCGATCGGCTCTACCTGTCGTGCCTCGCGCCTTGGGACCCCGGCAGCGGGGATGAGCCGAACCGGCCGTTCTCGACCGACGTGATCGGCCTCTGCGTCGAAGCGACCTCCGGCGCGATCCTCTGGCAGGTCGACGTCCCCGGCGAGGTCGAGAGCCCGAATCTCTACGCGTACTCGGACTCGTCGTCGCCGACGCCGTGCACCGACGGCGAGCGGGTCTTCTTCGTCAACGCGAGCGGCGGGATCGCGTGCTGCAGTCCGGACGGAGACGTGCTGTGGCGCCGATCCTGGCGGCCGTGGTCGATCAGCGACGGCTACCCGTTCAACAAGCAGTTCGAGCCGTTCGTCGCCGGCCACTGCCTCGTCAACCTGGAGCCGCGCGACGCGGACGATCCGCGCGCGGCGAAGGGCTGGAACTTCCTGCGCGGCCTCGATGCCCGGACCGGGGAGACGCAGTGGATCGCAGACGACGCGACGACGACCTACAACACGCCGGTCCTCGGTCGAACCGCGACCGGCGAGCTCGCGATCGTCCACGGCCGAGGCGGCTGGCACGGCGTCCCGGAGGAGCCGGTAGGGCTGAGCATGACGCGCGCCGAGGGCGAGGACGCCGGCTCCACGATGTGGCGCTACGTCGCGAGCACCGGACAGGACGGCGGCGATCCCGGTGATCCGGGCACGCTGCACGCTCCGACGTGGCAGGCGCTGTACGTGCAGCACTGGAACTCGGACCGCGCGTACTGGTTCGTGCACAACCCGATCGAGAGCCACCTCACGATCGACGCGAAGACCGGCGACGAGATCGCGCGTCGGTCGTTGGTCGCGCCCGTGGACTGGTGGGACTTCGACCAGGACGCCGGTGCCTACAACGCGAGACGTGGGGTCGACCTCCGCACGGTGTCTGACGACGCGCCGCGGATGGGCTTCGATCCCGCGAAGCACACGCTCGTCGTCCACCCGGCCTGGCACTGCAACGTCGTCAGCCACGGCTACCACTGGTTCCTGTGCAGCACCGCCCACGGCCGCAACGCCGCGCCGAACCCGACGCGGCCCGAGAAGCGCGGCGTGGCGGGCCCGGCACACTGCGTCGGGCGCGTGCACCTCACGACCGGTCGGGTCGAGTACCTCGAACTCCCGGTCGAGGTGCGCCACGCGCCCGGCGACCGCAGCGCTTGGACCTACGGCATCGCCCAGCGCACTTCGACACGAGACGCGCGCGGCATCGACGCAGCGGCCGAGGACCGCTCGCGGACCGACGGCTGGCAGATCCCGGCGTTCTGGGCGAGCCCGGTCGCCTTCGGGGACGCCGTGTACTTCACGACGACGACCGGCCTCGTCTACGTCCTCGACGCCACCGCCACGAACCTCGACCCCTCGGCGCTGCTCTCCGTCTCGGACCTCGGTCCCGAGGGGGAGACCTGGGCGATGGGCAACCTCGCGACCGACGGACACGGCTCGCTGTTCGCGCGGACCGCGACGGAACTGATCCGCATCCACGAGCCAATCGGAGACAGATGACGAGAACCCTCCCACAACGCGTCCGATCGTTCCTCCCGCTGATCCTGCTCGCCGCCTGCCAGAGCGGCCCCCAGGTAGAGACCGGTACCGTGACCAACCCCCTACTCGCTCCCTGGAACGGACCCTACGGCGGAGTCCCCGCCTTCGACCTGATGGACCTGGGCGCGCTGCGCCCGGCCCTCGAGTCGGCGATGGCCGAGCACCTCGCGTAGATCGAAGCGATCGCCGGGAACCCAGCAGCTCCGACGTTCGACAACACGATCGTCGCGATGGAGCGCGCCGGCTCGACGCTCGACCGCGTGATGACCTACTACGGCATCTGGATGCTCGAACCTCTCGTCCCCCGAGTTCCGCGAGATCCAGGGCGAGATGGCCCCCGCCCTCGCCGCGCACCGCTCGAAGATCACCCAGAACGCGGCGCTGTTCGCGCGGATCAGCGCGGTCCATGACGCCCCGTCGACCGCCGATCTACCGGCCGACGCGCAGCGCCTCGTCGACCTCGTCCACAAGAGCTTCGCGAAGAACGGGGCGACGCTCGAAGGCGGCGCGAAGACGCGCTACGCCGCCATCCAGGCGCGGCTCGCCGAGCTCTACACGAAGTTCTCGAACAACGTGCTCGCCGACGAGGAGGGCTACGTGCTGTTCCTGGATGAAGGCCAGCTCGGTGGGCTACCGGCCGACTTCGTCGCTGCTGCTGGCCGCGCGGCCGAGAGCCTTGGGCAACCCGGGCGCTACGCGATCACCAACACGCGCTCGTCCATGGACGCGTTCCTGACGTTCTCCACCGAGCGCGGTCTCCGCGAGAAGGTCTGGCGCACCTACTACTCGCGGGCCGGCAACGGCGACGCGAACGACAACCACGCGGTGATCGCCGAGATCCTCCGGCTGCGAGACGAGCGCGTGGAACTGCTCGGCTTCGACAACTACGCGGCGTGGCAACTCCAGGATCGGATGGCCCAGGAGCCCGCGCGTGTCCGGGACCTCCTCGAGTCCGTCTGGAAGGCTTCCACGGCCCGCGTCACCGAAGAGGTCGCGGACATGCAGCAGCTCGCGGAGTCCGAGGGTGCCGACCTCGAGATCGAGCCCTGGGACTACCGCTTCTACGCGGAGAAGGTCCGCCGCGCTCGCTACGCGCTCGACTCGGGCGAGGTGAAGCAATACCTGCAGCTCGCGAAGCTCCGTGACGCGATGTTCTACGTCGCGGGCGAGGTGTTCGGCTTCCGCTTCACGCCGGTCGAGGCCGGGAGCGTTCCGACGTTCCACCAGGACGTCGAGGTGTTCGAGGTCACCGACCGGGACAGCGGCGCACACGTCGGCCTCTTCTACCTCGATCCGTTCGCTCGTCAGGGCAAGCGCTCCGGCGCGTGGGCGACCACCTACCGCAGCCACACGAACTTCGACGGCGAGGAGACCGTGCTCGCCGCCAACAACTCGAACTTCGTCGCCGGGAGCCCGGGCGAACCGACGCTGATCTCGTGGGACGACGCGACGACGCTGTTCCACGAGTTCGGGCACGGGCTCCACTACCTGACGTCCGCGTGCGCCTATCCGTCGCTGAACGGCGGGGTGCGCGACTTCATCGAGTTCCAGTCACAGCTCCTCGAGCGCTGGCTGCTGTCCGATCGGGTCATCGAGAAGTTCCTGGTCCACCACGAGACCGGGCAGCCGATGCCCGCCGAGCTGGTCGCGAAGATCCGCAAGGCGTCGACGTTCAACCAGGGTTTCTCGACGACCGAGTGCCTGGCCTCGGCGCTGATGGACCTCGCGTTCCACACGGCCGACCCCGAGGGCCTGGACCCGAGGGCGTTCGAAGAGGCCGAACTCGCACGCCTCGGGATGCCGTCCGAGCTGGTGATGCGCCACCGCACGCCCCACTTCGCGCACGTGTTCGCCGGTGAGGGCTACGCGACCGGCTACTACGGCTACATGTGGGCCGACGTGCTCACCGCCGATGCGGCGGAGGCGTTCGCGGAGGCCGAGGGAGGCTTCTTCGATGCCGACGTCGCTCGGCGGCTCGTCACCAACCTGTTCGCGCCGGGCAACTCGGTCGACCCGACGATCGCCTATCGAGCTTTCCGCGGCCGCGACGCGCGGATCGACGCGCTGATGCGGGACCGAGGCTTCGCGGGGTCGGCCAGCGGCGGCACCCACTGATACCGTCGGGTATCAGAACCGTGCCTGGAGCAGCGAGAAGTCATCCTCGAACGCCTCGCTGCCCTGGATGCCGCACATGGCGGCGTGGAGTTCACGCGGCCCGCCTCCGTCCGCGCAGACACGGGTCAGGATCGCAGCGAACTCCTCGAAGTCCATCCGGTTCTTGCCGTCGACCAGGACTTCGTAGACGCCGTCGCTGAACACGTGGAGCCGCGCGCCCTGCGGCACGGCGTGCACCTCTGCGCGGTAGTCGAGGTCGTCGATCATCCCGATCAGCGGTCCGCCGCAGCGGAGATCGGTCCGGACGCCGTCGGCATCGACGAGGACCGCCGCGTGGTGTCCGCCGCTCGCGTGGCTGATGGTCCTCGCGCGCGCGTCGAAGACCCCGTACCAGATCGTGAAGTACTTGTTGTCCTGCTGCTCCATCGGGAACGCGCGGTTGAGTCCTGCCAGCACGGAACCGGGTGAGCCGAAGTCCGTGTTGGGGAGGGAGTGCGCGCGGATGACGTTCATCGCCGACGTCGCGAGAAGGGCCGAACCCACGCCATGACCGCACACGTCGAGCAGGTAGATCGCGAGCCGGTCGGCATCGAGCCAGTGGTAGCCGAACGCGTCGCCGCCGAGCGATGTGGACGGGACGTAGATCCAGTCGACCGAGGCCCCGGCGCTCTCCATCGGCTCCGGCAGCAGGGACTCGACGTAGGCCGCGGCTTCCCCGAGCTCCGCTGCGAGTGCCTCCTGACTCTTCACGAGCGCGTCGTAGGTGCGGCGCTCCTGATCCCGGAGGTGCTTCTTCTCCAACGACGCGGCGACCCGGGAGCGGAGCAGGGTCGGATTGAACGGCTTGGGTAGGTAGTCCTCCGCACCCGCATCGATGCAGCGAACGACGCTCGCCAACTTGTCGAGCGCAGAGACCATGATCACCGGGACATGGCGGAGCTGCTCGTCGGCCTTCATCCGCGTCAGCACGCCGTAGCCATCGAGACCCGGCATCATGATGTCGAGCAGGACGAGGTCGAACGCCTCCGCCTCCAGCTGGCGCAGCGCGTCGAGGCCGTCGACCGCAGAGCCGACGACGTAGCCGTCCTTCTCCAACCGACGCTGCAGCAGCTCTCGGTTCGATTCCTTGTCGTCGACGACGAGGAGGCGCGCGCCGGCGAATCTCGAAGGCTCCCGGGCCTCCTCGTCGACCGGAGGCGGCAGCTCGCTCTCGGCGAGGCCCGCCGACTGGAATGCCTCGGACGCCGCGCCACCCGGCAACAGCCGCGTGTTGACCGCCTCGAGCTGGGTCCGCGCCGCCGTGAGGATGCGCTGCACGTCGCCCGCATCGACCGCAGCTCCGTCCTCCAGGTCCTCGAGCAGCATCTCGGCGTAGCCGATGATCTGGTTGAGCGGCGTCCGCAGGTCGTGGCGGAGCTTGGCGAGCGGGTCAGGGGCTTCGTCGGTCATCGCAGCTCCGGGGCGATCAGCCCTTCTCCGGGAGCGGGACGCCGAGCCGAGCCAGCTGGGCGGAGATCTTCTCGGTGAGACGCGCGAACTCGACCGGCTTGGTGTCGTAGTCGTCGCAGCCGGCAGCGAGACACTTCTCGCGGTCCCCGGACATCGCGTGCGCGGTGAGGCCGATGATGCCGACCTTCGGTCCGAGCTCGGTCGCCTTGATGCGCCGCGTGGCCTCCCACCCGTCGATGACCGGCAGGTCCATGTCCATCAGGATCACGGCGGGCGTCTCGGATGCAGCCATGGCGACGCCCTCGCCGCCGTCGACCGCGATCACCACTTCGTAGCCTCGACGGATCAGGCGGCGGGAGAGCATGTCCCGGTTCATCTCGTTGTCTTCGACGAGGAGGATCTTGGCCATCGGACTGCGCTCGGCTTCGGTGACTGCGGGGGAAGGACTCGGCGACAACGCTACTCGGCCGGACGCTGGCCGCTCTCGATCACCGCGCGGATTCGGTCGACCAGCTCATCCTGGCGGAACGAGCCCTTGCGGAGCACGTCTTCGACCTTTCCGTGGAGGCGCTCGAAGTCCTCCGGGGTCAGGGACTTCGCGGTCACGACCAGGACGGGGATCTCGGCGCCCCGGTCCGCGGCGCGCAGGCGTTCGACGAAGTCGAAGCCGTCGACCCTCGGCATCATCAGGTCGAGCAGGACGAGCTGGGGCCTCTCCGCGGCGATGGCGGCGAGTGCCTCCTCGCCGTCGGCCGCCTCGCGCACGGGGATGCCCGTCCTCCGGGCCACGCGGACCAGCATCTCCCGGCTCGCGGGGTCGTCCTCGACCACGAGGATCGGCTGCTCTCCCCGGGGCGCGTGCCGCGTGATCATCTGCTCGAGGCGGTCCCAGTCGACGGGCTTCCGCATGTAGTCGGCCGCCCCCATCGCGAACCCGAGCTCTCGATTCTCGAGCATGGTCGACAGGATGACCGGAATCGCGGCGAGCGCCGGGTCGGCCTTGAGTTCCGCTAGCACCGACCAGCCATCGCGACCCGGCATCATCACGTCGAGGACGATCACGTCCGGGTGCCAGGACCGGGTCAGGTCGAGTCCGGCGTCACCGCTGGCGGCACCACGGACCTCGAACCCCTCGCGCGTCAGATTGCGCGTGACCAGATCACGGGCATCGGCGTCGTCGTCGATGACGAGCACGCGGGCAAGACCCGCGATGCTGGCCTTCTCATCGGACGCAGCAGCTGGGCCCTGGCCGCTCGGGGCGGCCGATTCCGGATCTTCCGGAGCGGCCGAGACGACGACCTCGCGCGGCAGCTCGACCGTGAACGCGCTGCCCTTGCCGACCTCGCTCTGCACGGTGATGTCCCCACCCATCAACCGACAGAACGTCCGGCTGATCGCGAGCCCCAGGCCCGTGCCGCCGTACTTGCGGGTCGTCGAGGAGTCGGCCTGCACGAAGGCCTCGAAGAGCCGCGTCATCTGTTCGGGGGTCATACCGATCCCGCTGTCCTCGACGACGAACGAGACGCGTGCCTCGGTCGCCTGGACCGCGAGTCGGACGACGCCCTGCTCGGTGAACTTGGTCGCGTTGCTCAGCAGGTTCAGGAGCGTCTGCCGCATCTTCACGACGTCCGCGCGCATCCGCCCGGCCGTGTCCGCGCCGACAACTTCGAGCTGGTTGCCGTTCTTCTGCAGGAGGGGCCCGATCGTCGAGACCACGTCCGCGACGAGTTCGGCGACGTCGACGTCCTCGACGTGGATCGTCATCCGCCCGGCCTCGATCTTCGAGAGATCGAGCACGTCGTTGATCAGGGACAGCAGGTGCTTGCCCGCTGCATGGATCTTCTGGAGGTCGGCCCGCATCTCGTCGGGCCCCATCTCCTCGACCTCTTCGATCAGCATCTCGCTGTAGCCGATGATCGCGTTCATCGGCGTGCGGAGCTCGTGGCTCATGTTGGCGAGGAACGCGCTCTTGGTCCGACTCGCCTGCTCGGCCGCCACCTTCGCAGCCTCCGCGCGACCGCGCGCCTCCTCGGCCTCCGCCCGACTGGCGCGCGCGAGCTCCAGCGCATGCGTCAATCGGCCCGCGAGTCGCCAGGAGACCGCGAGCACGAGGACCAGGACGAAGACCAGGATGCCCAGGGACTCGCGGACGATCCGGAGCGTCTCGGCGGACAGGTCCGGCAGATAGGTGCTGGAGACGATCGTGAAGTTCCAGCCGGGAACCGCCGAGCGCGAGACCCGGTGGCCTTCGACCACCATCTCCTCCTCGTCCGCGACACCGGCGCGAGGCATCCGTTCGAGTCCGGCCGCCAGCTCGGTCGCGATCGTCGGGTCGAGATGCTCGGACCCGTAGAGCAGCTGCCCGTCAGCGCCGAAGAGCGCGACGAATCCGTTCTCGAGGATCCGGACGCCGCGCAGCGTGCTTGCGATCTGGTCGAGGGTCTCGATCGGGTATCCGGCGTAGTACGCGCCTACCGTGGACCCGTCGGCACCCTGGATCGGCGCGTAGTGGGTGGAGTAGGAGCGACCGAGGATGTCGACGACTCCGGTGAAGGGACGACCCTCACGGAGCTGAGCGATAGCCGGGCCGGAACGGTCGAGGATCGTGGCCACAGCGCGGGACCCGTCCCCGTTCCGCACGTTCGTGCTCACGCGGACGAAGTCGTCCCCGTCGCGGACGAACAGCGTGGCCGTGCCCTCCATCAGCTCGACGACCTCGTCGACGAGCGGCGAGTCGGCGCGGATGGCAGTCGATCCGAACAGCAGTGACGGCGCCTCGCGCCGGACGCCGGCGCCCCCCACCCACTCGACGCGGGGACCGAGTCCCGGAGCACCGAGCGACAGGGCCTCCGCGCGGAGCACCGCAACGGACGCGGTGGTCAACCGGCGGTAGACGACGTCGGCGGCCTCGAGCTGGGCCTGGACACCGGCGACCGTCCGACGGGCCTCCTGCTTCGCCCGGTCCGACAGGTCGGCCCGCACGCGCATGAACCCGACGGCCGCGGCGGCCGCGACGAGGACCACGATGGCCCCGAACCACGCGAGCACCCGCCGTCGGATCGCGGCCGCTTCGTCGACAGGAGCGTCGTGCACTGGTCTTCGGTCCATGATCGACGGGCTGTGGCGTGGGGCGGCAGCTGCGCCTCCGGCCGCAGGGAGCGTGCTCGGTGGCGGGCGAAGCTACAAGGAAACGCGAGAGCCCAAGGGTCGAACATCAAGATCCGGACAAGCTCGGGAGCGCCGCCCGCTGTCGCGGCAGCCATCGCTATCCTCCTCGCCCCATGATGTCGGATCGCGCGTCCCGTTCATCCATCCACGTCGTCGACGAGACGGTGGCCCGCCGACCACCGGCCGTCGCACTCTCCGGACGGCTCGAGGAGGTCGGGGCGCACGCCGAGAACGGGTCCGAGGCCTGGGCAGTCCACTGATGCCCGACAACGAGCCGATCCCGCTGTTCCTGGCGGGGCTGGTCTTCTTCTGCCTCGGCCTCGACGCGATCAAGACCGGCCTGCGCGGGCTGGCGAACCGGTCGGTTCGGGAACGAGCGCGTGCGGTCGTCGCCAGTCCACTCCGCGCCGCCCTCATCGGCATGGGCTTCGGTGCGGTGAGCCAGAGCGCGACGGCCGTCTCGATGGTCCTGTCAGGCCTCGTCTCGGCAGGTCTCGTCCCGATGCGTCGCGCCTTCTCCGTCGTGGCTTGGGCGAATCCTGGCACGTCCGTGATCACGTTCCTGGCCGCGATCAACCTGAACGCCGCCACGCTCTGGCTGATCGGGCTCGTCGGGATGCTGATGCGTCAGAAGCGCCTGCTCCAGGCCCGCGCGCTGCTCGGCGCGCTCCTCGGTGTCGGCCTGATGCTCTTCGGCCTGATCCACCTCAAGCGAGCGGCCGCACCGCTGCCGCAGGCCGAGTGGTTCCGGGCGGTCACGTCGATCCTCGATTCGTCGCTCCTGGTCGCGTTCGCAGTTGGCGCGCTGATCCGCGTCGGCATCCAGAGTTCGAGCGGGATCGCGGTGATCCTGATCGCGCTCTGCAGCCGGAACGTCCTGTCCCTCGACAGCGCCCTGATGGTCGTGCACGGGACTTCGCTCGGGATCGGGCTGTCGGTGCTCTGGATGGGAGGCGGGTTCCGCGGTGAGGCGCTGCGCATCGCCTACTTCCAGGCACTGGTGAACGCGATCGCTGGCGCGCTGCTCGGGATCTGGCTGATCGCAGCGAAGTGGACGCACCTGCCGTCTCTCCTCGACCTCGGCTCGGACCTCCAGCTCAATACGGAGACCAGCCTGGCACTGGGCTTCCTCGTCCAGATGCTGCTCTGCCCCCTGGCCGGCTTCCTGCTCAGGAACCGCATCGAACCCATCTTGGCGCGCATGGCCCCCGAGTCGGCGGAACACGCCCTCGCGCGGCCCCGCTACCTGACGGATTCCGACGTGGAAGAGCCGGAGATCGCGATCGAGCTCGTCGCCAAGGAGCAGCTCCGGATGCTCGAGGCGCTGCCAGCACTGCTCGACGCGGGACGAACCGATGAGGGCGCCAGCTCGGGCCTCGACAGCGATGCACTGCTCTCGAGTCTCCGGGATCTGCACGCCGAGATCAGCGACTTCCTGGCCGACGTGCTCGAGCGCGCGAACGCCCACGAGGTGACGCGAGCGTTCCTCCTGGCGAGCGAGCGACAGCAGGCCCTCGGCGAACTGACTGCCAATCTCGATTCGCTGGCCCGCACGGTCGTGTCGATCCAGACCGACTCACCCTTACGCACGCTGAGCGGGCTCCTGGTCGAGAGCGCGGACATGATGCTCCACACGGCCGCGGATGCCTGTCGCAGTGAGGACCCGCTCGACCGTGAGATGCTCGCGCTCGTGACCGGCGATCGCGGCGAGCAGATGGAGTCGATCCGCAGACAGGCGGCCCACGCCGAGTCGGGATCGCCCAGGGAGCAGGCCCAGGTCCTCTACGCCGCGAGCCTCTTCGAGAGGACAGCCTACCTGATCCGACGCGCGACGGCGGCGGCCGAGCCGCTGCGCCAGACGGGCACTTGAGTTCGCTCGGGGTGCGGTCGACGATCCGCGGCCGCGCGAGCTGCGGATGCAGACCGCGCACCCTCGCCATGCTCGCCCTCGCTCCCGCTCTCCTGCTGCTCGTCGCTCCCCAGGAGCCGAACGCGGCCCCGCTGCCCGACGTCGAAAGCCGCGCCCGCGCGATCCACCGGCGGGTGCTGACGCTCGACACCCACAAGGACATCAGCCCGCTCCTCGCGCGTGAGGCTCCTTCGGATCCGGAGACCCGGGAGCGGTTCCGCAACGCGTACGACCCGAGCGTCGACGGCGACCAGCAGGTCGACTTCCCCAAGATGCGTCGCGGCGGGCTCGACTGCGCGTTCTTCATCGTCTACGTCGGCCAGCGCGCGAACGACGCAGCCGGCTTCGCGCGCGCGCGCTCCGAGGCGTTCGACAAGTTCGACGCGATCGACCGGATGTGCGCCCGCTTCCCCGACGACATCGGGCTCGCCCGCACGCCGGCCGACGTGCGGCGTCTCCACGCCGAGGGCAAGCTGATCGCCGCGATCGGCATCGAGAACGGCTACGCGATGGGCGAGGACCTGTCGCTGGTCGAGGAGTTCTGGCGGCGTGGTGCGCGCTACATGAGCATCACGCACAACAAGCACAGCCAGCTCGGCGACTCCAACACGCCCGAAGAGCCGATCCACGGGGGGCTGTCGGAGCTCGGACGCAAGGCCATCGCCGAGATGAACCGCGTCGGCATCATGGTCGACGTCAGCCACGCGGCGAAGTCGACGATGATGCAGGCGCTCGAAGCGAGCACCGCGCCCGTGATCGCGTCGCACTCCGGCTGCCGCGCGCTCTGCGACCACACGAGGAACCTCGACGACGAGCAGCTCGCCGCCCTCGCCGAGGTCGGCGGCGTGATCCAGATCGTCGCCTTCGATTCCTACATCAAGGACCCGGCCCCGCGTGATGCGGCGCTCGCCGCGCTGCGGGAGGAGCTCGGGCTGCCGGCAGAACGTGAGTGGCCTCGGCTCCTGGCCGACGAGGACGGCTCGGCCGCGGCCGTCGAGGCGAAGATCGCCCGCTACCGCGCGCGGGCCGCCGCGCTGCCCGCCGGATTGGGCCCGGCATCCGTCGTCGACCTCGTCGACCACGTCGACCATGCGGTGCGGATCTGCGGCGTCGACCACGTCGCGATCTCGTCCGACTTCGACGGCGGCGGCGGCATCGAGGGCTGGCGCAACGCGGCCGAGACCTTCCAGGTCACGCTGGAGATGGTCCGCCGCGGCTACTCCGAGGAGGACATCGCCAAGATCTGGTCGGGCAACACGCTCAGAATCTGGGAACAGGTGGCGGAGCACGCCTCCCGCTGATGACGCCGGTCCTGATCGGCATCCTCGCCTACGTCGCCGCCCAGATCGCGATCGGCGTCGTCGTCTCGCGGCGCATCAAGACCGAGGACGACTACCTCGTCGCCGGCCGGCGCCTCGGGCCGACGCTCGCCACGGTGTCGATCTTCGCGACCTGGTTCGGCGCGGAGACGTGCGTCGGCGCGACGGGCTCGCTGTACGCCGACGGGCTCGGCGCGACGTCGGTCGAGCCTTTCGCCTACGGGATCTGCCTCGTCGCGATGGGGCTCGTGTTCGCGCGCCCGATGTGGCGGG
>JAQCBR010000008.1 GCA_027621295.1 Planctomycetota bacterium
GAGCGCCAGCGTGCGGGGGTGGCCCGGGCGCAGCGTGACCGTGATCGAGCCGGGCTCGAACTCGTCCTCGACCGCGTCGTAGCCGCGGCGGCGCTCCTCCTCGAGTTGGACGCCCGTGTTCCACATCGGTTCGGATCGCACCTCCGCGTCCCCGTCGAACACGGCGGTGACCGCCGGCAGGCTGCGGTAGGGCTGGCAGCGGAAGCCTCCGGGCAGCGGGTCGAGCGTCGGGTCGAGCGCGTCGTTCCGGAAATGCAGGGAGTCTGCCTCTCTGCAGACGATCGCCGGCCGGACGCGGAGGAGGCGTGGAACCGAGCCCGCAGCGAGCGTCCAACGGACCAGCGTGGTCGGTGAGCCGCGGAGCGAGAGGATCTCGACGCGCAGCGGGCCGTCCGGTGTGGCGAGCTCCCAGCAGGGGTGCGGTGCGAGGTGGAAGCCCCGGATCGGAGCCGCCGTCGGCCACGCCCCCGCCATCGCGCCGGGTCGCACGATCTCGGCGCGGAGCCCTGCGACGAACAGGTGGCGGCGCGACAGCCCGTGCGGCCAGCCGACGAGGAGGCCGTGGTAGCGGCGTGTCCGCGGTCCTCGCACCGTCCCCGATGCGAAGCCGCCGAGACCGTCGGTCTCCAGCCATTCGACTTCCGGTTCGGGTCGTCGGTCCGCCGTGTTGCGGGCGGCGCGGTCGTCGCTCTTCATCGCGCGGTCGTAACGATGCCTCGGGGGGCGTCCCGCGCCATTCTGCGGGCCAGGGTTTTCTAGTCCTCGCCGGTTCGACATTCTATCGGCGTCGCGGGGACTTCCGCGGCAGGTGCTCGCCGATGCTCATCACGCAGGAACTCAAGAACACCCTCACGTTCATCCTGGCTGGGGGCAAGGGCGAACGCCTTCAGCCGCTGACGAGGGTGCGAGCCAAGCCCGCGGTGCCCTTCGGCGGCGCATACCGGATCATCGACTTCACGCTCAGCAACTGCATCCATTCCGGGCTGCGCCGCATCTTCGTGCTGACCCAGTATCAGGCGCGGTCGCTCGAGGAGCACATCCGCTACGGGTGGAACTTCCTGCCCCGGCGGCTGGATCAGTTCATCGTCAGCCGGCCGCCGCAGCACGGTGAGTTCAACGCGTGGTACCGGGGCACGGCCGACGCGATCTTCAACAACCTCGACGCGATCCGGGCAGAGCGCCCGGACCACGTGCTGATCCTGTCCGGGGATCACATCTATCGGATGGACTACGGACGCATGCTCCAGGACCACCTCGCGAACGGCGCGGTCCTGACGATCGGCGCGGTGCGGATCGGGCAGGAGGAGAGCCGACGCTTCGGGGTGCTCGAGGTCGATGCGCGCAACGAGGTGCAGAGCTTCGTCGAGAAGCCGGAGCAGGGGCCGGAGATCCCTGGTCAGCCCGGCCAGTGCCTGGGCTCGATGGGCATCTACATCTTCAGGACCGAAGAGCTCGTCCGTCGCCTCGAGGAGGACCACGTGCTCGGCGACGAGAGCTCGCACGACTTCGGCAAGGACGTGATCCCGCGGATGATCCGCGAGGGGGGCGTCTACGCGCACCACTTCGTCGACGACTCCGGCGACCAGAACCTCTACTGGCGCGACGTCGGCACGATCGACTCGTACTTCGAGTCGAACCTCGACCTCTGCTCGGCGTCGCCGTCGTTCAACCTCTACGACGAGAGTTGGCCGACCTACACGCAGTGGCACAACGACCCGCCGGCCAAGACCCTGTTCGACGAGGACGGCCGCCGCGCCGAGGTCGTCGATTCGCTGGTCTGCCCGGGCGTCATCGTGTCCGGCGCCCGCGTCAGTCGGTCGATCCTGTCGAACCGCTCGTTCGTCGACGAGGGCTCGGTGCTCGACGAAGTGATCCTGTTCCGAGGCGTTCGGGTCGGGAAGAACGTCCGGATCCGCCGCGCGATCATCGACAAGTGGACGAAGATCCCGGACGGCGTGCAGATCGGCTACGACCCGGTCGAGGATCGGCGGCGCTTCACCGTGAGTGAATCCGGCGTCGTGGTCGTGCCCCACAAGTATCCGTTCGACTAGTCCGCCGAGCGCTCCCCGCTCGACGGAAGTCGCAGCGGGCGGATTGCCCGCGTTCGGCTCGGTCTCGGTCCGGGCCGATCGGACGGCCGGGCTGGAGGCGCTGGGGTCGGCGTGCCGATAGGGACCCCAACCGGATCGTCCGGACCGCGCCGCGGCGCGGGGAGGCCCCATGGCAGCGCAACAAGCACACGACGTCCGTCCGAGTCAGCCCCGAGAAGGGGAGCGCGGCGCGGCGCTGCTGCTGTCGCTGTTCTTCACGATCGTCACCGTCGGGATCGTGGTCTCGGGCGTGTTGATCGAGAAGTCCAACCGCGAGAAGACGCGGACCAACTTCCGACTGAACAGCCAGGCGAACCAGTTCGCGCGTGCGGGGCTCACCGAGGCGATCAGCTGGTACCGCCGTCAGACGAGCCAGCCGGTGACGACGTTCGCGCCGGTCGTCGACCCGGACGCGGAGCCGCCCATCATCGACACCGACGACGCCGATGTCGGGATCGTGCGGGAGTTCCGCATCGAGGGGAAGATCTGGGGCCGTTACGAGGTGTGGCGGCAGTGGGCTGCCGATCCGAACCCCTCGCGCGCCGAATGGCGCGAGAAGATGCAGGCCGAAGACGTGTCGCCGCAGCGGAGCACCGGGCAGGGCGGGACCGCGTGGCGGATCCGCTCGCTCGGCTACGTGTTCGAGCGGAACGACGAAGCGCTGGCCTTCGACGCGCTGCCGAACCGTGTCGTCGCGGTGAACCTCCTCGAGACCGAGATCGTGCGTCGGAAGCTCTCGCCGCCGGGCCAGGCGGCGCTGACCGTGTCCGGCAGATCGTCGATGAACGTGGGGAGCGGCGGCAGGATCGAGGGTGGTCCGACCGCTGCCGGCATCTACTTCGGGACGCTCGGCTACAAGCCGCGAACCGGCTACGGCGAGGTCTCGGGCAGTCCGCGCATCTCCCAGTCGCCGGGCCCGATCGACATGTCGGCCGAAGCGGTGTTCGGGGTCTCCTACAGCGAGTTCAAGGGTTCGGCGGACACCTACATCACCGAGGCCCAGAACATCCCGTCACCGATCCCGCCGATGTCGACCGTGGTGATCGAGATGCCGAACGTCGTGTTCGACCGCGACACCCCGCTCAGCGGGACCGGGATCGTCTACGTGAAGGGCAACTGCACGATCGAATCGGGCAGCAACTCCGCGTTCTCCGGCCTTCTCTACGTCGAGGGCAACCTGTCGATGTCGGCTCCCGCCGAGATCGAGGGGGCCGTCGTCGTCGATGGGGGCATCTCGATCAGCGGGTCGGGTGACTACGCGACAGTGCGCTTCAGCGATGACGTGCTGAACGCGCTGCGCCAGCAGGTCGGCCAGTATCGCTTCATGGGGCCGTTCCGCCCGGTCCACGGCGGTTCCTGAGCGCGCCTGCCGGTATCCTGCCGAGTGCCGACGCGGTGACCGCGCGGAAACCCGGAGGACACGCTGCGAAGGACAATGGGTCGGATGCTGCCGCGTTGCGGCGCGACGGTGGAGTCGAGCGGGAACGCATCTGCGCCCCTCTCGCGGGCTCGTTCGTTCGCCTGCCTGCTCGCGCTCGAGGCGCTGACGGCATGCTCGTCGGTGGGGAGCGGCAGCCAGCCACCTCTCCAGCTCCGTGATCTCCCGGAGCCGTCGGGGCCGGTCCACGAGCGGATCACCGAGGCGCGAAGGCTCGGCGAGAGGGGGCGGGAGGAGGCCGCGCTCGCGCTCCTGCGGGACGTGATCCGCGACGATCCGAGGAACGTGGAGGCGCACCGTGCCCGCCAGGACCTTCTCCGGGGACAGGGGCGGATCGGCCTCGTGCTCCAGGAGGCGCGGGATCGGGTCGCCGCCTGGGAGGGAGACTCTCCGGCGCTCTACCTGGAGGGGCGGGTCCAGCGTTCGCCGGAAGCGAGCCGGGCGCTCTTCGAGGACGCGATCGCCCGGGATCCGTCGAGTTTCTGGGGGTGGCACGGGCTCGCGTTCACGATGCGCCGGTCGGACCCCGACGGTGCGCGTGCGCTCTACGAGCGTCTCTACCGCGCGACGTCTGCGCACCCGCTCGTGGCGATCGCCTACGCCTCGCACCTCCGCGCGACGGACGATGTCGCGATGGCCGCGCAGATCTACGCGCAGCTGAGGGCACGTCCGGACATGTCGGGAGTCGGCGACCTCGGTCTCGCCGAGACGCTCCTTCGCGGCGAGCGTGGTCAGGAGGGTTTCGGCGCGCTGGTGCGGAGCATGATGGCCCGGCCGTGGGACCCCGGAGTCCGGCGACTGGTCGAACTCCTCCTCGAGGTCGGCGTCCGGGATACCGCGGTCGAGCAGATGGTGCACGCGCTGTGGGGCGGACCCGAGCGTGCCGCGGACTTCGCCGCCGCTGGCGGCGCTGCCGTCGCCGCCCGGCTCTACGAGAGAGCGGGCGACCTGCCGTCGGCGCTCGCGATGATGCGACGCGCGCCGGACGACGCGCCGGCCGCGCTTGCGCGTGCCGAGCGTCGGCTCACGCTGGCTACCGGTGACGTGCGTGGATTCCTCGCGAGGCTCCGCGCCGTGGCCCGCGAAGACCTGCTCGCGGACGAAACGAATCAGGTCCGGGGTCTGTGGCGGACCCTGCTCGACGGTCCCTGGCACGCGGCGGCGGACCCGCTCGCCGACCCGGCGCACGCGGTCGGTCTGACGGATGCGCTGCTCCGGGTCGGCTTCCTCGACGAGGCCCAGCTCGTCGCGTCGCTCGGACTGACCGTGCACGACGGTCGGCGGACGGCGGGACGTCTCGACGCGATGCGGGACGAGGCGCGGCGCGAGCTCGCGTTCGAGGCGGGGCTGCGCGACCGGCTGTACCGCGGCTACGTCGGTGGTTCCGGGAGTCTCCGGGAGCTGCTCGACGACCTGCGGGCCCTGTCGCGGTCGTTGTTCGGGGAGGACGTCGTCGGGGAGCCGGACACGTTCGTCGTCCCTCTCGTCGGTCGCCTCGTCGATCCGTTCGGCGAAGGGCTGGCCGCGCACTTCCGTCGCTACAACCGCCACCTGGTCCTGGGCCAGCGCGCCGGCGGGCCGCCGGAGGGGCTGCTCTTCACCCGCGTGTCGGTCCGGTTCCTGGAGCCGGGCGGTCCGCTGCCGCTGGCTGGGCAGACCCGGGAGGTGCTCGGCGAAGGACGCCAGGTCCGGAGCCTGAGCGGTGTGCTGGGCGGCGATCTCGCCGGCGTGGCGCTCCTCAACCACTACGTGATCGACCTGGATGCGGTCGCCGACTGGGCGCGTTCGCTGCGGACGAGGCGCTCCGCTGCGTTGGCGCGCGGAGGCGAGCTGCTCACCGATCCCGTGCCGGCCTTCGTCGATGCGGAGGATCCGGTCGATGTCGCCTGGCGTCTGGGTGCGGTGTCTCCCGTGGAGGACACCGCGCTCGACGCGGCGGTGCTCGACATGATCCGCTGGCACGAGCGGGCACACGTCGTCGACTCCTTCCGCTACCTGCCGCCCGAGAGGAATCTCGCGCGTGTGCTCGGTCTGCTGTTCGGGCAGGGCTTCCGGCCGGCCTCGGTCGAGGCCGAGATGGAGGGGCGGGCCGAACTCGCCGCGCTGGCGTTCGGCGAGCACACCGAACTCGTGCTCGCACACGTCGCGAGTTTCCTCGAGGACGACCTGCCTGGTTCGGCCCACGCGGACGGATTCAGGCGTTTGGCACGCCGCTTGAACGATGCACTCGCCGCCCGGCCTGACCTCGCGTCGATGGCCCGGGTCTCGCGCTGGCACGACGTGCCTCCCGCCGAGTTCCGGAAGATCGCCCGAAGCGAAGCTGCGCGGCTCTGGCCCTGAGGGCGCGAGCGTCGGAAGATGCAGCGCAGCCCAGGGTGCGCATCGCCCCGCAGCTGATACGAGGAGCAGGATCATGAACCCCGAGCGAGTTCCGTCGCCCCGTCCCGCGCGCCGCGCTCCGCGGCTTGCGCTCGCATGGCTCGCAGTCCTCCTGGCCGGAGCCCCGGTGCTCGCCCAGGACCCCGACAAGGAGATCGCGGAAGACCCCGCTCTCCCGGAGAAGCTGAAGGTCTTCGACGAGGCGGTGCGCGACCGCAAGATGGAGCGGGACCAGGAGGCGGTCGGGATCATCGACGAACTCCTGACCCAGCATCAGGACGGGATGCACCCGAAGGACGAACAGGCGTTCCAGAAGAGCCTGGAGAAGGTCTTCACCGCGCGACTGCGCAAGCCCGATCAGCCGCAGCTCTACGCGGCGTCGGTGGCCGCGCTCGGCAAGATCGGCGGTCCGGTGTCGAGCCGGATCCTCGTCAAGCTCGTCGACCGCAAGCCCTTCCCCGACCAGGACTGGACCAACCTCCGTGAGCAGATGTTCGAGAACATCGGCAAGACGAAGGACGAGCGGCAGGTCGAGTTCCTGCGCAAGCGCGCGGTCAACGACCCGGTGGACCAGGTGAAGAAGGCTGCGGGTGGTGCGCTGCGTCACTTCGAGGGTTCCGACCTGCGGCTGCGCCAGACCGTGTTCAAGGAGCTGCTCGTCGAGTACGGCCGGATCTACGGCGACGCGCACTCGAGCCTCGATCCGGGTGATGCGCTGGTGGCCACCCGCAAGCGCACGCTGAACGCGATCGCCGACACCTGGAACCAGACCCTCGCCGCGCTGTCCGGCCAGAGCTTCCGCACTGCCGAAGAGTGGCAGCACTGGTGGAACAAGCACAAGGACGACCGCGACGCCTGGAAGTGAAGCCCGGTGGCGGAAGTCGACGGACAGGTCGCGGATGCGCGGCGAGCGGGCCAGGGAAGATCGGAGCTCCTGGCTCCGTCTGACGCGCCCGTGGAATCCGAGGTCGCCGTGCGTGTCCGAAGTCGTCGGGGCCTGCTCGGCCCCGTTGTCCTGCTCGGTCTCTTCGGACTCGCCGTCGTGTCGCTGAGCGAGGCTCGGCGGCAGCGGGCGCACGGCGAGAGGCTCGAGGGGCAGCTCGATGGAGCGCGTCGCGACCTCGCGGTCGTCGCGGCCGAGCGGGATGCGACGGTCGCCAGGCTCGAGGCGGTCACCGCTGACCTCGGCGCGGCGGAGCAGGCGGCGTCCTCGCGTGCGGCCCGGATCGCGTTCCTCGAGCAGGAGCTTCGTGCGGCGCTCGCTCGCGCCGAATCCGTGACCGAGGCCGTCGCAGCGCGCCGGGCGGAGCTCGATGCGCTCCGCGCAGAGCTCGACGAGCGACGGATCGCGGCCGGCAAGCCGATGCCGGAGGGCGTGCGACTCGCGGTGCGCGCGTTCGAGGAGCTGCTGATCGCCGACGGCTATGAGGGCTTCCGGATCATCCAGGCTCGCGCGTTGGACGACGCCGCGCTGCACGACGTCGAGCTCGTCGAGACCGAGGACTACGGTCGTCGGGTGACCTACTACCGCGCCGAACGCCTCTCGGTGGAACTCGACCGAGAGCGGGGGGCGGCGGCGATCTCCCTGCGGAACGGACACGCGGTCGCCGACGGCGAGCTGCGCGCGTTCGGCGAAGAGGGCGTGTCGATCGAGCTCCGGGAGGTCGACGGGCCCGAGTGGGAGCGGCGGCTCCCTTACTTGGTCCGAGCGGTCGGTGAGTATCCGGAAACTGCAGCGCGCGCTGCCGCGGACGAGGTGCTGGACCTGTCGACCCGGGATCGCTGGCGTCAGCGCGTCGACGCTCTGCTCTCGGCCGCGGACACCGAGGTGAGGTACGGGCTCGGCGGTTTCCGCACGATTCGGGACGGTCGATTCCTCGACGCGGCGCTGCACGGTTTCGACGGAGCGCGGCTCCTCGATCGCTCGGCGAGCGCGGCCCGTCTGGGAATCGAGGTCGATCGGGAGGCGGGCGTCGTCGCGCTCCTGCTCGAGGACGGTGTCTTGCGTCGTCGCGGGGGCGAGACCAAGATCCCCGCGTCCGGCTACCGCATCCTGCTGCCGGGCGTGACCCCCGAGCAGGCGTTGGATGCGATGCTCGGCTTCGTGGTGGAACGATGACGGACGCTGCCCCGGCGGTCGGAGCCCGCTTCCTGGAGTTCGCTGCCCGGCACCGGCCGGCGGTCGAGGCAGAGCTCGAACGCCTGATCCCGTCGGCCGAAGTCGAGCCGCGTGCACTGCACGCGGCGATGCGGCATGCGATGTTCCCCGGCGGCAAGCGACTGCGCCCGGTGCTCGCGCTGCTCGCCGCCGAGGCCACGGGCGGTGACCCCCGCGCCGCGCTGCGTCCCGCCGCGGCCCTCGAGCTCGTCCACACCTACAGCCTCGTCCACGACGACCTGCCTTGCATGGACGACGACGCGCTGCGTCGCGGTCGGCCGACCTGCCACGTCGCCTTCGGCGAGGCCAACGCGTTGCTCGCCGGCGACGCGCTCCTGACACTGGCGTTCGAGGCCGTCGCCGAGGGGGGGGCGTCGGCGGTCAAGGCGCTGGCCGCCGCCGCCGGGAGCCTCGGGATGGTCGGCGGTCAGGTCGGCGACCTCGAGGCCGAGGGGCTCGGCGGGGACCTGACCCTGGAGCGCCTCGAGTGGATCCACGACCGCAAGACCGGGGCGCTGATCGTCGCGAGCCTCGAGGTCGGCGTGTTCGCCGGCGGAGGAGACCCAGCGGCGCTCGACGCCATCCGGAGTTACGGCCGGACGATCGGCCGGGCGTTCCAGGTTGCGGACGACATCCTCGACGTCACGGGAACCGCCGAGGCCCTGGGCAAGATGCCCGGTCAGGATGCGGCCCACGGGAAGTCGACCTACCCCTCGCTGCTCGGTCTGGACGGGGCCATGGCCGCGGCGGACCGTCTGGCCGCCGAGGCGGCTGTGCTGGCCGAGAGTGCCTGTAGGTCCGGTCCCGACGGCGCCGGGCTGGAATCCCGGGTGGGGCTGCTCCAAGATCTGGCCTACCACGTGGTCGCCCGCAAGACGTAAGTCCCGCCGCAGCCTTGCTCGCCGCGGCGGTCGCGACCTCGACTCCGAAACGTGACCCCATGACGAGCACCCCACTGCTGGACGGCATCGACTCGCCCGCCGACCTGAAGAAGCTGGCGCGCGAGGATCTGCCGAAGCTCGCCGCCGAACTCCGCAAGACGATCCTCGACACCGTCACCGTGACGGGTGGTCACCTCGGGTCGGGCATGGGAGTCGTCGAGCTGACGATCGCGCTCCACTACGTCTTCGACCTGTCGGTCGACCGGCTCGTCTTCGACGTCGGCCACCAGGTCTATCCGCACAAGCTGCTGACCGGTCGCAAGGACCGGTTCCACACGCTGCGGCAGAAGGACGGCCTGTCCGGCTTCACGAATCCGTCGGAGTCGCCGTACGACGTCTACCTGATGGGACACGCGGGGACCGCGGCCTCCGCTGCGCTCGGCATCTCCGCAGGCGACCGACACCTCGGCCGCGATCGCTACTCGATCGCGCTCGTCGGCGATGCGGCGATGGGTGCGGGATGCTCGTTCGAGGCGCTGAACTTCGCGGGCGGTCTCGAGAACGACCGCACGCTGATCATCCTCAACGACAACTCCTGGTCGATCGCGAAGACGGTCGGCGCGCTGTCGCGCTACCTCGACCGCGTCCGCACCGGGCCGGTCTACAACCAGGCGAAGAAGAAGCTCCACGATCTCCTGCAGTCGATCCCCGTGATCGGCAAGGAGATCGACGAACGCGTGGATCACGCGGTCGACCACGTCCGCAAGCTCGTCGTGCCTGGCCAGGTCTTCGAGGAGCTCGGCCTGCACTACTTCGGCCCGATCGACGGGCACGACGTGCACGAGGTCGTCCAGTACCTGGAGCGCGTCAAGGACATCGACGGTCCGGTCCTGCTCCACGTCCGCACCAAGAAGGGGCACGGCGTTCCTGGCTCCGAGGACCGCTACGACCGTGCGCACGCGGCCAAGCCGGCGCCGAAGAAGGCGGAGAAGACCGAGCCCTGCGTGATCCTGCCCGCCGAGCCCAAGCCGAAGCGCAACGCGAAGGCGTGGACCAACTGGTTCGCCGAAGGCCTCGAAGCGATCGCCGAAGAGGACAAGGACGTCGTCGCGCTGACCGCGGCGATGCCCGACGGCACCGGCCTGATGGACTTCGCGAAGCGCTTCCCCGACCAGTTCCACGACTGCGGGATCGCCGAGCAGCACACGGTCGCGTTCGCGTCGGGTCTGGCCTGCGCCGGGCTCAAGCCGGTGGCGGCGATCTACTCGACGTTCCTCCAGCGCGCCTACGACCAGGTCTTCCAGGAAGTGCTGATCCAGGAGCTGCCCGTCGTCTTCGCGATGGACCGCGCCGGGATCGTGGGTGAGGACGGGATGACCCACAACGGTCTCTTCGACATCGCCTTCCTGCGCACGCTGCCCAACATCGTGCTGATGGCGCCGAAGGACGGTCCCGAACTCCAGGAGATGCTGCGCTTCTCGATCGGGCTCAACCGGCCGTGCGGCATCCGCTACGCGCGCGGTGGCGCACCCGACCTCGGCGACCTCCCGGGCGTGACCGAGGAGCGGCAGCCGGTCGCACTCGGCCGGATGGAGGTCGTCCGGAAGGGGAGTGACGGCGCGATCCTCGCCTACGGCCACATGGTCCAGACCGCGCTGGAGGCGGCGGAGATGCTCGCCGAGAAGGGCGTGTCGATCGAGGTCGTCAACGCCCGGTTCGTGAAGCCCCTCGATCGCGAAGGCATCCTCGCCCTCGCGGATCGGCATGACCGCATCCTGACGCTGGAGGACCATGCGGTGATGGGGGGCTTCGGCTCGGCCGTGCTCGAGCTCGTCGCCACCGAGGGTCCGGTGCGGGCCCACGTCCAGGTGCTCGGCATCCCCGATCGATTCCTGGTGCACGCGAGCCGCAACGAGTCGCTCCGTGAGTGCGGTCTCGATCCGGCGAGCGTCGCCGCCCGCTTCCTCGCCACCCTTTCCGCGCCGGTCTGACGGAGGCCGATCCCTGTGCGACGCGTCCTGATCGTCGGTGACGAGCGCAAGGGAAAGGTCGCCCAGCTCGTGGCTCCGGTTGCGGAGCAGCTGCGCGGAGATGGGAACGAGGTCGAGGTCGAGTTCCGGCGGGACGTGAGTCTCGAGGGTCGGACCGAAGTCGATCTCGTCGTCGTCTTCGGAGGCGACGGTTCGATCCTCGGTGCGGCCCGGCGCATGGGGGCCACTCAGCTTCCGACTCTCGGCATCAACCTCGGTCGTCTCGGCTTCCTGACCGCGTTCTCGCCCGAGGACGCCCTCGAGGGAATCCGCGCGGCACTGCGCGGTGAGCTGGTCGAGGAGCCACGCATGATGCTCGCCGCATCGGTGGAGCGCGTGTCGGGCGAGTCGACCGCGCCGGTGCCCTTCCTCAACGACGCCGTCCTGGTCCGCGAGCCGAGCGCCGGGATGGTGACGATCCACGCGTCTCGCGTCGATCGGGACCTCGCGGTCTACACGGGTGACGGTCTCGTGGTCGCGACGCCCTCGGGGTCGACCGCGTATTCGCTGGCTGCCGGCGGGCCGGTGATGTCACCGCGCCTCGAAGCGATGGTGCTCACTCCGCTCGCTCCGCACACGTTGACGCTTCGGCCCCTGGTGCTGCCGGTCGGTGGTGGACTGTCGCTCGTGGTCCGTGAGACCGGCGGCGAAGGGCCGTGCGTCCTCACCGTCGACGGCCAGATCCCGATCGAGGTGAGGGCCGGTGACCGCGTCCACATCACGCCGACCGACGTCCGCTTCCGGCAGCTGACCCACGGTCCGGGCAGCTTCTTCCGCACGCTTCGCGAGAAGTTCGGCTGGGCGGACATGCCCCGTCGCGCTCCCGGCTGAGGCGCCGACGGGTCCGCGGTGCGGGCGCCCCGCAGCTGGCGTGCGGTGCGCACCTTCGTCGTCGCTGGTCAGCTCCGGGCGCGGCTCTGTTCGATCTGGCGCGCCAGCGAGAGCGCGACCTCGGCCAGAGTCGGGTGATACCACGGCATCTCCAGGAGCTGTGCGGCCGTCGAGCGGTGGTACATCGCGGCGCTGATCACGTGGATCAGGTCGTCCGCTCTCGGGCCGAAGATCTGCGAGCCGAGGATCTCGCCGGTCCTGCGGTCGGCGACGAGCTTCCACAGCCCGTGCGGCACGTCCATCGTGATCGCGCGCCCGGTCTCCGGGAAACGGGCGCTCGCGGTCACCGGCTCGAATCCGGCGTCGCTCGCGCGGCGGGCGTCCATGCCGATCCGGGCCATCGGTGGGTCGTAGAACACGACCTCGACGTCCAGCCTCTGTTCGACCGCGTGGGGACCGGGCACTCCGGCAGCGCCGAGTCCGGCGACGCGTCCCTCCCAGTTCGCGACGTGGAGGAGCAGTCGGTGACCCGATGCGTCCCCGGCGACGAAGATCTTCGGGTTGCTCGTGCGCATGTCCGAGCCGGTCCGGAGCCGGCCGGCCCCGTCGACCTCGACGCCCGCATGCTCGAGTCCGAGGCCGTCGAGCGCGGGCTGTCGGCCGGTTGCGAGCAGGATCTGTTCCGCGCAGAGCGTGCGGAGCCCGTCCGCCGTCCTGACTTCGAGGGCGACGCCGCCGTCGACCTCGCGGATCGAGGTCATCGCCTCGACGATGTGGAGGGTCAGGTTCGGCTCGTCGTCGAGGGCCGCGTGCGCCTCCGTCGAGATCTCCGGATCTACGTCCGCGAAGACCGGGCGCCGTCCGACCAGGTCGACCTCGACATCCATGCGGGCGAAGAACTGCGCGAGCTCGAGGCCGATCGCGCCCAGTCCGACGACGATGATCGACGCAGGGCGCGTCGTCATCTGCATCACGTCGTCGCTGGTCAGGTATTCGATGTCGGCGAGGCCGGGCAGATCCGGGAGCCGTGTCGTCGAGCCGGTGGCGATCACCGCTCCTCGGCGGAACCGATACCGCACGCCTCCGGCTTCGACCTCGTCCGGACCGGTGAACCGGGCGCGCGCTTCGACGACGCGGTAGCCCCCCGACTCGATGCTCCGGATCTTCGCGCGCTGGAACCGGGACACCTTCGCGTCCTTGTTGCCCATGATCGCCGCGAAGTCGAATCCGGGGTCGACCCGGGAGATGCCGGGAGTCGCGTGGTGACGAGCGTGGTGCCGCAGATGCGCGGCGTGCAGCATCGTCTTGGTCGGCATGCATCCTCGCAGGATGCAGAGCCCGCCGAGCTCGCCGACGTGGAACATGGTCACGTCCGCACCGGAGTCGTGGGCAGCCTTCGCAGCGGCGGACCCGCCGGTGCCGCCGCCGAGGATCAGGACGTCGGTCTCGTGCATCGGTTGCGGGAGAGGCGATTCTGCGGAGAGGGCGATCGCGCTCAGCCGAGTTCGAACTGACGCTTCGCGTCGACCTCGTCGCGGTTGACGGTGACGATCGCCTCGGCGAGGCGGTCGTACAGCGGATAGTCCGGGGTCAGCGCGGCGCGGAGCTGGCGCATCATCTGGATCGCCATGCGCAGCGTGCGGACGAAGTCCCCGCCGTCGGCCCCGGTCAGGTGTTCGATCTTCCGCATCGGGGCGCCCTGGCTCCAAGCCATGACGGCGATCGTCTGCCCGAAGTCGATCGGCTTGATCGTGTGCTCGAACCCGTGCTGGATCTCCACCGCCGCGAAGCGTCGCACCGCATGCTCAGCTCTCCGAACGATGTCGGCCGGCAGGATGCGGTGGCCCTCGTGGCGCTCCTGACCCCGGCGCGGTTCGTGGACGATGGCTGTGAACACCGCGGCGAGCTGGTGCATGTCGCAGTCGTCCAGCACCCCGTCGAACAGCAGTTCGGTGACCTGGATCTCGTAGCCGTTGATCTGCTGCGCGATCTTGCCGCGATCGAAGAGTCCTCCCTCTTCGCAGTCGAGGTAGCCCGCCTCGGCGAGGACTGCGATCTTCGCCCGGAGCGCGGCGCGCGCCCGGCTCCGGGTGCGGTCGCGACGCTTCTGGCTGCCCGAGCCCGCCTGGAACGCCGCGAACGACCGGTCGTACGCGTCGAGCAGGTCGAAGCCCATGCGGGCGAACAGGTTGATGATCGTCGAGTAGGAGAGGTTGAACCGGGACTGGATCGGCTCGACCTTGCCGCCGAAGAGATCGCTGAGCGGTGCGTCGATCAGCGCTTCGTCGTCGAGGATCGACACGACGAGGCCCGCCTTGTCGATGCCCTGCCGACCTGCGCGCCCCGCCATCTGCATGTAGTCGCGGGCGGGCATGTAGTCGAACGACACGCCGTCGAACTTGCGCAGCGCGTCGAAGACCACGGTGCGCGCCGGCATGTTGATGCCGAGCGCGAAGGTCTCGGTGGTGAACAGCAGCCGCAGCAGGCCGGACGTGAACAGGCGCTCCACGACCTCCTTGTGGATCGGGAGCATGCCGGCGTGGTGGTAGCCGATGCCGCGCAGCGCGCGCACCTCGATCGCCCGGAGCGCCGGGTCCCGCTCGGCGTCGAGCTCGAACTTCCGGCAGATCTCGAAGAACACCTCCTGCATGCGCGCGCGATCGCGCCGCGTCAGCAGCTCGCGGTGCAGGTTCCGTTCGGCCTTGATCTCGCATTCCTTCCGCGAGAAGCAGAAGTAGAGGATCGGCGTCAGCTCCTCCCGCTGGAGCTGGTCGAGGACCAGCTGGGTCGGGTGAGGACCCCGGAAGACCCGTCGGCTCGGGCCACGGCGGCCGCGTTCGCCCCGGCCGTGCTGGACGTCCTGTCGAGGCCGAGCCCGCTCCGCTCGCCGTGCCCTCTCGACCGTCTGCTGCGCGCGTTTCCGCTGCGCGAGTTGGAACATCCCGATCTCGGGGTGGAACAGCTTCTGGTCGAGGGGAACCGGGCGCTTCTCGTGCCGGATCACCTCGAGGTCGTGGGGCCTGACTTCCTCGAGCCAGCGGCCGAACTGGGCGAGGTTCGCGATCGTCGCCGACAGCCCGACGATCCGGATCTGGTCAGGGGCGAAGATCAGGCTCTCTTCCCAGACCGTGCCCCGCTCGGGGTCGTCGAGGAAGTGGATCTCGTCGAAGATCACGTAGTCGACGTCGTCGAAGCGCTCGGGCGCCTCGAACACCGCGTTGCGGAAGATCTCGGTCGTCATGATGACGACCTGGGCCCCCGGGGCGAGGGTGAGGTCCCCGGTCATCAGACCGACGTCGAGACCCTGCTCCTGGAAGTCGCGGAACTTCTGGTTCGACAGCGCCTTGATCGGCGCGGTGTAGAGCACCCGGCGCCCGCGTTGGATCGCGAGGTCGATCGCATACTCGGCAACCAGCGTCTTGCCCGCCCCGGTCGGAGCCGACAGCAGCACGTTGTGGCCGGCCTCGATCGCCTCGGCGGCGCGGACCTGGAACGGGTTGAGGGTGTAGCCCTTGAATTCCATCGGGGCGTGCCGCGCCGGGCTGCCCGGGTCGGTTCCCGGAAGCCGCGGCGGCCGCCGGGGCGACGGGCGTCGCGTTGCAACGGCAGGACCGGACGGTATGCTCCGGCCCGCCTGGAATCCACACGCGGGATGCCAGGGCACACGGGGCCTGACCCTCCACCACGGCACGGCGGTTCGACCGCCGGTGGGGAGTCGGCGACTCCGGGGCGATGGGGCGCGACGCCCGCCTCGCCCACGTGCATCCACCGAGAATCGTGACCCCATTCGGGTCCTGGGCGATGGGGGTCGGCGCGGCCGACCTGCTCCGGGACCCTCCCGGCACCCTGCGGGGGGATGCCGGGCTACTCCACATCCCGCCAGGAACAGTCACCCATGGACAAGCAGACCGACACCGTCACCGGCAAGTTCGTTCACCGCCACGTTTCCCAGCTGAAGGTCCTGGCCCGGCTGATGGAGCACGAACTGGACGCCGCCAAGGGCACCGCCGAGGTCGCGATGGATCGCGAGCTGGTCGAGAGCATGCTCGACACCCTCGAGATCTTCATCGAGGACGTCGCGGGCGGCGAGTCGGGTGCCCGCGCGGCGAAGCCGGCCGTGGCCGAGAAGCCGGCCGTCACCCGCCTGAACTGACGCTGGACTGCCCGGGATCTTCGGACTCGGGCAATCACTGCGATGCGACCTCGGCGCCCGATGCCGGTGTCCGTCGGTCTGCTCCGTCGTGGGCAGACGCACAGTTCGGCACAGTCTCCCGGTCCTGTCCCGTGGCCCGGCCCGCGCGATGCGCAGCCTGGCTCCGGGCCGAGTCAGCATGCCCAGATCCCCGACGTCGCGTGAAGCCGAGTCCGGGATGGCCCTCGGCAGGTGGGCCGTCCGGGTTCTCGTCGTCGGTGGGCTCGTCGCGACGCTCTGGTTCGCGGGCCCGCGTGCGTGGCGGATCGCCTCGGCGCGCTTCGCGCTCGACGTGCAGGACAGCGTTGTCGTCCCGCTCGATCGTCTCGGCGCCGTCGCAACTCCTCCGTGGGTCGACGGGCCGGTCCTGCGCGCGGTGCTCGAGGACCTCGAGCCGCGGCTCCGTGGGGAGATCGCGCTGATGGACGAGGACGGTGCGCGTGCGGCGAAGGCGCGGATCGCCGAGTCGCCGTTCGTTCGCGACGTGCGGTTCGAGCGGCGGTTCCCGGACCGGTTCCTCGTCGACGTCGACCTGCGTCGGCCGGAGGTCGAGGTCGTCTCCGAGGGGCGTCGGGTCGCCGCGCTCGACGGAGCCGGAGTCGTGCTGCCGCCGGGGCCGCTCCCACTCGGGCTCCCACGCGTCGGGGTCGATGGATTCGTGCCGGCTGTGCCGCTCGCGTCCTTCGAGTACGGTCGCGCCGTACCCGATCCCCGGCTCGCCGCGGCGGCCGCCGTCGCGCAGGAGTGGCGCGAGAAGATCACGCCCGCGATCGGCGCCGGCGCGCCGCGTCTGGCGCACGTCGATCCGAGGAACGTCGGCTGGAACTACGTCGCCGACGCGAAGACCAGCCGCATCGTCGTAGGGCTCGAACGGGTCGACGGCGCCGTCGCCTGGTTCCACAACGGATTGGCGGAGGTGGATGGGGGGCCGGTCAGTGCGGATCAGCGCGCGGCCGTGCTCGCCGCGGTCCTCCAGGAGCATCCGGGCCTCGGCGCGGTGCTCCGCGGCGACCTGCGGCTCCGCAACCTCTGGCGGGACTACATCCTGCTCGAAGGGCGGTGAGGTCGGATCATCCGGGGCCAGCCGCGCGCGGACTGCGTCGTTGCGGCTAGACTCGATGCCCCGCGACGGAGTGCGCGGACACTTGCCGTGAAGATCTGCCTGACGTGCGAGGGAGTGACCGTCGACGACGCCGTCGCCCCGGTCTGCGCGCACTGTGGTGGCCCTCTGCTCGACACTCTGTCGGTCCATTTCCCGACGCGCCGTGGCGAGGAGGATCTGCGGTCCCCGCTGGTGGGGCAGGTCGTCGACGGGAAGTACCGCGTCGTCGGCGTGCTCGGTCGCGGCGGCATGGGAATCGTCTATCGCGCGGTGCACGAGGTTTCGCTCGTCCACGTCGCGCTGAAGGTCCTGCACCCGCGCTTCGCCGCGCGCGAGGACTTCCGAGCATGGTTCCTGGGCGAAGCGCGGAAGGCGGGTCGGGTCGTCCACGAGAACAGCGCGCGCATCATGGACGTCGGCGTCGCGCGCGACGGGATGGTCTACATGGCCGTGGAGTTCGTCGATGGCCTGACCTTCGACGAGTGGCGCGGCGGGAAGATCGTCGAGCCGCAGGTGCTCGTCGCGCTGCTCGAGCAGGTGGCGCGGGCGCTCGCCGCGGCGCACAGCGCAGGCGTCGTCCACCGCGACCTGACTCCCCGCAACGTGATGGTCACTCTCCGGGACGGCAGGCCGACGGCCAAGATCCTCGACTTCGGGATCGCGGTGACGCCGCTTCCCTCGGCGGGGGATGCCGGAGCGCCGGACATCGCTCCCGCGGGCTTCGCAAACCCTCCCTACTCCGCCCCCGAGCACCTCGCGGGCGAAGCGCTCGACGGGCGCGCCGATCTGTACAGCCTCGGCGTGCTCGCCTACGAGGCGTTGAGCGCCACGATCCCGGTCGACGGCGACTCGCCCCGCGAATGGGCCCGCGCGACGATCGACGGTCTCATCGTTCCGCTGCGGGCCCGCGCTGGCGTTCCGCGCGCGCTGGTCCGCCTCGTCGATCGTCTGCTCGCGCGGGAACCGATGGACCGGCCGGTGGACGCGGACGAAGTGGTCGCGCGGCTGCGCCGCATCGGGCATCCCGGTGGATGGCAGCTGGCGACGCTGTCGGTCGTGCTGCTCCTGACCTCAGCGGTCGCGTTCGCCCTCGCGCATGCGCCAGGTGCGTCATCGCCGCCGTTCCTCGGAGTGCGGTCAGGTGCGTTGATCGTCAACGGCGACCCCGACCGTCTCGCTGTCCAGGAGCTGCGCGCTGCAGACCTGCTCTCGACGCGCTTCGAGTTCGCCGGCTTCGACCCGATCGAACTCGAGGTCTTGGTCACCGACGCGGACGGCAGGACGGACGTCGTGTCGCTCGGTGACTGGGTCCGTGTCGAGGGCACGATGATCCGGCTCGCGTCCGGCGCTGCGGTCTTCGCCGATCGACTCGCGAGAGACTCCGAGTCCCGCCCGGCGGCTCTCTCGTTCGCCGCTGGGGGGCGTGCGCTGGGGCTCCATGCGCTGGTGCGTGTCGACGACCGTCCGCCGACGGTGTCGCTCGCCGTGGAGTCCGTGGGGGGTGACGTGCTTCGCGCCGCGGACCGTCTCACGTTCGGCGTGCTCGACGACGGACGTGTGGACGTGTGCGAGATCTTCGCCGAGGTCGGGCGCTCGGGTGAATCGCCGGTCGCGAGGATCGCCGCAGGCCGAACTTCGGCTTCGGCCTCCGAGTGGTTGGGTTCGGCCTTCCCAGGATATCGGAGCCAGGGGCCCGTCCGGCTGCGGGCGCGCGCGGTCGATGTGGCTGGCAACGTCGGTTGGTCTGCGCCCCTGCAGTTCGGGACCGTCGACCTCGCCGTTCCCGACATCGCCGAGGTCTCCGGCGCGCGGGGTGGACTGGTTCTCGTCGAGGGCGCGGACGGCGCGCGGTTCCGTGCGAGGCTCTCGGGTGAGGAGCCCGGACTCGCGCTCCTGGCGCGCGCCCCGACGGCATCCGAGTTCCTGGAGCTCGTCGGGGTGCGGGCGATCGGCGACCGTCTCGACGTCGTGCTGCCCCGTGGTGCTCCGTCGGGGCGCTGGTCGTTCGTCGTCGTGGACCCCGCTGGCAACCCCAGCCGGACGTTCGAGGAGGACCTCGTGATCCGGGCCGCGGACCCGCAGCTCGATCTCGCGCTCCCGGCCTCGACGGAGGCCGGCGGAGCGCGTGCGTTGGTTCTCCTCGACCGTCAGTGGATCTGTGCTTCTGCCCCGCAGGAGCTCGACGTGGTCCACAACCCGATCTACGCCGTGGACCGGTTCCGTCTCGCGCGCACCGGCGGGGATCCGGTGCCCTTCGATGCGGAGGTTCAGCCCCCGAGCCAAGGACGCACGCGCGTTCGGTTCGGCCCCCTGGCTCCGGGCACCTACTCGATCGAAGTCCGACTCGTCGAGCCGGTGGAGGAGCGCGTGATCGCGATCCCCGCGGGTCGCATCCAGGTGTTGCCCGAAGCGGTCGTGCTCCGGGTCCCGGACGCGGTCGAAGCACGTCACCTCCGTGAGTTCGAGGAGCGCTCGGTCCTCGATGTCGGTGCGGAGGGTTCGCTGTCCCAGGGTGCGGGCTGGACGCTGTCGCCCGACGACTCCCGGCTCGTATCCGGCAGGATCTGGAGCGGGCCGCTCGGAGCGCTGGTGCCGTTCGAGACCCGCGCGGGAGAGGACCCCGCAGCGCCGCTCTTCCAAACGGGTTCGCTCGGTCGTGGGTGGCACCTCGTCCTCGTGGACCTCGTCGACGTCCTCGGGCGGCCGGTCCGCGTGCAGATCGGGGACGCGCCGGCGCCGCTGCGTCCGCTGCCGGACGGGCGCGAGGGCGCCGAGGTGGCCCGTTTCTTCCGTCACGATCGGCCGTTCGCGCCGGTAGAGCCGCGGACCTACGTCGAGTTCATGCAGCCGCTGCGCGTCGAGGTGGAGGCTGCGCTGCCGGCCGAGGATCTGGATCGGGTGCGCGCGCGCGTCGCGGGCGCCGAGATCGCTCCCGCCCGGAGATCGGAGCGCGCCCAGGGTGGGCGACTCGTGTTCGAGATCCCCTTCGAGCGGTTCGCGGTGGCCGCGGATCTCGGAGGTCTCGACGCCGAGGGTTTTGCCGCGGGCGTGGATGTGCAGCTCGCGCTCGGGATCGCGTTCCCGGGTGGAGAAGCGGAAGTCCCGATCTCGGTGCGGACGATCCGCAGCACGCTCCGGACCACGACCCTCGGCGAATTCTCCGCGCGGCCGCTGCCCGAGGCACTGGCGTCGATCCGTCTCGTGCCGGTTCCCCGTCCGGGACGTCCGTGGAGCGAGCCAGGCGGCTTGGGGGAGGATGCGCGCCGCCGCGTGAGAATCGGTCCGCCGGTCGCGGTGCGCAGCGTGCCCGACGTCTACGTCCAGGACCGTGAGTTCACGCGTGCGGCCTACGTCGCGCTGATCGACGCGGGACTCTCGCAGCTGGCTTCGGGTGGGGTGGATCCGGCGGCGCTCGTCCACGCAGCGGACCCGCTCGGCGCGGCCCGTCTCCGTCGGGACGCCCTGTTGCCCTCCGGACTCGGAGCTCCCGCTGGAGACCCATCTCCCGAAGCTCTGCGTCGCGGATCCGAGCGCCCGATCGCCGGTCTCGACGGGTTCCAGGCGCACACCGCGATCGCGCTGCTCGGGCTGGTCGTCGGCGATGATCCGCAGATGTTCCGACTGCCGCTCGGCTGCGAACTCGAGGTCGCGGCGTTCGGGCGAGGAACAGCTCGCTCGGGGGGGCCACAGCAGTCCGGGCGCCGCTTCGACGCCGAGGCTCTCGCCGACCTCGTCGCGCGCGGTCGGGACGCCGCGCTCTGGCCCCTGAACCACTCCGAGCTGACGTCGGTGGGTGACTTCGTGCAGGGCGAGCTCGGCGGCACCATCTCAGGCCTCGACGGCGGTCTGCGGGAGTGGGTCGCCGATCTGCCCTTCCCCTCGGGTGAGGTGGAGGGGCGGACGACCCTCGAGGAGTGGGTCGGTGACCACCGTAGCCACGTCGAACGATCCGCAGAGATCGCTGCGGGAGGAGATCCGGACAGGATCCCGATCGAGCTGCGCTCGTTCCTTCGCACCTACGGTGTCCTGCGCGGGACTGCCGTGCGGGCCGCGTCGAAGGATCCGGGAGCGGGAGTGCTCCAGGTGGTCCAGCTGCGTCGGGATGGGGGTGGGCTCCTCCCGGGAGCCGTCGATCCGCGTCTCGCCGACTGCGGTTTCCGCGTCGCCGGAGGCGAGTCCTTCGTGCAGGCCGTGAGGCAGCGTTGGTGACCCTGCAGACCCTGGAGGCACGCCGATGACGTCCCGACTCGCGGTGCTGTCGCTGTTGCTCGGCGCGTCCTGCGCCGGATTCCCGGCCAACGACGTGGTGGGGATCGCGGACCAGGCTCCGCTTCCCTACTCGGTCTTCGTGACGGGCGGGAGCTTCCTCGAGGTCGAGAGCCTCGCGGCGGAGCGTCCGGTCCCACGGACCTTCCCCGCCGACGGCGGGGTCGAGCTGATCCGGCTCGCGGAGATCGGCGACGCGATGACGGCTGGCAGGGTCTTCGTGCGCACGGTCGTCGACACCGACCGCGCAGCGGATGCGAGGTCGAGAGTCGCGGGCCAGCGCGCAGACCTGCCGTTGGACAAGGACGCGGACTTCTCGGCACTGTTGGAAGAGGCGCGCGCCGCAGGGCACGACTTCCTGGTGGTCGTGCAGCGACTCGCGGACGGTCCGATCGAGGACTACGGCGTCAACGACCGGTGGCCGCTGACCGCATCGCTCTGGGTGTTGGTCGGCCTCGGGATCTTCATCCCGGACCATACGTTCGAGTCGAGAGCCACTCTGCAGGCCGGCGTCTACGAGGTGCAGACCGGCCGTCTCGTGCACCGTGCTGTCGGCGCGGCAGGGCCCGTCGATCTGTCCCTCGTCGATCGGGGCAGCGCGATCGGCTTCCTGCAGTCGATCATCATCCCGCCGTTCTGGGTCGCGACGGATGACGATCGCCTCGTCGAGCGCGTCGGTCGCAGCACGGTCCAGCGGCTGGTGTCGGGCCTGGCGCGTCAGCTGAAGAGTCCTGCATGTCGGCAGGATCTCGCCGAGGGTGCACGTGCGCGCATCGAGGTCCTGCCCAGCGGCGAGGTTCGCGTCCGCGCCGACGAGCCGCTCGGGGCTGCTGCGCTCCGCGTCGACGGCGTCGCGGTCGACGCGGAGCGCAGCAGCTTCGCCCGCGACCTGCTGGCGAGCGAGGAGGACGACGGTGTGGGGGGCTTCGTCTACACGGGCAACACGCTCGGTGCCCGCGAAGGCCGGTTCCTGCAGGTGCTCGTCCGCACGGTGTCCGGTGAAGTGGCCAGCGTGACCTTCGACCGAGGGGATCGATGAGCAGGGTCGTCGTTCCGGGCGACCTGGAGATCGCCGTCGCCACGCATGTCGGGCGCGTGCGAACCAGCAACCAGGACGACTACCTGGTGCTGTTCCCCGGAACGGGCGGTGGTGCCGGCGGCCTGTTCGCGATCGCGGACGGCATGGGGGGCGTCGCCGGTGGAGCGCAGGCGAGTCGAGCTGCGCTCCGGGCCCTCGGTGCTCGATTCGCCTCGGGCGCCGGGCGCGGTGATGCTGCTGGCGACGTTCTCACGGACGGCTTCTCGGCCGCGGCGGCACGCGTCGAGGAGATCGCGTCGGAGACCGCAGGGCTGGCGGACATGGGGACCACGATGACGGCCCTCGCGCTCCGGGGCGGACGTGGCGCTGTCGCACACATCGGCGACACGCGCTGTCTCCGGCTGCGCGGTGCTCAGGTCGAGCAGCTGACGGTCGACCACGCGAGTCAGGAGTCACGGAACCTCCTGACCCGGGCCATCGGAGGGGGCCAGCGTGACGACGGGCCCGACGTGCTGGAGTTCGAAGTCCGCTCCGGCGACCTCTTCGTGCTGATGACGGACGGTGTCTGGGGGGAGGTCGACGCCGACGAGTTGGTCCAGGATCTCCGCGCGGGTGGGCTCCAGGCCGGGTGTGAGCGTGTTCTCGGGCGCGTGTTCGAGCGTGGAGCTCCGGACAACGCGACGCTGCTCGCGGTGCGTGTGGTCACTGCGCCGCTCGGCGCCAGCAAGTCGCAGGAAGTCGACCTGCCGGCGGGTGAGGCCCGGATCGGCGTCGCCGGCGCGTTCGGTCCCGGCGGGGAGTCCCGATGGCCGACCTGGCCCTACGCGCTCATCGGTGTGAGCGCCGCGCTGCTGGCCCTGGCGTGGGGACGGATGCGTCACGGATTCGACCTGTTCGAGCTCCTCGGTCTGCGCTGACATCGGTGCGCGTCGAGCGGACGCGTATCCGCGCCGGCGGTCTGCGCGGCAGGAACGGGACGAGCGGTGCCTTGCCCCGGACGCGTTCGCCCGTCACGATTCCCCGGCCGAGCCCCCTCGGATCGCAAACAGAGCATGGCCAAGAAGCTGCAGCGCAAGGTGCCGGTCCGACCGCAGGCGGCCGCGTCGACGACCCCGGGTGGCGGAGGCGGTGCGGCCCGCGGGCCGCTGATCGGTGGCCGGACGGTCTCGACCCGCGCGCTCGCCGAGTTCACGACCCAGCTGGCTGTGCTGCTCGACGCGGGTATCCCGATCACGAAGTGCCTCCGGATCCTCGAGGGGCAGCTCGCCCCCGGCCTGCTCCGTCGGACCGTGGCCGAGGTTCTCGAGGACGTCGAGGGCGGCACGTCGCTGTCGGAGGCGCTCGCCAAGCATGGCGGCGTGTTCGACTCCCTCTACACGAACATGGTCCGGGCCGGTGAAGCGGGCGGTGTGCAGGAGGAGATCCTGAACCGCCTCGCGGGCTTCATGGAGAAGTCCGAGGAGATCAAGTCGCGGGTTCGCGGCGCGCTCGCGTATCCGGTCTCCGTGCTGGTGATCGCGACGGTCGTGCTGATCCTCGTGTTCGCGTTCGTCATCCCGCAGTTCGAGAACATCTTCCTCCAGCAGTTCGGTTCGCTGGACAAGATGCCGGCTTCGACCCAGCTGATCATCGGCATGGGGCGGCACCTGTCGGCCTGGTGGTGGGCGTACCTCGCCGGCGGCGTGCTGATCTACGTCCTGCACCGGATGCTGGTCGCCAAGGTCGAGGTGTACCGACGCGGGCGGGATGGGTTCATGCTGCGGATCCCGGTCTTCGGCACGCTGATCGGCAAGTCGCTCGTCAGCCGCTTCACGCGGACGTTCGGCACGCTGATCCAGAGCGGCGTTCCCCACCTCAGCGCGCTGGACATCGTCCGTGGCTCGATCGGCAACGTGCACATGGTGCGCTCGGTGTCGATGATCCACGCGAGCATCCGCGAGGGTTCGGGCATCGCGGTGCCGATGGGCGAGAGCGGCATGTTCGACGACATCGTCGTCAACATGGTCGACGTCGGTGAGCAGACCGGCGAGCTGGACCGGATGCTGCAGAAGATCGCCGACCGCTACGAGACCGAGGTCGACCGGACGATCGACACGACCTTCAGCATCGTCGAGTCGCTGCTGATCGTGGTCCTGGCCGTGGGCGTCGGCTTCATCGTCTTCGCGCTGTTCTCGCCGCTGATCACGCTGATGAACTCGATCCGGTGACGCGGGACGGCGATGTCACGTGGAAGCTCGCCAGCTGTCCGACTGGCGGCTGCAGCGCAGCCACGGCAGATTGTGTGACGGGAGATCCCCTCTCTCCCTGACCGCGCCCCGCATGGTCAAGACCCGCTGATGTCGCTGCGTCTCCGGCTGATCCTCTTGCTGCTCCTCGTCAATGCGGGGCTGCTCGGGATCGCACAGGTGACGTCCTTCCAGCTCCAGCAGAGGTGGCTCACCGAGAACGCAGGTCTGTTCCAGCGGCGGGTCTGGAACGAGGTCCTCCAGGACGCCTACCGCGACTACGCGGGGTCGGCGTCGTCGCGCGCGTCGGCAACCGTGCAGCGTCTCCTGGTCCCGGCGGTCCGCGACAAGCTCCGCGTCTACTTCCGGGATACGTGGATCTCGAGCACGGGGCAGCCGGCGGCCTCGGTCGACGTGAATCCGATGGGTGCGCATCGCCGTGATCCGGCGACGTTCCCCTACGACGAGATCCGCGCCGGGATCCGGGAGGCGATGGCGCAGCGGACGCTGACGCGCGCTGCGAGCGGGTTCTGCCTGCCGATCATCGTCGGGGAAGCGGTCGTGGGCGGCGCGTGGTTCGAGCCGATCCTCCCGCCGCCGCCGCAGGTGCCCTTCGTGGTGTTCGCCGGCCCCGTGCTCGCGGGCACGCTCGTGTTCGGCCTGTTGGCGAGCTTCGTGATCGGGCGGAGCGTCGTGCGGCCGCTGCGTCGGATCGGCGCCGCCGCGCGGCGATTCGGTGCGGGCCGCTACGACACGCGGATGCCGCCGGTGGAGGTCCCCGAGCTGGCGGTGTTCGTCGAGGCGTTCAACGCCATGGCGGCACGGATCGAAGGGCACCACGGTGAGCTGGCGCGCGAAGTGCAGCTCGCCACCGAGGAGGCCAAGCGCAAGGAGCGTGCGCTGCTCAACTCGGCGCGCCTCGCGTCGATGGGGACGCTGGCCGCCGGCATCGCACACGAGATCAACAACCCGATCGGTGGGATGCGGAACGCGATCCGACGGATCGAATCCAGTGCAACCCTGAGCGAGCGGGAGCGCGTCTACGTCGAGTTGATCCGGGAGGGTCTGGAGCGTGTGGGGGGGATCGCGCGCCGCGTGCTCGACTTCTCACCGCGGACGATCGAAGCGCGGCCGTTCCTCGTCGAAGACGCGGTCGACGGCGCGCGCGCGCTCGTCGAGCACCGGCTCGTCCGTCAGGGGGTCGAGCTCCGTGTCGGACTCGCGCCAGGATTGGGGCTGGTCGGTGACCGCCACGAGTTCCAGCAGGTCATCCTCAACCTGCTGATCAACTCGCTCGACGTCCTCGAGGGTTGCCCGGAGCCTCGCTGGATCGCGATCCACGGCGCGGAGACCGCAGACGGAGAGGTTCGCATCCTCGTCGAGGACAACGGCCCGGGGATGCCGACCGAGGACCTGGACCGCGTGATGGACCCTTTCTTCTCGGGCAAGGGGCGGCCCGACGCGAGCGGCCTCGGGATGTTCATCAGCTACTCGATCGTCCGGAACCACGGCGGCACGCTCGCCGTGGACTCGGCGCCCGGGCAGGGCTTCCGGGTCACGATCACGCTCCCGGGCGCGGCGGCAGCGGATTGAGAGCCTCCGGCGGGCGGTGCGGGCCGATGTCCGGGTGTCGCAGCGAGGTCCGGGGTCCGATGGGGGGGCGATGGGGGGGCGATGGGGTGCGCGGCAGCGGGCGCCGATGCTCGGGGTTCGCGCATCGCGGTCCAGGGGCTATCATCCGCCGCCCGCTCCGCCATCGACCCCATGCCGACGCCCCTCCTCAAGTTCTCCGCCGTGGTGCTGCTGACGGCCGGTGCGTTCTTCGCCGGCCGTGGGCTCGACTCCGTGGACGCCCAGGGGCGCCCGGGACCGCAGCCGCGCACGCCGCCGCCCCCGACAGGCACGCCGCCCGACGGCGCGATTCCGCCCGTGCTGGTCTACGGTGAGGAAGGCGGCTCCTCGGCGTCCGCGAACGGTTTCCTCGCGGTCACCGGCAGCTACGGGGTAGGGACTTCGGTCCTCTACGTGCTCGACACCAACACGCAGCAGCTCGCGGTCTACGAGGCGCGCGGCGGCTCCGAGGGGAGCAGGCGCGTGACTCTCGTCGGTGCACGCCGCATCGATCTGGACCTGCAGCTCGAGGGCTACAACGACGAGTCGGAGTACAGCTACGAGCAGCTGCGCCGGCGCTTCGAGCGCGGCGACCGCGAAGAGCCCGAGGCCGTTCCGTCTCCGACGGGGCTGCGGCGCGGCTCGGACAGGTGACGGTTCGCACGCGCCCGGACCGCAGGCACCCCGGCTCGGTCGGGTGCTCCGCGCCGGCTCGCGGCGGTGGTCCGCCGCGCCGCTGATCCACGCGTCCCGAGGGTCGGATCGGACCCGCTGGCGCTCTGGTTTTTCCGCGACCGGGGCATCCAACCGTGGGCGTGTCCCGGGTAGACTCCCGACCCGAACCCCGACGTTCCTCTCTCGCCCGGCGGGAGGTTCCTCCTTCCGACCTACCGGAGGCCCAAGACCGTGTCCCAGCAGAACGACGATTTCATCTCCTTCGAGAAGGCCCTCAGCGACCTCCAGATGCAGAGCGAAGAGCTCAAGAAGCTGGTGTCGGAGGGCGAGATCCGCGCCTTCCGCGACGGCGACTCGATGAAGTTCCGCCGCGAGGACCTCGCCGCGCTCCGCAAGGGCGGCGACGAGATCGTGTTCGAAGACACCCTCGAGGACGACGCCGGCATGGTGACCGAGGAGCTGTCCGAGGAGGACACGCTGCTCGCCGACGACGACGAGGATGAGGTTGCGCCGGCCCCGGTCCGTGCGGCTCCGGCTGCGGCGAGCCCGTCCCGCTCGCGTGCCGCGGCGGCGGTCGAAGAGTCGACCAAGGAGCCGGCCTGGGCGATCGCGTCCGCGATCCTGACGGCCGCGGTCATGCTCTACGGCTTCATGGTGATCTACACCGTGACCTCCGGCAACGCGCCGGCCGGCCTCACCTCGATGTGGGCCCCCAAGTGACTGCGACCCGGTGAGCCCGATCGGGCTCGCTGTGTCGTCAGCCCGAAGCCGGTCCACTGGAACTGGACCGCTGAAGCCGGGCCCCCTGAAGCTGGCCCCGCGTGCGCGGGTCGCTCTCGGGCCCGCCTCGTCGCCGCGACCCCCGGTTCCCTCGCCGGGTGTGGTCCGACTCGACCGACGAGCGTCGAACCCAGTTCGCCTGCGCCTGATCTCGTAGTTGGGCTCCGTGGCGTCGTCGTGCTACTGTGCGCCCGCGCGGATGCCGGGCGGCGTCCGCACCGTCTTGCGTGGCCCCGTCGTCGGGGCCCTGTCCTGGAGGGGACCCGTGTTCCGCACTACCCGAATGCTTTGGACGACCGCGATCGCCGTCGTCCTGTCCGGCTGCGTCAGTCAGGAGCAGTACCGCCGCGCGCTGGCCGACACCGACAACCTGAGGCTGCAGCGCGACGAGCTGAAGAAGTACGTCGGCCAGCTCGAGTCCGAGAACGGCGGCCTTCGCTCGAAGGTCCGCGAGCTCGAAGGCGTCGTCGGTGACGCCGACTGGGTCCGCGCGCAGAAGGCCAAGATCGAGGAGCTGCTGCGCGGGGGTGCGCTGCCTGCGAACGTCGAGCTCGACACGACGCCCGAAGGCGTGGTGTTCCGCATCGCGGGTGAGGTGCTGTTCTCGTCGGGCAAGACCGAGCTCACCGAGGACGGCCGCACGACCCTCGGACAGCTGGTCAGCACGCTGAATGCCCAGGGTCGCCGGCTGCGCGTCGAGGGCCACACGGACAACGAGCCGATCCGCCGCAGCTCGTGGGGCACCAACCTCCGCCTGTCCGTCGAGCGCTCGATGGCCGTCGTGGAGTTCCTGAAGACCGCCGGAGTGCCCGAGGAGAAGCTGTCCGTCGCCGGCTACGGCGAGTACTCGCCGAAGGCCGCCAACGACTCCGACGAAGGCAAGCGCCGCAACCGTCGCGTCGAGATCCTGATCCGCAACGACGGCTGACGCCGATCCGGCCTTGGGCAACCTCGCTGCGGCCAGTCCTCCGTCTCGCTGGAGCAGCTTCGCGCTGCTCCTCGGGATGGTCGCAGGCTCCTGTGGGGATTCCAGCACGCCGCCGCTCCCGGAGCGCGAGGCACGTTTCGGCGTGCTCAGGGATCTGGAGCTGTTCCCCCGATCGGCGCGTCAGGGAGGACCGTTCTTCCTGGACCGCTTCGAGGTCACGCGGTCGGACTGGGCGCGCTATGCGTCCGAGACGGGGATGACTGCGGCCATCCTGGATGGTTCGCCCGGCGAACTCCCGGTGGTCGGTCTGGACCTGCAGGACGCGCGGGGCTACGCCGCGTGGCGTTTCGGGCGCCTTCCCCGCTACGACGAGTGGGCACACGCCGCGTCGGGCGGCGGCTCGTACCGGCGGCCATGGGGCGACAGCGACCAGGTCGCGTGGGCGAACAGCCGCGAACTGGGTTTCGGCGCGTTGACTCCGGTCGGAGCGTTCGAAGCCGGTCGCCAGCCCGGCGGGCCCTACGACCTGTTCGGCAACGCCGCCGAGTGGACCGAGACCCCCGATCCTCGCTACCTCGCCGCATCGCCGGGTGCGCCGGACGAGAGAGGTTCGATCCGAGGCTCGGAGATCGCGCTGCGCGCGGCGCGGCTCCGGGCTTCGGGGGCCGCGGACGCTGTCCTGACCGTGCCGGGGGCACCGTGGCCGCTGGCGTGGATCACCTGGGTCGACTCGGCCCGGCTGCCGCGACTCGTCGCTCCCGGTTGGAACAGACCCCTGCCGGCGAGCGGTCCGATCGAGCGCGACGCGGCCGGTCAGGACACGCGCCTCCCACGAGAGCGGAGCTCCGTGCTCGGTCTGCGTGTCGCCTCCGATCCGAGGACCCTGCTGCGTCTCCTCGCGCAGGTCGCTGACGATCCGCTGAGCGAGTCCGACGAGGCGGCGCTCCGTCGATTCCTCGGACGTCCCGCGGTCTGGACGCTGCTCGCGGATGCGGCGCGGCAGGAGCCCTCGCTCGTCGCCGGTTCCGGCGCGGCGGCGAGGTTGCTCCGCACGGAGCTGGACCTGTGACGGATGCCGACGCAGGTCGGGCTGCGTTCGCCCGCTACCGGGAGCTGATGGCCGCCCACGGCTTCCGGCCGAGCCGCAGGTTCGGACAGAACTTCCTGCTCGAGCCGGCGCTCCACCGTGCGATCGCCGACGCGGTCGAAGTCGGGCCATCGGACCTCGTGGTCGAAGTCGGCCCCGGTCTCGGATTCCTGACCCGGGAGCTCGCGCGTCGGGCTGGTCAGGTGATCGCCGTCGAGATCGATCCGAGGCTCGCCCGCATCCTGTCCGGCGAACTGCGCGAGATGCCCGGCGGCGACCGCGTCCGGCTGTTGGTCCGGGACGTGCTCGGCAAGGGTGGTGTGCTCGCGCCCGAGGTCGAGGAGGCGGTGGCGTCGGCGCGCGCGGCGATGCCGTCGGGTGGACGGCTCCTCGTCGTCGCCAACCTGCCCTACGCGGTCACCGGGCCCTTCCTGGCTGCGCTCGTCCAGGCCGGCTTCGGGCCGCCCGACGCGATGTCGCTCCTCGTCCAGTGGGAGTTCGCCGAGCGGGTCGCCGCGCCGTCGGGAGGCGAGGCCCACGGCGGTCCGTCGGCGCTGCTCCAGGCCGGCTACCGGGTGGACGTCGTCCGGCGAGTGGGCAGGGAGGTGTTCCGGCCCCGGCCCCAGGTCGACTCGGCGATCGTTCGGCTGCGTGCCCGCGACGGCGTGCCGTTCCAGGCATGGTCCGCCGAGACCCGGTCACGGTTCGCGCGGTTCGTGCGAGCGCTGTTCGCGGCCCGGCGGAAGACCCTCCGGCACGGTCTGGAGCGGGCCGAGAAGGAGCTCGGCGTGCCGTTCCGGGTCGGCGAGGAGCTGGCTCGCCAGCGTGCCGAGCAGCTGGGCGCGGATGCCATCGTCGAGGTCTTCCTCGGGGGTGTGGCTCCCGGGCCGGATGCGGCCGACGGGCCCGGCCTCGCTTGATTGCCGGGGTCACTGACCTATAGTTCCGCGCTTCTCCCGGGTCCCTGGCGCCCTGTCAGGAACCGCGGAGCGCGAGGCCAGCCCACCGTCGTCGTCGTCCGCAGAGCGGACCGCAGGGGCTGCGAGCCGAGGGCGCACCGCGGAGCTCGGGAGTCCCGCCGGAACTCTGCCTCGAAGCAGTGGGTGCCGTGCATGGTGCGCCGGTGGATCTCCCGCCGGGATGACGACGATGGATCGGTTCCAGGAAGCAAAGCTGTTGGTCAAGGAACGGGTCGACCTGGTCGACCTGATCGGCGGCTACGTGCAGCTGCGTCGGAGCGGCCGCGGATTCTCCGGACTGTGTCCGTTCCACCGCGAGAAGACGCCGTCGTTCCACGTCTTCCCCGAATCGCAGCACTACAAGTGTTTCGGCTGCGGCGAGTCGGGCGACGTGTTCACGTTCGTCCAGGAGCGCGAGGGGATCGGTTTCCGCGAGGCGATGGAGTGGCTCGCGGATCGCGCGCACGTGTCGCTCGAGGGGGTCTTCGACGTCGGTGGAGGTGGTCGTGCGCGCCGTCAGGATGGGCCGGACGTCCACGCGACCCTCGGCGCGGTGCGCGACCTGTTCGAGGAGACCCTCTACGGACCGGACGGTGCCGAGGCCCGCGCCTATCTCGAGGACCGCGGGCTGATCGACAGCGCCGAGTCGTTCGGACTGGGACTCCATCCCGAGGCCGGGCGTCTGTCGTCATTCGTGCGGGAGCACAAGCTGTCGTCGCACCTGCTCCAGCAAGCAGGCCTGCTCGGCCGCGACGGGCGCGAGCCGATGGCGGGGCGCGTGATGTTCCCGATCACCGACGAGCGCGGGCGGATCGTCGGCTTCGGTGGTCGCGTTCTGCCGCTGCCGTCCTCGGAGGGTGAGGACCGGCGTCCCAAGTACCTGAACTCGCCGGAGGCGCCGTTCTTCAACAAGCGCCGGCTCCTGTACGGTCTGCGTCAGGTCAAGCAGGCCGGGGAACGCTGCGTTCTCGTCGTCGAGGGATACACCGACGTGATCGCCTGCCATGCGGCGGGGTTCACCGGCGCCGTCGCGACGCTCGGAACGTCGCTCACCCGGGATCACGCGCGCCTGCTGGAGCGCTACGCGACCGAGGGCGTCGTGCTGCTGTTCGACGGTGACCAGGCAGGCCGGCGAGCGGTGGACCGGGCATTCCGGGAGCTCGTGCACACCAACCTCCAGATCCGGATCGCACTGCTCCCCGAGGGGCGCGACCCGGCGGATCTCGCGGCGGTCGCGCCCGGCATCGACCCCGGGGTCGTCGAGCGTTCGCGGGACACGATGGCCCAGCTCGTCGCGCGCGCCGACGATGCGCTGACCGTCTGGTTCCGTCTGGCTCGAGCAGCCACCGACTTCTCGGTGCCGGGCAACGTCGCCCGGGTCGCGGAGGAGTGCGGACGGATCCTCGCGGGCCTGGACTCGCCGGCCCGACGCGAGGCGATGCGGAGCCGCATGGCGCTTCATCTCGGGCTCAGCCCGACTGCGATCCCGATTCCCGACCTGCGCTCGGCGCGGCGCGACGACGACGTCGACGAGGGGGCTGCGCCGAGGCAGCGGGCACCTCGTGTCCGGCCGACCGCAAGTCCTTTGCTGGAGGCCGACTTGGACCTGTTGGCCTGCGTTCTCGCCGCCCCGGATCTGGTTTCCGAACTCGGGACTGTGGTGGGGGAGACCTGCGCGGCGGCCACGCGGCTCCTCGCCTGGGGGCGAGAGGCCGTCGCCTCCGGACGTTCCTCGCCGGAAGCCTTCTGCCGAGACCTCTTCGCGCGCTGCACCGACGACGCCGAGGCCCGGTCTTTCCTGGCTGACGCGATGGACCGAGCAACGCGCCTCAAGGACCCCCGAGGTATGTTTGTCCGGCTTCGCCGCGACCGCGAGTTGCACTTCGCGAAGGCGGAAGCCAGCCAGATCAAGATGCTCCTCAAACAGGCGATCGCGTCCGGGGATTCCGCCCAGGCCGATGCGCTGACCCGAAAACTCCAGGAACGACTGCGGAGGAACGGAGGTGCGGCGACCGTCTAGCACGGGCCGTGTCCGCGATCCCTCTCCATCACCTCGACCTTCCGCTGCAGTCGCTCCGCACCCGACCCTCACCGACCCCTCCCATCCACCTCCGATCCGGAACGCGCGGTTGCCGCGCACCGATCGAGAACACAGCCCATGCCCGCCGTGCCAACTGAACCCATGGAGAAGCTTCAAGTCGCCGTCAAGAAGCTGATCAAGGACGCTCGACGCTCCGGAACGGTCACCTTGTCGCAGATCAACGAGATCCTGCCGACGGACGCCGCGTCGCCCGAGCAGATCGAGTACGTGATGCAGCAGATCGAGGATGCGGGCATCGACATCGGCGATGAGCCGAGCTCGAAGGCCGGCTCCGGCTCCAAGCAGAAGCGCAGCAAGTCGACTGACGACGATCCGTTCGAGGCGCTCGTCGCCGACGACGACGAGGACGACGACAACGACCAGGACGCGGGTGGGGACGAGCGCGCGGACGACAGCGCCGAGACCGAGACTGCGCGCGTCTCGGTGTCGGAGATCACCGAGAAGATCGACGACCCGGTGCGGATGTATCTGACCCAGATGGGTGAGATCCCGCTGCTCACGCGCGAAGAGGAGATCAGTCTCGCGCGGAAGATCGAGCTGACCCGCAAGCAGTTCCGCAAGGACGCGCTCAGCTCCGGGTTCGGACTGCAGCAGGCGATCGAGATCCTCGAGGACGTCGTGCGCGGCGAGCTCGCGTTCGACCGGACGCTGAAGGTCAACCAGCAGGATCCCGAGATCGGCAAGGCCGACCTGTCGGATCGACTGCCCGGGAACATCGAGACCCTCCGTCTTCTCTACGACGCGGCGCGTCGTGACTTCGACCGCCTCGTCGAACTCACCGACGGTGAGATCACGCCGCACAAGGGTCGCGAGGAAGAGGTCGCGCACCTCAAGCGGAGGATCGTCGCCCGCCGTCGTAAGGCCGTGCTCCTGATCGAGGAGCTGAACCTACAGGGCAAGAAGATCCGCCCGATCATCGACCTGCTGGAGAGCCGTTTCGCCGAGATGCGCAGGCTCACCAAGAAGCTGCAGAGCTACCGCGGTGCACAGATCAAGAACCCGGTCGCGGTCGAGATCCGGAATCGCCTCGCCACTCTCCAGCGCGACGCGCTGGAGCCGATGGTGAAGCTCGATCGTCGGCTCGAGCACGTCCGTCGTGCGCACGCCGGCTACGAAGAGGCCAAGCGGAAGCTCTCGTCGGGCAACCTCCGCCTCGTCGTCTCGATCGCCAAGAAGTACCGCAACCGCGGCCTGTCGTTCCTCGACCTGATCCAGGAAGGCAACACCGGCCTGATGAAGGCGGTCGAGAAGTACGAGTATCGCCGGGGCTACAAGTTCTCGACCTACGCCACGTGGTGGATCCGCCAGGCCATCACGCGCTCGATCGCCGACCAGGCGCGGACCATCCGCATCCCGGTCCACATGATCGAGACGATGAGCAAGCTCAGGAACGTCACCAAGAAGCTCATCCAGGCCAAGGGCCGGGAGCCCTCGATCGAAGAGGTGGCGGAGGCCGCCGGCATCAACGTCGAGGAAGCGAAGCGGGTGATGAAGATCAGCAAGCACCCGATCTCCCTCGACCGCCCGATCGGTGAGTCGGACGACTCCTACTTCGGTGACTTCATCGAGGACGAGGCGACCGAGTCGCCGTCGATCGCGGCGAGCCGCGAGATGCTGAAGGAGCGGATCGAGAGCGTGCTCGACTCGCTGACGTTCCGCGAGCGCGAGATCATCAAGCTCCGCTACGGGATCGGTGACGGCTACACCTACACCCTCGAAGAGGTCGGCCGCATCTTCCGCGTGACGCGGGAACGTGTCCGGCAGATCGAGGCCAAGGCGGTCCGCAAGCTCCAGCATCCGGTGCGCGCGCGGCGCCTGTCCGGCTTCCTCGACGGCGCGTCCGAAATCGGGCTGTGAGTCCGGAGTGAGTGACCAGTCAGCCGGCCCGCGCCGGTGCTGGGAGGCTGTGACGGGATCGGTCCACAGCGCCCCGGTCGCTCGTTCGGCGGAGTTCTGCCGCGCAGTGCACGCTCCGAGCGGATCCGTCCTTGCCGCTCGGAACCCGGGGGCTAGACTCCGGCGCTCGCAACTTCGCTGCGAGAAGGAACTGCTCTTGCACCCGGACGTCCAGAAGCTCCTCAAGGTCCAGAAGGTCGACCAGTCCATCGCCAAGATCCGGCGGGACATCGACTCCATTCCGAAGGAACGCGCACGGCGCGAATCAGCGCTCGGCGCGGTGAAGGGGGAGCATGTGGCCGTGGCCAGCGCCCTGCAGCAGGCAGAGGTCTCGCAGCGCAACAACGAGGTCTCCCTCAAGCAGTCTGACGAGGAGATCAAGAAGCTCGACGGACGCCTGAACACGGTGAAGAACAACGCCGAATACCAGGCGACGCTGCTGCAGATCGAGTCGGTGAAGCGCGAGCGCGCCCGCCTCGAAGAGGAGGGACTGAGCCTCCTCGAGCAGATCGAGACCCTGAAGGGGACGGTGGCGGAGCGCGCCGAGAAGCTGGCCGCCGAGCAGGCCGTCTTCGATGAGTTCGAGCAAAAGGCCCAGGCGCTGATCGTCGAGCGGCAGCAGCAGGTCGACGTGGTCGCGGTCGGGCGGGAGACGCTCCTCGCCGACATCCCGAAGGACCTGGTGTCGAAGTACGAGCGTCTGTTCGGCGCGCGCGACAGCCTTGCGGTCTGCGCCGTCGAGGGTCAGACGTGCACCGGCTGCTACACGTCGATCCCGCCGAACCTGCAGGTCAAGCTGCAGGCGAGCAGCGCCGTCGTGCAGTGCGACGCGTGCCAGCGGATTCTCTACTACGCCGAGTGAGTCCCCTCGGGACGGAGCGAGCGACGTGAGCCGCGCGATCCACCCCGTGATGGTCGGCACCGCTGGTCACATCGACCACGGCAAGAGCAGTCTCGTCCGGGCGCTGACCGGGACCGATCCGGACCGGCTCAAGGAGGAGAAGGAACGAGGTCTGACGATCGACCTCGGCTTCGCGTCTCTGCGTCTCGCCGACGGGCGGCTCGTCGGCATGGTCGACGTCCCCGGGCACGAGCGCTTCGTGAAGAACATGGTCGCCGGGAGCACTGCCCTCGACCTCGCTCTGCTCGTCGTCGCCGCCGACGACAGCGTGATGCCGCAGACGATCGAGCACCTCGAGATCCTGAACCTGCTCGGCGTCCATCGCGGCGTGTGTGCTCTGACCAAGGTCGACCTCGTCGATGGAGACCTGGCGGACCTCGCCGAGGACGAGATCCGGGAGACGCTCGCCGGCACGCCGCTCGAGGACATCGAAATCATCCGGGTCAGCTCGACGACCGGTGTTGGCCTGGACGAACTCCGCCAGCACCTGCAGGCGCTGGCGCTCGCGACTCCGACCCGCGGCCACGACGGACCGTTCCGGATGCCGATCCAGCGGGTGTTCAAGCTCGAGGGGATCGGCACGGTGGTGACCGGGATTCCGCTGCGGGGTGCGGTTCGGATCGGGGACGAGGTCGAGTTCCTACCGGGTGGTGGTCGTGCCAAGGTCCGCGCGCTCCAGGCGTTCGGTGGTGCGGTCGACCGCGCGGTCGCGGGCCACTCGGCGGCTCTCTCGGTTCCGGACGCGCGGGACCTGGGGCTGTCCCGCGGACATGTGGCGGCGACGCCCGGGGTCTTCCATGCCGGAGACCACGTGGATGTCGAACTCGAGGTCCTGTCGACCTCGCCGAGACTCGATCACCGCACCGAGGTGCGGTTCCACGTCGGCACGGCCGAGGCCCTCGGCGTGATCTCGCTGCTCGAGCACGAGACGCTGGGACCGGGTTCCGTGACGGTTGCGCGGCTCCTCCTCCAGGAGGCGGTCGCCTGTGCGCACGGGGATCGCTTCCTGTTGCGGACGATGAACCCGCCGCGCACCGTCGGTGGCGGCACCGTGCTGCAGGTTTCCGAGGGGCGTCGCTACCGGCGGCGTCGGCTCGCCGAGCAGGTGCGCGCGCTGGTGGAGGCCGGCAACGATCCGGTCCGCCGGGCGGTCGAATCGGTGCGTCGAGCCGGCCCGATCGGCAAGACGTTGGCAGAGGTCGCGAGCGAGATCGCGGCCACGGGTCCCGACGTGCAGGCGATCCTCGAGACCTGTGACGAGGTGCACTGGCATCCCCGCGGTCGGCGCGCATTCGACCAGCGCCTCGTCGAGGCAGGGATCTCGTCCGTCCAGCAGAGCGTCGATCGCATCCTCAAGGATCGGCCCAGCGCTGCATCGATCGTCCGTGCGTCGCTGCGGACGACGCACGACTTCCCCGCGGAGCTCAAGGAGGCCGTGCTCGACGAGATGGGGGCGCGCGGTCAGGTGCGATCCGGCGCCAGCGGGAGGCTTCTGTTCGTCGAGCGACTCCGTCCGCTGCCCGTTGGGGAGCAGGACGCGCTCGACCGGATCGTGCAGCACAGCGAAGGGCTCGGGTTCCGTCCGCCGACGCAGGCCGAGGCTGCTTCGGACCTGGGGATCCCGCCGGCGAAGCTCGCGGACCTCGTCGCCCGAGCGATCGACGAGGCGCGGTTGGAGCAGGTGGGTGACCACGTGTACGGGGCGACCGTGATCCGCCGTGCGCTGGTCTCGATCCGGGACAACTGCCTCGCCCATGACGAGGTCCTCGACATCCCGAAGCTCAGGGACGACCTCGGCACGAGCCGCAAGTATCTGATTCCGCTGCTCGAGCACGTGGATGCGCTCGGTCTGACGAGGCTCCGCGCCGGCGAGCGCCGCATCCTCACGTCCTCGGACGCGTTCGCGGCCCTGGCAGCCAGCAACTGATCTGCGGTCTCCGAAGACACCGGCCTTCACTCCCGGGCCCCGAGCGGCCGATAGAAGCGGACGGAACTGTCCGACCCGGGGGCGTCCATGACCGACGACCAGAAGCCGTTTGATGACGATCTCACCTTCGACGACGTGCCCGTCGTGCCGGAGGATCCGCGAGCCCAGGTCGACGGGGATGACTTCCTCGACGAGGTGGACGAGGCCGAGCAGGCAGGAGACTTCCTGACCGAACCACCCGAAGAGGGGCCGACGTTCGCCGTGCACCATCGGGGTGCCGAGCTCTTCCCGGCCCAGGCGGCGCAAGACGTCGACCAGGAGGGAGAGGACGTGTCGGGAGAGGAGCCGAGCGCCGAGCTCGAGCTCGACGCGGAGCCCGCGGATCCGGAAACCGGCCCCACCGACGAGCTGGGCTTCGATTCCGGCATCGACGCGGACGACGAACTCGAGGGTTCGGCGGTCGACCAGTCCGCGGATGACTTCCTCGCGGAGGGCGAGGGCGACAGCGTGGAAGTTCCGGCGACCGAGCCTGCTGCCGAGGACGAGGCGACGTTCGACGATGTCTTCGACGACATGTTCGTGATCGAGTTCGACGGCGCCGATGCCGAGGACCAGATCGTCGAAGAGCCGGTGACGCCCCTCTCAGCGGTCGTCGGTGAGCCGGCCGCTGACGAAGACGAGCCGCTCGGAGAGCTGCTCCGCGCTCCGGCCTTCGATGCGCAGGGATCCTCCACCGAGTTCCGTGAGGACCGAGCAGGCTGGCTCGGTGAGGATCTGCCGCTGGCCGAGTTCGTCGGCGAGCGGAACGACTCCGACCCCGCGCCCGTCGACCTGTTCGAAGAGGACGGGGCGGCGGACGAGGACCCGTTCGCGATCGACGAGGTCGAGCTCGAGGTCGAAGGTGCGCGCGATGAGGACGAGGCGGACGAACCCGTCGTCCTCGATGCGGATGTGCTCCAAGGAGACGCCGAAGACGACGACGCCTGGGCCCCGCTGGGTGCCGGCGAGTCGTGGGTGATGGGCTCCGATCTCGGTGCCGACGAGGACGGAGAGTCCGGCGCGGACGCCGACGTCGTCACGGAGGACTCGGAGTCCGAGGACCTCGCGCCGGTGTTCGGCATGGGGCGCTTCGACCCGACCCTTGCCCAGGACGAAGAGGAGTCCGCCGAGACGTTCGCGGAATCCTTCGACGTCGACGAGGACGAAGCCGACTACTCGGATCCGATCTACGGAGACGTGGGAGCCGGGATCGACGAAGTCGAGTCCCAGCCCTACGCCGAGGCCGAAGAGGACGGGGCGGAGCCCACGTACGACGAGGAATACGGCGACGAATTCGACGAGACCTTCATCGAGCAGGAGCCGGGCCACGGTCGGATCATCGGTGCGCTGCGCGGAGCGGGGCGCTCGCCGTGGACGAAGGTCGCGGCAGCCCTGCTCGTCAGCCTCGGCGCCGCGGGCGCCACGGTCGCGACGATGCGTCCGGACTGGGTCGGCCTGGTTCCCGCCGCCGTGACGCCGGAGCGGGTCGACGTGGCTCGCCCGCAGATCGCGGTCACGCCGACCGTCGAGCAGCCGATCGCCCCGGTCCCGGTTCCCTCGGTCGCCGCCGCCGATTCGCCGACGACGGTTCCCAGCGCTCCGTCCGACGACAGCAGCTCGGTGCAGCCGGAGCTCATGGCTGCGGTCGAGACCGAGCTCGAGCCGTCGGGTGTGCCGAGCGTCCCGCTCGTCGAGACCCAGCCCATCAGCTCCACGCCGGTCGTCGTGCCGTCCGAGCCGGACGTCGAAGAGCCCGCGGGGGCTCGTCCGCGTCCGTCGCTCGCGTTCGTCGGGTTCGAGACCCGGGACGGGATGGAGATCCTCGACCTCGACGAGACCCTTCCGCCGCGCGCGTCCGGCGTCCAGTCGGTGAGCCCGGGTGAGCGGGCCTTCGCCCAGCTGCGCAACGCCGAGATCTTCGTCGGCGTCGTGAAGGTCGTCGAAGCCTCGTTCGTCACGCTCGATCTGGAACCGGGCGAGGTCTCGCTGTCCCGCGCGTCGCTGACCACGCTGACGCCGCTGGCGAGCACGGACGCAACCGAGATGCTCGCGGCACAGCACGGCTACGTGCGGCTGCCGACCGAGGCGCGGCTCTGGGGGCAGATCCTGCGCAACTCGACGAACGAGGACGTGATCCTCCAGACCGAAGATGCGCGCATCCGCGTGCCCCGCGGCTCGATCGTCCAGCTCCAGGGAGCCGATCCCGCGCGCACCGCGCTCGTCGAGTCCCAGGACGACAGCTGGCTGGACGCGCGGATCCGCGAACAGATCAAGACCAGCGGGGGAGACGCTGCGTCGAGCGCCACCCGTCGCCGTTGAGCGACGGGTCATCGGGCAGTTGGATCCGGCCGTTCCAGCGGTTCCGTGACCGGAGCCGCGCGATCAGCGGAACGGGTCCTCGCCGCTGCGGGACGCCCGGAGCTTGCCGGTCCACTCGCCGTCGCCGGGGTCGAAGTCCTGCGCCGCCTGCCACAGGCGGATCGCCTGGTCGCGCATCCCGGCCTGCCAGTAGGCGTCGGCGATGTCGCCGAGCAGTTCGTCGTCGCGGGACGTCCGCGCCGACTCGGCAACCTCGGGTCCGAAGCGCAGCACGTCGATCTCGATCAGCTTGCGTGAGGCCTGGCCGTTCGGCTCGAGGATCCTCGCCTGCTGGAGTGCTTGGATCGCTCCCTCGCGGTCGTCGCGGGTCAGCAGCTGGTCCGCGAGGATCTGGTAGGTCGCGGGCGACGGGTTGGTCTTCGCCCGTTCCCGGAGGAAGTGGACGGCGCCTTCGCCCTCCAGCTCGGCCATCTGCTGGAGCACGCTCCACTCGAGGTCCTCGTCGGTGAGCATCGCCTGGAGCGTCTGGCGTGCCTCGGCGCCCCGTCCGGACTCACGGAGTGCCCGTGCGAGCAGGAAACCCATGTTGTTCTCCTGGAACGTCGCTCCTTCACGCATCGACTCGAGTTGGGCGACGGCGAAGGACGGGTCGAGGCCGATCAGCGAATCCCAGATCTCCATCGGCAACTCGCCCCCCGAACGGGAGATCTCGGACAGCGCCGCGTGTCCGGCCTCGGTCTGACCCTGGGCGAGCAGGAGCAGCGCGGACTGGGCGCGGAAACTCGCGGACTCCCGGGTCTCTGCACCGATCTCGGCGCCGGCCCGCATCGACAGCGCGAGCGCAGGGTCGAGTTGGGACAGCGCGAGGATCGAGCCCCAGTCCGTCGGGTCGTTCTGGAGTCCGAGCAGATACGCGCGGATCGCTCCGGGGCGATCGCCGGCCTCCAGCAGCTGCGCGCCGATCCAGTTGCCGTAGCTCAGCAGGTCGGGAGAGCCGAGCCGTTCCAGCAGCAGCAGGGCGCGCTCCGGCTGCTGGGCGTTCATCCAGCGGTCGATGACGATGTACGCGAGGCTCGACGGCTCCTCGGCGTAGCACGCGTGGAACACACCCGACCGGATCTGGTCCTCGACCTCGCGGATCAGGTGCTGCAGCCGCTCGTTGTGCTGCTGGAGCGGCTCGGCCGGAGGCGGCAGCTGGGGCTCGTCGTCCTCGTCGGGCCCGTCGACGTTCTCCCGCTGGGTGGTGCCCTTGAGAGCCTGGAGCTCTGCTTCGAGCTTGGCGATCGTCGCCTCGGTGTCGGTCGCATCGCGATCGTCCGGGCGCCTCGACTCCGCGTAGGCGGGGGCCGGCGGCGCGTCGTTCCCGCCCAGGCTCCAGGTGGCGACGACCGTGGTCAGCACGCCGAGGGTCAGGCCGAGAACGAAGGGGCTGCCGTTCATGAGCCCGTCATCCTAGCGCTTCGACCGCAGCGTGGTCGCGGCGGCGTTCCGCTCGGAGAGTGACCCGTGCTACTGCAGCGGCAGACGCAGGCCGACCACGGCTTCGTCGAAGAGCCCGAGGGCCAGGATGCCGTCGGTCGCCTGCGCCCCGGATGCGGGCAGGTGGGACAGCGCACCGGGCGCGTGCCGCTTGAGGTAGTCCTCGGCCGCCGCGCGGGGAGCGACGCCGCGTGCGATCCCGTCCGACTCGGTCCCGACGAAACCCGCGGGGCGGGGAGCGTCGGCGGCGAGGACGAATCCGATCGCTGCCGCTCCCGGGTTGGCGTCGAGCCAGACCCGGGCGTAGCGAGTGACCTCGATGGAGTAGAACTCGAGGAGGCGGCGGTACTGGGCGGCGGGAGAGGAGCTCATCGGGTGGCCGGAATGATCTCCAGACCGCCCGTGAACGCCAGACCCTGGGTCGCACCCGCGTCGAGTTGGATCGACTGGCAGTAGACCGATGCTCCAACGGCGGCGGGGTCGTTCGGCACCGGGATGCTGACCTGGCCGCCGGCGGGGCCGATCACGAAGCCCTCGAGGATGTTCGGCTGCACGAGGACCGTTCCCCCGAACTGGGGGCTGCTGTCCTGGCCGAGGCCGAGCAGCAGGACCGCCGGCGCCGACAGGGCTCCCGACGAGTTCGAGGTGACGAGCGGAACCGAAGCCCCGAGGGTCGGTCGCGCGCCCGCGGTCAGCGTCGGCACACCGGTGGTGCCCGCGAGGCCGTCGCCGTAGGCCACGGCCTCGTAGGCGAAGCGACCGATCCACGTTCGCCAGGTGTTGCCGGTGCCGGCGTACTCCTGGATCGCCCAGAAGCCGAGTTCGTCCGTCGGGTCGACGGCGATCATGCTGTAGTCACCCCAGCGGTTTCTTCCGGCGCTGTCGACGCGTTCGTAGGCGCCTTCGCCCGCCTTCATCTGGACCGGGGTAGCGGTGAGGCCCGCGGGGTCCGTGGCGCGGCGCGCGGTCACGAAGGCCGAGCCGTAGGAGCCCGCGTGGCTGCCGCTGAAGCCGAGTCCGATGTTGCCGGCCGCGTCGACGGCGATCGAGCCGTAGAAGTAGTGCCAGATCGGGTCGGTGACGGTGCCGACCTGCAGCGTCGCGCGGGTCGACGCGTCGATCTCGTACCAGCGCACGGCGGCCATGCCGTTCGCGCTGACGTTCTGCGCGGTGTAGACGCGGCCCGCGCGGGACACCGCGTTCATCGGCCGGTAGTCGATCGTCGACAGCGGCGTGTTCGCGCCGAGGACCGGGGCGCCGGGGGGCGACGAGTGGTTCGGCACCGTGACGCTGCCGAGTTCGGTGAGCACCGGGTTCCCGAGCACCCAGAGGATGCGGCGAAGCCGCAGGCTCGTCCGCGACGAGCGCGAAACGAGGTAGACCGGATCGGTCACCGTCTGCGTCGCGCAGGGCTGGATCGCGCCTTCCCACGGCAGCGAGCGGAACGCGGTGATCGACGGCGTGCCCGGCGTCGGGGTCTGCAGCCAGGCCTTGTCGATCGCCCAGATCGTCATGCGCGCGCCGGAGCCGACCATGTAGGCGGCGGTGTAGATGCCGCCCTGGTCGAAGCCGAGCGTCGGGTAGTCGGGCCAGCGCCCGGCGTCCGTGCCCTGGTCGGTCTGGAACGAGAACTTGAGCCAGGCACCGGTCGGGTCCGCGGTGGCGGACACCGCGACCCAGATCGAACGCGACCGCGTGAAGTCGGTCGCGAGGATCACGTAGCGCTGCATGCTGCTGTCCCAGTGCGCGCGCGGGTCACCGACCGTCTGGCCCCAGAACGCGTCGAGCCCGACGTTGACCACGCGCTGCCCGCTGTCCTTGTTCCAGGCCGAGAGGTTCGCGTTGGTCACCGACAGGAAGTGGTCGGGGCCGACCGTGCCGCAGGTGTCGGGCGGGACCCAGCCGCCGCCCGGATCGCCCTGGCGCGGGCCGATGAAGCTGTGCGTCAGGTTCGGCTGCGCGAGGGCGGTACCGGCGCCGGCCGCCGGGCCTTCGTCCAGCGCAGTGCCGGTGGACGTGTCGACCGGGCTCTGCGGCGCGTCGACCCACAGCGTCCCGTCTCGTCCGGCGCGCAGGCCGGTGCCGGTCTCCCAGACGAGGCCGGCGTAGCGCGACCCGGTGAGCTGGGCGCGGGGACCGAGGTCCTCGAAGTCCAGGACAGTCGACACGCTGGAAGCTTCGCCGTGGCTGCGGAACTCGAGGTCGTCGATCGCGAAGAACGCGATGCGCCCGTCTTCGGCGGCGACGAACTCGATGCGGTCGACGCCTCGCAGCGCGACGGCGAGTTCGCGGCTCGTGTTCGGGTCCAGGGTGGGGGCGCTGAAGCGGCCGACTTCCTGGTGACCGCGGTAGCCGATGACGTCGAGACGGGTCGCGGGCGCGGTGCCGTGACCGGCGGCGAACAGCCGCTCGACGTCGACGAGCCGGCCGAAGCGGACGCCGATGCGGGGGTCACCCCACTCGTTGGCGACCGCGACCTCGCCCGAGTGGGTGGCCACGGTCACACCCAGCGGGGGCACGAACCAGCGGCCGTCCTGGCCGTACCACTGGCCGCGGATCGTCGACGGGCGGACCATCGCGCGCTCGCGCGCCTCGACCACGTCCATCGACTCGACGACCACCGGCGAGATCGCGCCCGCTGGGAGTCGCTCGCCCTGGGTGCCGGGACCCTGCTGAGCCGTGAGGAGGGAAGCCGCGACTGCGGCGGAGAGGACCGTGGCACCGGCCCGTTCCAGATCGAGCATCGAGGGGACTCCGAGAGCGAGAGCGGGCAGGCCTCGCGGTCGGAGATCGTCGCGGTGGGTGCGCCGGTCGGCAAGGGGGCCCGGGCGTGCTGGAGTGCCCGGAGCGAGTTCCCTGCGGCTACCGCTCGCGGGACGGGGCCGAGGGCAGCAGGATCAGCTCCGAGAGTCCGATCTGGCCCTTCACCTTCTGCCGTCCGTAGAAGCGGACCTCGACGGCACTCACGCGCCGGGATTTGTCGAGCGTCAGTTCCAGCGGCGCGATCGGGTCGTCGCCGATGGGGATGCGCCGCCAGTCGTCGCCGTCCCCGTTGAAGCGGATCTCGACGCCCTCGATCTTGTCGAAGTTGCGGAGTGCGGACTCGTGCGCGGCGGCCGGCATCACGACCACGTGCTCGACGCGGACCGCGGGACGCCAGCGCAGCACGACGGTCGGAGCCTCGTCGTCCGGGGACGCGAGCCAGCTCTTGCTGTCGGTCCCGTCGAACAGGTGCCGCGCCGGGTGCTGCGCATCCCGCTCGCTCGTCGCCTCGACCTCGGGTTCGACCTTGCGGAGGAGGTTGTCCCGGAAGGACGAGGCGGTGTTCTCCATCCACGGCGCGAGGACGTCGCGGATGCCCACGTTCATCCAGTCGGACTCGACGACGCGGACGTCGCTGGGATCACCGCCGGAGGCCTCGGCGACCGGTTCGACGTGGCTCGCCACCACCGAGACGCGGGCCCGGATCTTGTGGTCGCCGCGTGCGATCGCCTTGTCGCTGTGCAGGTACGTCTCGGCGCGCCACACGCGGCTCGGATCTCCCGCGAGCTTGCCGAGCACGTTGCCCCTGTCGTCGACGTAGTCGACGGAGACGACGCGGAGTCCGTGTCGCTCGTGCTCCCGGAGGAGCCCGTCCCCGAAGCCGTCGATCCACAGCGCGAGCGGGCGCTGGCCGGCACCGCGGAGCCGGACCGGTGCGTTGGCGTCACCCGCGGCGAACAGGTGCTGCTGCGAGCTGCCTCCACCGGTCGTCGGTTCGCCTCCGCCGGTCGCGCGCCGGAGGAAGAGCAGTGCGAAGCACGTGTCGGTCACGTCGCCCCACTGGCCCTCCTTCTTCTGGCTCTGGACGAGCTTCTTGGCGCCCTCGATGTACCACCAGTGAGGCCCGAACCGCTCGGTCTGGAGCAGCGCGCCGACGCGCTCGAGCCCGTACACGTAGTAGAGGTGGTGGCCGCCGTTCGGGTTCTTGTCCGGCGAGAAGTGGTGCGCGAGCCAGCGGACCGCGGCGTCGGTCTGGGTCTCGATCTGGTGTCGGAGTCCACGCGGGATGCGCGTGCCGAGCCCCGCCTTGCAGATCGCGAGCACCGTCAGGCCGGCGGACGTCATCGAGCCGGTGGTCTTCTGGTTGCCGTGGGGGCGGTACTGGTAGCCGGCGGCCTCGACGCGCGTCGCTCCGGTCTCGCCTTCGCGCAGTTCGGGGTTGTCGATCTCCTCGGCAGGTCCCCGGTAGTCCTCGACGCGCTCCAGGAGCTCGAGGAAGGCGGTCTTCGGCACGCGGAGCCCGCGCTTGTGCGCGACCCAGAGGCCGAGCGCCGCGTACTGGGTGCAGGACAGGTCGGGATTGCCGTGCGGGTAACCCCAGTCGCCCTGCGACGTCTGCCAGCCGAGCAGCTTCTCGACGAGCGCTTCGATGCGCTTCTCGCGACCGTCCCGCAGCGCGTCGAGCGCGAGGATCATGCATGCGGTCGCATAGGTGTGGACCGGCTCGACTGCGTCGACGTGGGCGATCGCACGTTGGACGGCCGGGTGGTCGCGGGAGACCCCGCACTGGAGCAGCGCGTAGAGCGCGAGGCTGGAGCGTCCCCCGATGTAATCGCCGTGGAGGCCCCAGGAGCCGTCCCGGTGCTGCTGGGAGATCAGGTACTCGACGCCCCTGTCGATCGCGGCGTCGATCTTCGGCTTGAGGGCGAGCTCGTCGGGGTGGAGCTCGCGCTGTCCGGCGGCCGGAGCCGCGAGCGTCAGTGCGATGCAGAACTTCGCAGAGAGGGACAGCAGCGTGCGGCGCATGGCGGAGTGAGCGGACGGTTCGAAACCGACTGCGCCATGGTCTGGATCAGCGGGCGCAGGGTCAATCCCCGCGCAGCAGCGGAGGGGTTCCGTCTCTGCGCATTGCGTGGCCGTCACACGGCTGGCCCGGATCTTGCCTCGGTCCGGCCGTTCAGGAGCCAGCCGATCGGGGTCGGCCGGACCAGCAGCACGTAGCACGCGAACAGCGGGCCGACCGTGCCCACGCAGATCAGCGTGAGTTTCCACGGCGCGCGGGCATCGATGTCCCGGGCCAGCGCCTGCAGCACGAAGACCAGCGGGAGGTGCATCAGGTAGACCCAGTACGAGGAGTCCGAGACGAGGCGGACCCAGGGTCGGGGGCGGCTCGCCGTGCGCTGGAACAGGCCGATCAGGCCGAGGACGAAGCCCCAGCAGGTGAGGGCCTGGAGGAAGGCCGCTCCGCCGCCGAGCGTGCGGTCCGTGCCCGAGGCCTCGAAGGTCGCGTGGAGCGCGGTCGGGAACGCGAGCAGGCCGATCAGGAGCCACGCAGGCCAGCCCTTCGTCACGCGCCTCGTGTCCGGGTCCGCGAGCCGAAGGACGCCGCCGTAGCCGAAGAACAGCGCGTAGAACGCGAGCATCACCGCGTCCGGCCACCAGTGTGACGAGGTCTCGGGGCCGAAGACCGGGCGGCCGACGCCCTCGCTCATCCGGACGAGGAGCGCCGCGGTCGCGGGCAGGAGGAGCAGGAGTCCGGCCGGTGAGGCGAATCGGCTCGGAAGCCCGGCCCGCCAACGCCCGGCGCACGAGAGCAGCGGCGCGAAGCCGAGGTGGAGCAGGACGAGGAACCAGAGGAACCACAGGTGTGCGAGCTGGCTCCCGCCGCGCCGCGGCGTCGCGGCCACGGTGCCCGGGTCGTCCACGGCCCCGGCGTTCATCCCGAGGTGGGCGGCGATGCGCTTCCTCCCGGCCGGCACGGTGCCGATCTCGAACTCGAGTCCGAGGAGGCCCGCGAGGTACGCGCAGAGCTGGCGCTCGCCGTCGTCGAACGAGGAACGCAGCGCATCGACGGGCGTTCTCCCGTCGGCGTCGCGCGCGTCCGGGTCGGCGCCCGCATCGAGGAGCGCGATGCCGGCGTCGGCGCGGCCGAAGAACGCGGCCCAGTGCAGCGGCGTCGCGTCGCGGTCGTCGCCGGCGTCGACCGCGGCCCCGGCATCGAGGAGCGCGCGGCAGGTCGCGGCGTCGTCCTGGCCCGCTGCGAGGTGCAGCGGTGTGGGGCCTGCGCCGCCGACCTCGGACGAGTGCTGCGCGGCCCAGGTCGCCGCGAACCCGGTCAGTGGCAGGACGGTGAACACCGCGATCGCGAACGGGGCGAGGATGCGGAGCGCTCGCTGCCGGAGCAGGCCGCCGGTGCCCCGCCTCTGCCAGAGCAGGACCGAGAAGTAGCCGCTGAGCAGGAAGAACAGCGGCATCCGGAACGAGTGGATCCAGAAGAAGACCAGATCCAGCCGCGGAGCGGCGGTCTCGTCGTGCACGGGCCAAGGCAGGAGCGTGAGTGAAAATGCTCCGTGCAGCACGACGCCCAAGAGCATCGCGAAGCTCCGTAGCGCGTCGAGATCGTGGCGTCGGTCGGATCGCTCTGTCATCGGGGGGGGCTCGGTCCCGGCTGGAGTTGGGTCCGGGATGCGGCGATGCAGTCGCGCTATTTCCGGATCTCGAGCACGTCGAACAGCTGGTTCTCGAGGTCGAACGTGCGGAGTTCGAGCACGCGGCCGGCGATGCTGACCGTGCAGTAGTGGTGGCCGCGGCGCACGTGGTTCTGGAACCACGGCTTGATCGGGCCCGGCGTCTCGAGCCCGCCTCCGCCACCGCCGGTGATCATGTAGACCGTGCCGTCCTGGGCGACCTTGCCCGAGCGCACCGGCCACGTGCGTTCGTAGCTGTGGATGTGGCCGTTGAACACGATGTCGATCCCGTGCGCGTCGTAGAGCTCGGTGAGGGGGCGCACGCGGAGGTCGCCGTGGGTCGAGCGTCCGGTCCACATGTCGCCGTAGTCGTTCTCGTCCGAGCTGTAGGCCGGGTGGTGGTGCGTCGCGAACTTCCAGGTCGCGGTGCTGGCGGCGAGTTCGGCCGCGAGCCAGGTGTGCTGCTCCGATCCCGGCGACACGTCGCGGTTGGTGTCGACGACGAAGAACTGCGCGTTGCCGTAGCGGAACGTGTACCGGTGTTCGGGGGCTGGCACCGACACGTAGTCGTAGTAGTGGCGCGCGTCCTGCTCGTGGTTGCCGAGCACCGGGAAGAACGCGACGCGCGCGACGAGGTCGCCCATCGACGGGAAGAACTCGTGCGTCCAGTCGGTCTTCTGCGTGCCGGCGCCGACGAGGTCGCCCGGGATCAGCAGGAAGTTCGGCCGCTGCCCGAACGCGTGTTCGGCGATCCGGCCGGACACCGCCGGGTTGTCCTGCGTGTCGGAGATCACCGCGAAACCGAACGGCGTGTCCTCGCGCACCGCGGTCTGGAACGTCAGCACCGGGCTCTCGATCTCCTGCCCGCGGTCGTCGCGTGCGGCCACCTGGTAGAACCACGGTGACTCGACGGGCAGGTCGGTCAGCCTCACCTCGTGCAGCGTCCGCGGCGTCTCGGTCCGGACCGCGCGCTCGACCGCGCCGGTCTCCCCGTGTCGAACCGTCAGCGTCGACGGCCGGGTCGTCTCGCACATCACGGTGATGCCGTCCTGCGTGACGAACTGGAGGTAGGGCCGCACGACGAAGCCGAGCTCGTCGGGCCACGAGCGCACCGCCGGCAGGTCGGCGAGCGACGCGTCGTGCGCGAACTCCTCCGCGACCCACTTCCGGCTCGCGCACAGGTCGTACATCGCGACCTCGCGGAGCCTACCGTGGTGAAGGAAGTCCTCGTTCGAGTCGCGGTAGCCGCCGAGCACGACCGGGGTGTGGTCGGGGTAGAGGATGTTGCCGCTCTGCTCGCGGCTCTCCGCCTCGAGCTTGCCGTTCACGTAGAGCCGCTGGACCTCGCCGTCGTAGGTGCCTACCACGTGGTAGAGCCGGCCGATCTCGTAGTCGGTCTTGCCCTTCACGTAGGTCATCCGGCCGTCGCCGTCGTCGGCCCCGACCGACGCGAGCCCGAACGTGAACACCCGCTGGTCGTAGCCGAGCACGAAGCCCCGCTCCGCGTCACCGTCGTCGGCGACGACCGAGAGCACGCCGCCCCAGGGTTTGGGCGTCTCGACCGAGAGCCACGCGGAGACCGTCAGGTGGCGGCGGGGGAGCTGGTCCCGGACCTTGTCTAGGTCGGCCGCGACGACGATCCGGTCGTCGTCGCCGTCGAGGTAGAGGCACTCGCCCTGCTCCTCCCTGCGGATCTCGGGCGCGCCGAACAGCGTGGCCTCAGGCCCGAAGCGGGCCCGGAGCGTGTCCCCCTGGATCCTCGATCCGGTATAGATCCAGTGCCAGACGGGGTCGGGCCCGTCGTGGCGGCCGGAGGCGGAGAGGAGGGCCGGGATCGCGAGAGCCAGGGCGAAGCGGGCGCGCATCGGGTCAGGGTAGTGGCTCGGGCTGGCACCGCCATGCCGCAGCGGGCGGGTTCCAAGGAGCCCGGCCCTGCCCGACAATCGCGGAGCCTGCCCAGGCCCTGCTCTCGCTCGAAATGCTCTCCGAAACCCATCGCTCTGCCGTCCTCACCGCGGCGCTCGCGCTCGCGGCGTTCCAGGGGCCGCTCCACGCCCAGGACAGCGACCCCGGGACGAGCTACCGCTACCGCGTCGCGGGTCCCGTTCCCCCGGCGATGTGGCTGGTGCTCCACCGCGACTTCGACCTGCTCGACTGCACCGGTGACCCGAACGCCAGCGCGGTGGACGTGGTGGTCCAGCCCGGCGCGGAACACGCGCGCTTCCGCGGTCTGTTCCCGGCCGCGCGGCTCGTCGAGCGCGGCCGGCCGTTCCACGCGATCGAGGCGGAGCGTGCGGCTGCCGCCGGCAACGACATCGATCCCAGCTACTACACGACGGCCGAGATCGTGCAGGAGATGGACGCGCTGGTCGCTGCGTTCCCGACGCTGGCGATGCGCGTCGACCTGACGACCTTCCCGGGCGCCGCGCAGACCCACGACGGACAGTCGATCTGGGCGCTGAAGGTGTCCGACTCGGTGACGCAGGACGAGGACGAGCGCGCGATCGTCATCGCCGCCCAGCACCACGCGCGTGAGCTCAACTCACCGCACATGGTGATCGGCGCGATGCAGCGCGTGCTCCAGGGCTACGCGACCGATCCCGCGCTGCGGTCCGTCGTCGACGAGGCCGAGATCTGGTTCGTGCCCTGCGTGAATCCCGACGGCGTCGACCACGTCTGGAACGTCGACAACCTGTGGCGCAAGAACCGCCGCCCGAATGGCGGAACCTCGTTCGGCGTCGACCTGAACCGCAACTACCCGACGCTGTGGGGCGGGTGCGGCGCGTCGACGCGGACGACCTCGCAGACCTACCGCGGCCCGGCGCCGGGCAGCGAGCCCGAGACGCAGACGATGCGCGCGCTGGTCTCGGCGGTGCGCCCCGAGATCTACCTCGACTTCCACAGCTACGGGCAGGAGGTGCTCTACACCTATCCGCCGTGCGGTTCGGTGGGGGCGTCGGCTGGCGCTCTGCTCACGCGCTATCAGCTCGACCTCGGTGCGCCGATGACCTACGCGACCCGCGTTCCGTCCGCGTCGGGGGAAGCGCCCGAGGACCACTGGAACGAGTCCGGCGCGATGTCCTTCCTCGTCGAGACGGGCACGTCCTTCCAGCCGGTGTTCACCGTGACCGCGGCCGAGGAGAACCGGGTGTGGCCCGGCGTGCGCCGGCTCCTGACCGGCTGGGCTCCGGCGCTGCGCGGACACGTGCGCTCGCTCGCGGGCGGGCAGCCGGTCGAGGCGGAGATCACCTACACGCCGTCGCCGTTCACGCTCGGCGAAGCGTCGCGGAGCCGTGCGCGCGACGGACGCTACGGGCTCTGGCTCCCGCTCGGGACCTGGCAGGTGACCTGGTCGGCTCCGGGCCACGAGCCCGAGACGCGGACCGTCACCGTGCAGAGCTACGACCAGCCGCAGCAGGAGGACGTCGTGCTGGTGCCTGCGTTCGGCCCGGCCAGCCTGACCGTTGGCGGCACGCCCGGCGTCGGCCGCTCGGTGTCGTTGACCTACGCGAGCGTCGACGACGGCGGGCTCCCGTACTGGATCGCGCTGTCCGGCGGCACGTCCCCGGGTCTCCCGCTCGGGCCCCGGACGCTGCCACTGAACGGCGATGCGTTCTTCTCCGCGTCGGCCGGCCAGCTGCCGGCGCTGAGCGGCAACATCGGCATCCTGTCCTCTTCCGGGCAGGCGACGGCGACGCTGACGCTTCCGAACCTGCCGGGGCTCGTCGGCCTTTCGCTCTTCGCTGGCGGCATCACGTTCGAGTCCGGCTACCCGTCGGACGTCAAGCGCTGGTCGCAGCCCGTCGGGCTGACGATCGTGCCGTGATCCCGGGGGGCCGTCCGATCCCGGGCGGCGACCCGTCGAAGCCCGAGCGTTCGCTGACGCCCGCGAAGGTCGCGGCTGCCGTCGAAGCGTCGGCGTCCGGGCAGCGCGTCTACTGGATCAAGGACGCGGGCATGCCGCACGTTCTCGGGCTCGTCGTCAGGCCGTCCACGAGCACGCACGCGGGCATGAACGCGACGTGGGTGGTCCAGGTCAACGATCCCTGCAGGTAGGCCGTGCGGCTGGAGATCGCCCGCTACGGCGATATGTCGGTCCACGCGGTCGTAGACCGTGCGGTCGAGCTGCGCACCGAGATCCAGGAGAATACGCGCCGCGAGCGGAGGGCCAGGGCGAAGGCCACCGCCGACCGGAACGCATACGCCGTCGGCGATGCTTCCGGGAGAGGATGGAGCACCTGGAGCAGCACGGCCGGCCGTTCACGATCCGCGACGCGATCGGCAAGGACGGGACGGGCGGGTACGTGAAGGAGCACTTCGGCGACTGGCTGTCGAAGCCGCTGGCCGAGCTGACGAACACCGATCTGGTGACGAAGCACCGCGCGATCACGAGGGCCGGACACGCGCGCGCCTGCTGGAGCTGTTGGGGTGACGTCGCCGGCGCAGCGGGATTTGGGTGACAGCACTCACATCCCGAGAAACCGTCACCCCGGCCCACCAAGACCAGGCAGCCACAAGCCAACATCCGGTCCGGTTTCCCGCGGTCTGGTTGGTCGACGTTCATCGGCCGGTGGGTTCTGCCGGCCTAATCACACCACTCGTTCAAATCTCCGCAGGTTGGGCACAGGAGCGCCATCTGGACATCGTAGAGCTGGTAACTGCCACCTCCAACCGGCTGAACATATATGTAGTATTGATCCTCCCGCACTCCTCCAGAGTCCGTGCTATCGCAGTCTCCTGTCACTGACTCCTCGTACTCCCAATAGGTCCCTGAGGCGACAACGGTTTGGTTGCTGTCGAAGACGACACCCCCATTTGGGCCCAGATCGAACTGGAGCTTCAGTGTCACCTTGCAATCCAGAAAGCCCAATTCGATGCAGTCTGGGCCGTCGCAATTGCATAGGCCTGCCGTTCCGTCGATATCGACGGTGACCCTTGGCTCGAGCCCCTCCGGAATCGCTGCCCTTGCCTTCGGGATGCAGCCGTCTCCGAAGCATGTCGGCTAGGCCGGCGCTGGATCCTGAATGTCGGGAAGTAAGGCTATCCCCGTCAGCGCGAGGCCAGCAGCAAATGGCCTCAATACAAGCTTGAACGACATGTGAACGACTCTCCTATGTTCGTGAGTAGATGTGTTTGGCTTCCGATATGGTCAGCGCATTCTGGGCCACAAAGAATGCAGTCAGGAGCCCAACGTACTCCTGAACCAGTATGGTCTGATAGTCGATGATACCAAGCACGAGCTCAGACGAAAGCACGTCAACCATGACCCTCTCGCTATTTCGGAAGACCACCACAGATCCGGCTGTTGTTGGTGGGAAAGTACGCCAATCGGAAGTCAGCAACTCTCCAGCGTGTGCCGAGGGCGCCGTTCCCGTCAGCTTGGCGGCTTCCGCTATCATCGCCTCGAGATCAACCTCTTTTGCGGGCGGGCGCGCTCCTCTCAGCGCCAGCAGCAACTTATCCATGCGCACGTTTTCTTGTTCTGTTTGTGCTGCAGGCAACTCCGGAATCGGGTCCCCGTGCCCAGCATCTACTAGGGCGTGCGCGGCATCGCGCGAAGCACGCGAGAGGAGATCGGCAACGCGTGTGAGTTGAGCGTGATAGTGGGCGTGAAATCCCCGAAGAACGCCAAGCTGTTTCGGGTCTATGGTGATGTCCCGCGGATTGAGCTCCTCATTTCGCGGAAGGACCTCGAAGGTGAGCTCGGCTAGATCGACGCGGGAGAAATGGATGACATCGAGGCTGTTGCGTTCATAGGCACGCGATATGGTCCCGCTGGCAGATGTCGAGTTCGCCTCATCCCTTGGCTGGGGATTCCAGAGTGCGGCGCGCCCGCCGGCAGCGCGGTAGCTGGCCGATAATGGGCTTTCTTCAAATTCAACCAGAAGGTGATCGAACGCGATCTGATGGAGCGACAACGAATCGATCGGCGGTTGTGTCTGTGGCGCAGCGCCGCCGGGGGCTCGCGCGCCCGCCTCATCTGGGTGATTCATCAGGAGAGCCGCGAGCAACACCCCCGCGATCGCACAACCGATCCAACTCTTCCTCCAAGACATTGCGGCATCATGCTCGATCGACTCCGAAGAGTCTAGTCGATGTGCCCCTGCCTCCACTCTTCGGGCGGCTCTGACCTTCTCCCCACGAAGTGGACAGCTCACTTAAGTTGGGCGTGACGCCCAAGGAGCGAGCTGTGACTGACAAGAGACGACCGAGGCGGAAGTTCACCGCCGAACAGAAGGCCGAGGCGGTGCGCCTCGTCCGGGAGACGGGCAGCCTGGTCCAGGTTGCTCGGGATCTCGACCTGACCGAGTCCGCACTGCGGCACTGGTTCAAGCAGGCGGAGATCGACGCCGGCCGTGGAGCAGATGGCGACCTGACCAGTGAGGAGAAGGGTGAGCTCCGGCGGCTTCGGCGAGAGAACCGAACCCTCAAGATGGAGCGCGACTTCCTAAAAAAAGCCGCTGCAGGCTCAACCGATCAACGCAACAGCGTCCGCAGGACTTCGGAATCCGAGTGTCTTGCGCGGCCGCCGATTCAGGCGGCCTGCGTACTTGTTCAGCTCCTTCTGCGAGTATCCGGCCAGCGAAATGCCCTTCGGGAAGTACTGGCGGAGGAGGCGGTTCGTGTTCTCGTTCGACCCACGTTGCCAAGGACTGTTTGGGTCGCAGAAGTAGACCGGGATGCCGGTCTTCTTGGTCAGCGACGCGTGGCCTGCCATCTCCATTCCGCGGTCCCAGGTGATCGAGCGCTTCAGCTCTGCTGGCAGGCTGCGTAGCTTCCGCGCAAGCGCGCCGACGACGCTCACCGTGTCCTTGCCGGCGACCTTGACGAGAATCGTCAGTCTTGAGTGACGCTCGACCAGGGTAGCGATGTGGCTGTTGCCAGAGCCGGCGATCAAGTCGCCTTCCCAGTGACCAGGTGTCATCCGCGTCTCGACTTCGCGCGGCCGTTCGCTGATCGGCACAGCGTCGATGATTCGCCCTCTGCCCTGTCCCGCCGTCGTCGAATTCCGTGAACGGCGCATGGTGCGTCGCGTCCGAAGCCGCTTCGTGAGGCTCTTCTCGACAACTCCTCGGGGTCGAATGTAGAGCGTGCGGTAGATCGTCTCATGCGACACGTGCCGAGAGGGGTCACTCGGGTACTCCACCTTCAGCCATCCGGCGATCTGTTCGGGTGACCAATCGAGCTTCAGCTTATCGGTCACCAGCCGCCTCAGGACCGGCTCGGACTCGAGGCGGCAGGGACGAGGCCGGCGAGATCGATCCCACGCACGAGTGTCGGCGCTCGCAGCTCTGTAATTCGCCCGTCCGCCGTTTCGACGCAGCTCGCGACTCACTGTGGATGGTGATCGCCCGATCCTGGCTGCGATGCCGCGAACCGTCTCGTCCGCCGCGATTCCTCTCGAGATTTCCTCTCGCTCCTCTCCAGAGAGCGTTGTTGGAGATCGCCTTCGCACCCGAGGTGAGATTCCTCCTCGAGCGGCCAGCAGACCGTGAATTGAGCCCGGCTGCTTCCCAACAGCGCGAGCAATTTCACTCAGAGACTCCCCGTCCCGCCAACGCTCCCACACTTCCTGCCTGCAAGCCTCGGAGAGGCCCGGTCGACCAAGTCGTGCCATGTGTCTACCTGATGGGCGAGAACCACGACCCCACGCGTCGTGTTGCGCCGATCGTCTGAACCTACCGCGGCTTTTTTTAGGAAGTCCCGCTCCTGCTGCAGGACGCGGTTCTCCCGGCGAAGCCGGCGCAGCTCATCCTTCTCGGCGCTGGTGAGCTCCCCGGCGGAGCCCTGGCCGTCGTCGATCTCCGCCTGCTTGACCCAGCTCCGCAGCGCGGACACGGTCAGATCCAGATCGCGAGCGACCTGGCTGATGCTGCCGGTCTCTCGAACCAAGCGGACCGCCTCGGCCTTCTGCTCGGCGGTGAACTTCCTGCGGGGTCGCTGTTTGCCTGACACAACTCGCTCCATGGGCATCTTGCCCGACTCAAGTGAGCTGTCCACCCGCTGGGGGGAAGGTCACCAGGAGGGCGTCGGCCCGACCGCCATCTTCGACTTCCTGCGGCTCGAGCACGACGACTTCGACGGCAGCCTCTCCGCGGTCAAGCGACGGTGCGCGGCCCTGCGGCGCGCTCGCGCCACCGCACCCGAGGACGTCGCCATCCGCGTCGAGACGGACCCGGGCGAGGTCGCCCAGGTCGACTTCGGCTACGTCGGCAAGCTCTACGACCCCGACCGCGGCGTCCTGCGCAAGGCGTGGGTCTTCGTGATGACGCTGGGCTTCAGCCGCCACATGGTGGCGCGCATCACCTTCGACCAGAAGGTCGAGACGTGGCTCCGCGTGCACATCGAGTGCTTCGAGGAGCTGGGAGGTGTGCCGAAGACGATCGTCCCGGACAACCTCAAGGCGGCGGTGACACGCGCGGCCTTCGGCGTCGACGGGGAGACCGAACTCAACCGCAGCTACCGCGAGCTCGCCCGCCACTACGGCTTCGTCGTCGACCCGACACCACCTCGCAGCCCGGAGAAGAAGGGCAAGGTCGAGTCCTCCGTGCGCTACGTGAAGACCAACTACTTCAAGGCGCACGCCCCGGAGGACATCCGCGACGCCGAGGCGGGCCTGCAGCGCTGGCTGATCGAGATCGCGGGGCAGCGCCGCCACGGCACGACCGGGCGCAGCGAGGTAGGTGATTCAAGCTTCGTGTCCGGGCTGGGACCCGCGGATCACGGTTGCGGACATCGACGAGGCGTGTCGAGGAGCGTTCTTCGCGCGGCAGACGCGCGGATCGTCCATCGAGCGGTCATCAACCTCGTCCACGTCGGGATCGACGACCTCAACTGCCGCGACGCCGGGCCTCGCATCGACCTCCTGACGGAGTGGTGCGACCACCAGCCCAGTGTCCCGCACGGAACCCCCGAGCGCTCGGCAAGCTCGCGAAGGCTCGAGCCCTCGCGGTCACGAACGGCAACTAGGCACTCGATCCCGCTCCGACGCTGACTGCGCTTCGACATCCCGCAGATGGTCCGCCGTTGCCGCGAGGATCCCGGGTAGACGTGGCGGAACCGCCACGTCCGGCCTGACCACCACGAACGGCTTCGGCTCGCCGTCCGGGCCGATGGAACTGGGCGACTCGGCACCGCCAAAGCGCGCGGCGCACCCGTCTCCCGCGCCTTGCCAGCCCCGATCTCGCTCAGGTCGTCGAGGTGGATGTCGTGACCGATCCGGCGGCTGACGCTGGCTACATCCCCTCGATGAAGGAGCGCAGTGCGTCAGTTCTCGCGTCTTTCAGTTCGCGCAGGCGATCGGATAGGACGAACACCTCGGGAGAATCGCGACGATGAACGAACACCAAGAGCTGTGTGCCGTTCCGCCAGCCGCCAATCGACATTTGCCAGAAGTCTCGACCTTGCTCTCCGTACGCTTCCTCGAGTTCTCGCTTCACCTCTTGGATTTGCTCCGGCGCAGGCCGTCCGAGGTCGTCGGTCGTCTGGACTTGACGGACGTTGCCGCGGTGCGCGGCACTTGCCATCGACTCATCGAGTTGCGTCGCTAGCTGGCGCTCTAGCGGTTCGATGCTGGCGTTGTGAGCCTCCAAGATCTCGTCGAGGCGTTGCCGCTGCCAGCCGTTCGGTCTCTTGTTGAGCGGATTCAGGCGGGCATCACGCAAGACGGACTCAGCAGTGACGGAAGGGGCCTGAACGATCGCCCTCTCGAATCCAGCGCTCCGGCCCATGACCCACTTGATGAACGCGTCACGGTCGGTTGGGGGCACTAGCGGTGCGAGGTCACGGGACTGCGACTCGCCGGACGAGCGCCTCGTTTGGCTCTCCGGCTCCGCAGAGGCTCTCTGGGGTGGCTCGTCGTTGCCGATAGTTGCTGGCCTGACCACGGACTCGGACTCTGGCGGCGGCCGCCGAACGGCAGCCGGTTCGCCGGAGACCTGCCAGAGCAGCCAGGCACCGAGAGCACAACAGGCGAGTGCCGATAGCGCCAGTACAACATGTCGTGGCATCAACCACCTCGGACTAGAATGACTGTCTGCCTGAGAGCAGGCCGTATCCGGCTCACTCGCCGATGACGCCAGGGCACGGGCCGCAGGAGTTGATGACCCATCCGATGCCCGCAGCGCCAATGCTCAAGTAGCCCGTCACGCTCTCCCCGCAAGGCAGACCTCCACCTCCCGAACTCCAGTAGGCGACGGCCTGGAAAAGGCCCTCTGATTCGTACGATATGGTGGAGTTCTGACCGCCCGAGTTCACGTTGATGGGCGGATACGGGCCGCCGGGCACGGGGTTGATCACGATGATCTCGAGCACCCAAATGAGCTCGCAGGGACTGTTCTTGACGCAAGCCGCCGGTGGTCCGTGACACTCCCCCGGCACGTGCGTAGCCTGGTGCATCACCGCAATAACATAACCCGCTGCGCCGACGGCGTCATGCACCGCGGGCCCGCACTCGGCGCACTTCTGCGCCGAAACTGCACCACTCACAAGCAAGCAAACTACTGCCGCGAGACGTAGCATGGCCTTCCTTCTCCTCGTGAAAGAGATGCATAGCTTCTGCCGCTATCCCCAGCGGCGAGTCGAAGCAGTATCGGGGCTCGCACTCGCTGCCTCCGAGTGCCCCATTCTATCGGCCCGCGGAGCGAGAGCCAAGCCGCGGTCGAGTCTAGGACCACTTTGTTGGCCCCGTCCCGGGGCGCGGATTTCCTTTCTGGCAGATTCTTGGCAACTGCGGTCGAGCGGATCGTACCAGCGTAGATGACGGCATCACCATCACTTACGCTCGTTCGGGATTTCGATCCGCGGCTCATGTACGGCGCGACCCTGGACGCCGCTTTGGTCGAACTCCGGCAAGACCTGGAGCGAGTTGCTGATCTGGGCGCCGAAGGCCGGTCGTTCGAGGAGCTGATCGGCGAAGTCCGCAGCGCGATCTACCGCACCGGGCTCGAAGCTCTGCGGGCCGCGACGGAGATGCTCGATACGCGGGTGCCGGTGGTCGAGCGCGACGGCGCGCGCTTGCGCTTTCGCGGCATCGCTCCGAAGAACTCTTATGACCGCCATCAACCCCCGTCCCGGGAACTGAGCACGATTTCTGTATGCGCATGAAACGTCCTGAGGGGAATCGCGGGAGCCAGGGCGACGGCTGGATTCGACGGTCGATCAGACTCTTATTCGGGGATTGGCTACCCCATGATGGGATGCGTCTTGAGGGCTGCCTCGATCTGGCTGCTGTGATCGGAACACACAATTCTTGACGAGGATTCCCTTCACCGCACCGACCACCACGAGCTCCCGCGGTTCCTTTCAGTGTCTTCTTCTCAGGCTGCTTGATGGCCCTCCGGAGGTGTGCGGCTTGTAGGGCATTTGGTGGTCGCTATCGACCACATGAACCCGACGAGTTCGCGAGCCACGGCCGTTATGGCTACCTGCGACTTCTTGCCGCGCCCGAGCAACGCTCGATAACGGCGACAGAGCCGGACCTGCGCCTTCCAGGCAATGTCCTTTGCTTCTTGAGGTACGTCTGCCGGCATGTGCTGGCGCATGTACGCGCCGACCTTCGGCCTCTGCCGGTAGCTCCAGGCCGCCGCATACAGCAATCGTCGGACCGACGAGTTGCCGCTCTTGGTGATTCCACGTCCTCTGACTTTCGATCCGCTCGAGTGCTCGCCTGGATTCAGGCCGAGGAACGCCATGAGCTGCTTGGGGTTCTCGAATCTTCCGATGTCACCGACCTCGGCGACGACAGTCACCGCGACGATGAGCCCGACTCCTCTCAGGCTCTGAAGGACGTTCACGAGAGGCCCGAGCGACCAGGCCGGAACCAGCGCGCGCATCTGTTCCTCGATGTGCGCTTGCCGATCCAGCGCCTGCTCCACCGCGTTGATGTACCCCTGCAGTGTGATCTGCTGCGCGATGAACTGGAACTGCTGATTCGACAACCAGGTCATGTGCCTCCCTGTCCAAGGCTTCGAGGGATAGCGACGGTCGTGTCGTAGCAGGAAGCTCTGGATCCGTTGCCGCCCTACTTTCAGGTCCTTGTTGGCGGCGTGGCGGGCGCGAACAAGGTCCCGCATCGCTTCGTGGAGAGGATCGGGAACCCAGACGCTCGTGAGTTCGCCGGCACGCGCGAGCCGAGCCAGGGAAATGGCATCTCGGTGGTCGTTCTTCACACGACCCCCTGGACGCCGCGGGATCCGCGACGGTGCCACCACGTCGCACTCCAAGCCGTTCGACTCCAGGAATCGAAACACCTCGTAGCCGCACGGGCCAGCCTCGTAGACGAAGTGAAGCGGCGCGCCCTTCTTGCCCAGCGCCTTGATCAAGCCGCGCAGATGACCGGAGTCGTTCGGCATGTTTCCCCAGAAACGAACTTCGCCATCTCGCCCCGCCTCAGCGATCGCGACGGCGATCGAGTCCTTGTGAACGTCCAACCCGATGAGCATCTGATCCATGGAAACCTCCCGAGCTACAAGGATGCCCGATCAGGGGGTTGATGGCGGTCATATCATCTGGCTGACGCCGTTCGGTGTGATGAATGACCCTACCCCCGTTCAGTGGACAGCGGGGATCACGCCGCGGGCGCGGCGATCAGTCTCGCCTCGAACTCGGCCGGGCTGAGGTAGCCCAGGTGAGAGTGGCGACGTCGACGGTTGTAGAAGATCTCGATGTAGTCGTGAATCGCCGACCTCGCAGATCGGCGGGTTGGCCATCGCTGGCGATGGACGAGTTCGGTTTTGAGGGTGCCGAAGAAGCTCTCGACGACCGCGTTGTCGTAGCAGTTGCCACGGCGGCTCATGCTGCAAGCCAGGCCGCGCTGGCGCAGGACACGCTGGAACGCCTCGCTGGCGTACTGCGACCCACGGTCCGAGTGGTGGAGCGCGCCCGGAGCCGGATGACGGTGACCGCATGCCATCGTGAGGGCATCGACGACCAGCTCGGCACGCATGTGGTCACCCATCGACCACCCGATCACCCGACGCGACGCCAGGTCCATGACGACCGCCAGGTAGAGCCAGCCTTCCCCCGTCTCGACGTAGGTGATGTCGGAGGCCCAGGCCGTGTCGATCTCCGCGAGCGTGAACGCCCGGTCGAGCTTGTTGGGATGCACGGGCAGCGCGTGGCGCGAGTCCGTCGTGCGAACCGCCGCCGAAACACGCCGTGGAGGCCCTCCTGCGCCATCAGGCGGGCGATGCGCTTGCGGTTCACGGAGTGGCCGCGATGTCGCAGCTCGGCATGGACGCGAGGGCTCCCGTAGGTCCCGTGGCTCGCGCGGTGGATTTCCAAGATCTCGGTTGTGAGCTTCGCGTTCTCGGCCTTCGCCCTCGAAGGTGGCCGGGAACGCGAAGCGTAGAAGCCGCTCCTCGAGACCCCGAGCACGCGGCACATCAGGGCGATCGGGAAGTTGGCCCTCTCCGCCTCGATCAGCTCGAACGCCGATCGCTGTCCTTGGCGAAGAAGGCCGCTGCAGGCTCAACCGATCAACGCAACAGCGTCCGCAGGACTTCGGAATCCGAG
>JAQCBR010000119.1 GCA_027621295.1 Planctomycetota bacterium
CGGCCTCGGCGGGGTCGCGCTGTGGACGCCGTTCCTGGTCTCGGTGCTTCCCGATCAGCTGGCCACGCCCTGGGGCCACCAGGGCGAGCTCGACCTCCGCACGCTCGCCGAGCTCCCCGCGCGGATGTTCCTCGTCGAGTCCGCGAACCTGCCGGGTCCGGGCAACGCGCTGATGGCGGTGCCAGCGGTCGCGATCGCCTGGGCGCTCGGCTCCCAGGCCGTCGGCTGCCTCCACCGGGATGCAGATCCCAGGGAGCGACGGACGATGTTCGCGCTCGGTGCGGCCGTGATCGCCGCGGCGACTCCGGGCCTGTTCGGCGTGCTGAACTTCGCGCCCAAGTACCTGACGACGATCGCTCCGCTCTGCCTGTCGGCCGTCGCCGCCGGCATCCTCTCGCTCCGGCCCCGGGCGATGCGTGTCCCGGTGGTCGCAGCGCTGTTCATCACCGCGCACACGCTGCTGGTCCACCACCGCACGACGAGCATCCGCGAGGACTACCGCGCCGCCTGCGCCGAGCTCGAGGAGGCGTTCCGGGAGGGCGACGCGGTCGCCGCGGTCAGCGGCACGCCCGAAGGGTTCTCCCAGGCACCGCTCCGCCACTACTTGCGCCACCGCGAGGACATCCTCGCCGCCATCGCCCCTCTCGACGTCGTCCTCGACGATCCGAGCCGCGTCGTCGGCGGCGGGAACCAGCTCCACGTCGTCCACAGGACGGCGCCCTACGCAGACCCTCTGCTCGACCGGCTGCGAGGCCGCCTCGAGCGCGAGCGTGCCGGCACGATGCGGAACCGCATCGTCTACCTCGGACTACGGGCCGGGGCGTCACCCGGCGACGACGTCAATCCCAGGACCGGGACAGGCGGAACGCGGCGTTGATCAGACCGACGTGCGAGTAGGTCTGCGGGAAGTTGCCGGTCAGCTCGCCGGTGCCCGGCATGATGTCCTCGCTGAACAGCCCGAGTCCGTTGTGGTGGCTCAGCAGGAAGTCGAACAGCGCGCGCGCCTCGTCCTTCCGGCCGACGATGGCCAGCGCCTCGACCAGCCAGAACGAGCAGACGGTGAACGTCGCCTCCTGCTTGCCGAAGTCGTCCTCGACGTCGTAGCGCTTGACCAAGCGGTCGACCTGGAGCTGGTCCTGGATCGCGCGCACGTGGCTCGCGGCCCTGGGGTCGTCCGAGGCCCAGAATCCGAAGTGCAGCGCCAACAGCATCGAGGCGTCGAGGTTCTCGGCGTCCATCGCCTGCGTGAGCACGCCGCGCTGGTCGTCCCAACAGCGGCTGTCGAGCAGATTGCGCGCGGCGTTCGCGATCCTGGACGCGCGTTCGCGGAGCGCGGTATCGCCGATCACCTCGGCGACCTCGGCGACGCGACGTGCGCCCGCCCAGTGCGTGAGCAGCGTGAACGAGTGGACGTGGGTCGTGTTCCGCAGCTCCCAGAGGCCGGCGTCCGGCTCGTCGAGCCGGTTCTCGATCTGGTCGAGCATCCGGACCAGCAGCTGGACGACGCCGTCCCGCCCCTCGACGCCGACGAAGCGGGTGTCGAGCAGGAGCCGCGAGATCGACAGGATGACCTCGCCGTAGACGTCGTTCTGGACGTGCTCGTGCGCCTGGTTGCCGATGCGGACCGGCTTCTCGCCGCGGAAACCGTCGAGGTGTTCGAGGATCTCCTCGCGGACGTCGGCCTCGCCGTTGATCGCGTACAGCGGCTGCAGACGGTCCCCGCCGTGCTGGTCGACGATGGTCCGCAGGTAGTGGAGGAAGCCCTCCATCTCGTCGAAGTGCCCGAGCCGTTCGAAGGCCTGCAGCGAGAAGTAGGTGTCGCGCAGCCAGCAGAACCGGTAGTCCCAGTTGCGGCCGCTCCCGGGGTATTCGGGCAGACTCGTCGTGGTCGACGCGATGATCGCGCCGGTGTCCTCGAACTGGTGGAGCTTGAGGACCAGCGCCGAGCGGATCACCTCGGCCTGGTAGTCGCGGGGCACGCGCGTGTGCTTCACCCAGCGGCGCCAGTAGGCGACGGTGCGCTCGAGGAACGACTCGGCGGTCTGCTCGAGACCGGTCTCGAGCGGCTCACCCCAGGTCAACACGAGGTGGCGTGCAGCGGTCAGCACGAACGGTCGCCCCTCGGCCACGTAGGTCAGGGGCGCGTTGGTCGTCAGTCGGAGCGGCGCGTCCAGCCCGACGAACTGGATGTGGTTGCTGCCCGCCCACGAGCGGACCTCGGCGCGCCCGTAGTCGCCAGCAGGCTGGCACGTGATCCGGCACAGCGGCTCCCCTTCGAGGGGCCTGAGGATGCGGACCAGCATCGTCGGCTTGAACGAGCGGTCGTGCAGGCGGAACCGCGGCGCGAAGTCGAGCAGCTCGAACGCACCGGACGGGCCGCGGAACACCGTGCGGAGCACGTTGGTGTTCTCGATGTATTCCTGCTCGACGCTCTCCGCGTCGACCATCTCGACCCGGTAGGCCCCACCGCGCTTGCCGTCGAGCATCGGCCCGAACACGAACGAGCTGTCGAGCCTGGGCCAGCACATCCACTCGACCGAGCCGTCCTGGACGAGTGCGCTGTTCGCGCAGTTGCCGATGATTCCGTATCGCATACCTGATCCGTGACCGCCCCGACCCCGATCAGGGGTGGGAACCGAGGGCCATCGAGGCGAACCTCTCCGTCGGTCCAGGTCCGGTCCCGGACCTCGAGATCAACCGACCATCGATGTCACAGCCCTCCGAGTCTCCTATCGCAGAATCGCCCGGCCGAACTTCACCCCGACCGCTGTGGATCGCGAGCAACCGCCTCCCGGTGAGCCTCGGCTTCGCCGATGGCGAGCTCCACGCGACGCGCTCGTCGGGGGGACTGGCGGCGGCGCTGCAGGGCGTGGCCGAGGGTGCGCCGTTCGACTGGGTCGGCTGGCCCGGCTGCCCGGTGCCCGAGGACCGGCGGGACGAGGTCCGGGAACGGCTCGCCGAGGAGCGGCTGGTCCCCGTCTTCCTCGACGAGGAGGACGAGGAGCTCTACTACCACGGCATCGCCAACCAGGCGATCTGGCCGCTGTTCCACTACTTCGTCGACAAGGTCGACTTCCAGGAACGCGCGTGGCAGCGCTACGTCGAGGTCAACCAGCGCTTCGCGGACACGATCCTCGGAGCGGCGCCGGAGGGCGCGCGCATCTGGATCCACGACTTCCACCTGATGCTCGTGCCCAGGCTGCTGCGCCAGGCACGGCCGGACCTGGAGATCGGCTTCTTCCTGCACATCCCGTTCCCGTCGTCCGAGATCTACCGTCTGCTGCCGGCGCGCGAGGACCTGCTGCTCGGCGTGCTCGGCTGCGACTACGTCGGCTTCCACACGCACGACTACGCGCGCCACTTCCGCTCCGCCTGCCTCAGGGTCCTGGGGCTCGCCGCGGAACACGACGGGGTCCGCTTCGAGGGACGTCGTGTCGGCATCGGCGTCCATCCGATCGGCATCGACGTGCAGGGCTTCGAACGCACTCTCACCGCCCCGCGGACGTCGAGCCTCGTCGAGGAGCTGAAGGACCGCTACCGCGGTCGCCGGCTGATCCTCGGCGTCGAGAGGCTCGACTACACGAAGGGCGTGGCGCACAAGCTTCGCGCGTTCGAGCGCGTGCTGGAACGGCGCCCGGAGCTCGCGTCGGAGGTCGCGCTCCTGCAGGTCATCGTCCCGTCCAGGCTCAAGAACCCCGACTACGCGGCGCTCAAACGCGAGATCGACGAGTGCGTGGGCCGCCTCAACGGCCGCTACGGCAGCCCGGGCGTCACGCCGGTCGAATACATGCACCGCTCCGTCGACCCGGAGCAACTGGCCGCCCTCTACCGCTTCGCGGACGTCTGTCTCGTGACGCCCGTGCGCGACGGGATGAACCTCGTCGCACAGGAGTTCGTCCTCTGCCAGGACGAGATCGAGGGCCTCGGCGATCCGTGGCGCGGAATGCTCGTCCTCAGCGAATTCGCGGGAGCGGCGCACGTCCTCGCCAGGGCGCTGCTCGTGAACCCCTGGAACCTGGAGCAGTCGGCGGACCTGCTCGAGGACGCGCTCGACATGCCCCCCGACGAACGCGCCGAGCGGATGCGGACCATGGCAGACCAGGTCCGCGCGCTCGAGTGCACGACGTGGGCCCGCCACTTCCTCGACCGCCAGTGGGCGGCCGCCGACGCCAACCAGTCGCATGCGGTCGTCGCACTCGGCCGGGACGACGAGGCAGAGCTCTGCGAGAGCTTCGCACGCGCCGCGAAGCGGGTGCTGTTCCTCGACTACGACGGCACGCTCCGCGAGATCGTCCGCTCTCCCGAGGATGCGGTCCCGTCGGCAGAGCTGCTCGAGGTCCTCGCCGGGCTGTCCGCACTCCCGCACACCGAGGTCCACGTGGTCAGCGGTCGTCACCGCCGCGACCTGGAGCAATGGCTCGGCGGACTCGGCGTCGCGCTCTGCGCCGAGCACGGCTTCGCGTGGCGGAGCCGCGACGGAGGCGAATGGGAGGAGAACCCGGGGATCGACCTGTCATGGATCCCCCGCGTGCGCTCGCTGCTCAGCGGGGTCACCGACGAGGTGCCGGGCACTCGCCTCGAGGTGAAGCCGTGCGCGCTGGCGTGGCACTACCGGATGGCGGACCCCGACTACGGCGCGTGGCGCGCTCGCGAGCTGCACAGCCAGCTCCAGCACAACCTCGCCAACCTGCCCGCAGAGATCGTCCACGGACACCGCGTGATCGAGGTCCGCGCGGCCGGCGTCCACAAAGGCGGCTACGTGGCCCGGCAGATCGACGGGGCCGACTGGGTGCTCTGCGTCGGCGACGACCGGACCGACCTCGACATGTACCGAGCGCTGCCGCCCGAGGCGCACACGATCCACGTCGGCGTCAGCGTCGCCGACGCGCGGTTCACGATCCCGTCACCCGCACGCGTCCGCGGACTGCTCCGGAAGCTCCTCGAGGCGGCAAGCAAGCCGGCCTGAGCCGAAGCCGGGCGCGGCCAAAGGTCACCGGCCGGCGGTCGACCGCAGCAGGATGCGCTGGACGTCGAGGCCGCGGGGCGCCTGGAGGAGCTCCTCGGCGAGCTTCTCGCACTCGTCGATCGTGTAGCGCTGGAGCACGTCGAGCATCGCGCCGACGCGCGCCGGTGCGACCGCGAAGTCGCGCACCCCGATGCCGAGGTAGAACGGCAGGCGCTGGGGATCGGCGGCCGCTTCGCCGAACAGGACGACCGGCTTTTCGGCGGCTGCTGCCTCGGCCGAGATCCGCTGCAGCAGCTCGAACATCGCCGGGTGCGCCATCTCGTAGTACGAGCGGACCGCCGCCGCGTCGCGGTCGGCGGCCAGCAGCAGTGCCTGGAGGTCGTCGAGGGCGACGACGACGAAGTCGGCGTCGACGAGGAGCGCGCTGCACGTGAACGCCGCGGCGGGAACCTCGACGATCGGCGCGACGTGGATCTGGTCCGCGCAGGGCACGCCACGCTTCCGGAGCTCGTGGCGCTCTTCGACGATCGCGCTGTTCACGCGCTGCAGGTCGTTCACGCTGGTCACGAACGGCACGAGGATCGCCGCGTTCTCGACCGACACGGCAGCCCGGAGGATCGCGCGGATCTGCAGGCGCAGCACGCGCGTGTCGTCCAGGAGTGCGCGGACCCCGCGCAGACCGAGCGCCGCGTTGCGCTCCAGCGGGCGCGGCAGCGTCGGCACCTGGGCGCTCGACGGGAGATCGAGGAGCCGGAAGCAGACCGACTGGCCGGACGAAGCGGCCGCGACCTCCGCGTAGTGGTGGACCAGCAGGTCCTCGGTCGGCAGTCGCGACTCCACGAGGAACATCAGCTCGGTCCGGTAGAGCCCGATGCCGTCCATCGCGCGGGCGACCGCGAGACCGACCTCGCTCAGGTTGCCGCAGGCGCCGCTCAGGCGAACGGACGTCCCGTCCCGCGTCTCGTGCGGGATGTCGGACGGCCCGGCCTCGGCGGCCGCCTCGCGGAACTGCTCCGCAGCGCGCCCGTATTCCTCGCAGAGCTGTGCATCCGGATCGACGTGGAGTTCGGCCGCCCCCGCGTCGAGGATCACGAATGCGCCCTCACGGACCTTGGTCGACAGGTCCCGGATCCCGGTGATCGCCGGGATCCCCATCGAGCGAGCGAGGATCGCCGCGTGGCCGTGGACCCCACCCTCCTCGGTGACGATTCCCTGGACCCGCTCGTGATCCAGCCGGAACAGGTCGTTGACGGTCAGGCGGCGCGCGGCGAGCACGTAGCGACCGGCCGGGGCCGGGACCTCGACGGTCCGGGTGCCGGAGACGGCCGGAAGGTTGCCGAGGACGCGCGTCGCCACATCCCGGAAGTCACCGGCACGCTGGCGGAGATACTCGTTCTCGACGAGCTCGAAGATCCGCTCGTAGTCGGCGGCGATCTTCTGGATCGCCGCGCGGACCGAGTAGCGCTCCTCGACCACCAGCTTCTCGATCTCGTCGACGAACATCGGGTCGGCGAGGTAGCCGAGGTGGACGTCGAAGATCCGGAGCTCGGCTTCGCCCAGCGTGTCGCCGTGCTTGGCCTTCAGCGCTTCGATCTGCTCCCGGCTCTCGCCGAGCGAGGACCGCAGCGCGTTGAGCTCGATCTCGACCTCGTCCGCGGCGATCCGGAGCGGGAAGTCGACCTCGGCCCCGTAGCCCCTGAGGTGCACCGCCCCGAGCGCGACACCGAGCGCGACCGTCTCTCCCTTGTGCACCTTCACCATGACCGGTTCCTGGGCGGGCGAGCGGCGGATGTGCGAAGGCTGCACCCCCGGCTCGACCGGGGCGCGACGGAGCAGGGTATGGCGAGGGACACGGGCCGGTGATTCGAGCCGCGGGGGCCACGCTTTGGCAAGGCCGAACCCGATCGATGCCCGTTCCGGTCTCGGCAGGACCTCGGCGAACCCCGTCGTGACGTGATCCAGACCCGAGGTTGCCCGCCCCTCGATGCTCCCCCACAATGCGCCGACGGCCGGCGGCACCAACCGCCCGCTCCCGAGCATCCGACCTTGCAGACCACGCGTCCTGGAGTCCACCCCACCGCCCACGTCGCCGACGGAGCGATCCTCGGCGCCGACGTGTCGATCGGCCCGGGCTGCGTCGTCGGCCCACACGCCCGGATCGGCGATGGGACCGTCCTCCACGCCAACGTGGTGGTCAAGGGCGACACCCACGTCGGGCCCGGCTGCGAGCTGTTCCCTTTCGTGGTGATCGGCGTCCGCCCCCAGGACAAGAAGCTGCGCACCGACGCGGCAGCCCTCCGCGAGCAGGGCTGGCTGGACGCCGACGGCGAGTGGCTCGGCAAGCTGCGGATCGGCGCGGACAACGAACTCCGCGAGCACGTCACGCTGCACGGCGGCACCCCGTTCGGATGCGGGGTGACCACGATCGGTGACCGCAACATGTTCCTCGCCGGCTCCCACGTCGGGCACGACTCGACCGTCGGGAACGACTGCGTGTTCACGAACGGCGCGATGGCGGCCGGCCACTGCACGATCCACGACCGGGCGATCCTCGGCGCGATGGCCGGGGTCCACCAGTTCGCCCGTGTCGGCCGCTACGCGATGATCGGCGCCGGTTCGATGCTCTCCCAGGACGCCCCCCCGTTCGGCCTCGTCCAGGGGGACCGGGCCCGCCTGATCGCGGTGAACCTGATCGGCCTCAAGCGGAGCGGCTTCCCTGCGGATGACGTCGCTGTCATCAAGCGGGTGTTCCGCAAGCTGTTCTGGCGGAGCGGAGCCCTCGAGGACCGGATCGCCCAGGCCCGGGCGTTCGCGGACGGCCACGCGCTCGGAGAGGAGATCCTCCAGTTCGTCGAGAGCTCGGATCGAGGGGTCTGTGCACCTCGGGGTCGACCTGCACCCGGCGAAGAGCCGATGGAAAGGGTGTGACGGGCCGCGGCCCGGCCGGGCACCCCGCCCGACCGGGCCCAGCGAACGGCCCCGTCTCCGGCGAAGGGCCAGACTCCGGCTGTCCGCACGTGGCGCGGTGACCGGTTCTCGCGCTCCGAGCCGCCGATACCATGGAGCCCAGGGAATCGACCGTGAGAATCCACCTGCAGATCGCGCTCGGTGCGGCGCTGTCCGTCGCGGCCCCGGCCCAGGGGCCGGCGGTCGAGGCGTTCACGACCCCGGACGGCAGCCGGTTCCTGCTCGCACCGGACCCCTCAGCGCCGCCGTTGGTCCACTGGGCGGTCGGCGCGGCCCACGCATCGGACCTGGATCCACCGGGGGCCCTCGGACTTTCTCGCTCGGTCCTGCGGGCTTCGCTCGGCGGGACGTGGCAGCACGGATCGCTCGACGCAGCTGCCGAGGCCAAGACCCTCGAGGCGCTCGACCAGCTGCTCGCCCAGACGTGGCGCGACCACGGCCACCCGGACGAGTGGCCGGCCGAGGTCCGGGCCCGGGTCGAGCCGGCCCGCGATGCCGTCCGCGCGCTGGGTGACCCCACCGCGTGGCGGCGTGCGATCGTCTCGATCCCCGCGACCGAGCCGATCGTCGTCGAGGAGGGAGGCATCACCGTGCTCGCGACCAGCGTCGCGACCCGGTCCCTCCCTCGCCTCGCGACCCTGCTGCTCGACTGGCGGGAGAACGTCACGCTCCGCAGCTTCCACGACGTCTGGCAGGAGACCGTCGCCGACCTGGCGGCGTCCGGCTCGAGCCCCGTCGGGCGGATGCGGCGCGAAGTGCTCGGGACAGCGTTCCTCGGCTCGGCGGCCGCGCGTGACGTCGATCCCCGCGCGAGCTTCGTGCCGTCCGCGGAGGCTCGTCAGCAGTTCGCCCGCGTGGCCCACCCGCTCCGCACCGTCCACGTGCTCGCGGGCGGCTTCGACCCGGAAGCGGTGAAGGGCCTGCTCACCAAGGTCTTCCGCTTCACGATGCTCCCGACGCCCGCGCTGCCCGCGGCGGTGCGGCCCGCAGAGGCTCGACAGCGCCGCTCGGTGCTGCCCTCCGCCGACGGGGACCGCGGCATCGCGCTCGCCTGGGCGATCCCGGCGGACGCGACACCGGTCGAGATCGACGCGGTGGCCGCGCTCCTCGACGGCACCACGTTCTCGTTCCTGCCGCGCTGGGCGACGGCGTTCGGCGAGGTCACCATCGGCGTCCACGCACCGTTCCCGAGGAACGCCCGGCCAGGGCTGATCCTCGTCGAGGCGCTCGCCGAGGGATCGGGGAGCACCGACGTGCGTGCGATGGAGCAGTCCCTGGTCGAGCACATGGCCGGGCTGCCCGGCCAGCTCAAGGACTACCAGTGCAAGCAGTCGGGCGAGATCGCGGTGGGCCGACGCGTCCTGGCGACCTCCGACGATTCCGACCTCGCCATCTCCCTGGCGATCGGGACGCTGGCCGAGGGCCGCTCACCCGCCCAGGTGATGGGACTCGGCGACACCCCGAGCTCAGCCCGGGTGCGCCAATTGGCCGAACGGATCTTCGGGACCCACCCCGGGACGATCGTCGTTCTCGGACCTGCACAATGAACCGCCTGCTCATCAGAACCGCACTCCTGGCGTGCGCCCTCTCGACGAGCGGGTGCGTCTGGATGACCGAAGGCCTCACCACCGACGCCGGGGCCCTGCCCGACGACCGCCCGACGGTCGCCCAGGAGTCTCCGACCGGATCGCGGACCCAGGCCGTCCCCGACCAGCCCGAGCCGGGTCCCGAGCGTCCGCGTATCCGCCCCACGCCGCAGCCGGGGACCGCGATCCCGGAGCTGGAGGAGAGGGGCTGGAGCCCGGTCGAACCCTACATCGCGGTCCTCCCCGGGGGCCTCCGCGTCGCCGCAGGGCAGTTCCCCGGCGCGAGACACGCGCAGATCGATCTGGTCCTCGCTCACCCCGAGGTGTCGGGAGCGCGCGCTTCGATCGGCCGCCTCGTCGCCGAGATGGTCGTCGACACCCCGCTCGACGGCGGTGCGCGCCCCTCCCTGCGACGCGCGGTCGAGAACAGCGGCGGGACGCTGACGGTCGAGGCAGACGCCTGGACCACCAACATCCGACTGTCTGCCCCGCTGTCCAACTGGCACTGGCTCAGTCGTCAGCTCGCCGAGGCGATCACAGCACCGCCGATCTCGCCCGCCCGCGTCGACGCGTGGCGCCAGACGCTGATGCGCGAGTATGGCCGGTCGTGGAGCGAGGCGCCGATGGACGCCGCCGTGAAGCGCGTCCACTCGTTCGAACTCCGCGGTCTCGAGGAGTGGCTCGAAGTCCTCGAGGACCTGGAGATCGCCGACGTCCTCGCGTTCTACGCGCAGACCTACCTGCCGGCGCGCGCGATGCTGGTGTTCGCGGTCCCGTCACCCGATCCGACCGCAGTCGTCGGGCTGTGCCAGGAGACCTTCGCCCCGTGGAGCCTGGCGCGCGGTGGCGCGAGCCTCCCCGCGGCGGTCGCGGCGCTGCCGCCGGCGTCCGGACTGTTCTTCGGGGAGACCGACGGAACCCCGGGATTCGTGACCCTCGTCGAGCTGCCTCCGGCCGTGGCCGAGGAGGCAGCGACGGCGTGGGTCACCGCCGAACTGCTGATCGGCACTTCGGTCGAGGGACGCGTCACCGAAGCGGTCGAACGCTCGGTGCGAGGCCTCCGCTCTTCGATCCGGGAAGATGGGCCTGTCCGATTCCTCGAGCTGTCGGGCCGGATCGGCTCTGGGGACACCCGGGCACTCCGGACCGCGGTCGATGGGGCGTTCGCCTCTCTCGCCCGCCGCGCGCCCGGCGCCGAAGAGATCCGCGCCGCGGCCGAACGTGCGCGCCTCGAGCTCGCGCTCGAGCTCGGCGAGCCACGGACGTGGTGCCGAGCCGTGTCCCGCAGCCTGATCGCCGGCGCGACGCCGGCCCTGATCCTCGGCGCCGACGGTCGTCAGACCGACGTCCCGTCCAAGCCGATGTTCGGCCCGCTGATCGAGAAGCTCTCCCAGCCGGAGAACCTCCCGATTGCGTCCCGTCTCGCCGCGCGCGCCCAGGACCGGGGCCTCGTCATCGTGCTCGGCAAGGACCTGACCGACCTGCCCGAGCACGGCGCGATGCCCGGCTCGCAGGTGTCCGACGCACGGCGCAGCGTGATCTCCGCCGATCGCGCCGATCAGGAAGCCGCGGCGCGCCTCGTCCTCGCGCACGCGATCGAGGCCGTCGGCGGCGCATCCACGCTGCTCGACCTCCAGGGATTCCAGTTCGAGGCGACCTCGCGGACCGGGCAGGGTCCGGAGGCGATCGATGCTGTCTGGTACCGGCGCACCGATCGGCTGCGACGACTGCGACGCGTGCTCAACTCCGACATCGAAACCGTCATCGGACCCGACGTCGCGCTCGAGACCGCGAGCAGCCAGAAGCGCAAGCTGGACGACCTCGAGCGCGACCAGCTGCTCGACGACCTCCACCGTCACCCGATCGCGCTGCTCGCCGAAGCGGCGCGCGGAGCGGCGACCTACCGACAGATCTCGCTGCGCACGATCGACGGGCGACGCATGGCGGTCCTCGAACGCGACGGCGATCGCGCCGGCCGTTTCCGCCTCTACATCGACCTCGAATCCGGCCTGCTCCGCGCCGTGGTCAGCAGCGTCGACACCGGCAACGGCGAGCTGTTCCGCCGCGAGGAGTGGCGAGACTACCGCGGCGCAGGACGGGGTCTGCGGGCCCCGCACCACTGCACCACGTGGATCGACAACGGCGTCCGCGGGATCGTCACCGTGTTCGACTCGTTCCGGGCAGACACGCCCGACGAACAGTGGCTGCGGCTCGGCGGACCGCTCCGCTGACAGCCTGTGTCGAAATCAGTCCGCAGGCCGCCAGTTGCTTGCTGGGCTAGAGCGGAGCAGCCGCGGCAGAGCCCGTGACCCAATTCGGTCACAGGCTGTGAGAGGGTGTGACGAAACCTCGTCACACACTCTCCCGCGGCCGCGGAGCGGCCGCCAAACCAACACCTCACAGCCTGTAGAGTGATTTCGTCACAGGCTGTGAGCGGAGATCCGCGCGGACGAGCGATCCGTCAGTAGCGGCTCGCCCCGATCCGCAGCTCGGCGCCGACGAAGAACTGGTGCTCGCCGTAGACGTCCTCCTCGTAGGAGCTCGACGGGCGGTTGGGGTTCGACAGGTAGGAGTACTCCCCGAGCACCGACATCACGTCTCCGAGCTCGAAGCGGAACCGACCGCCTGCACCCACCCAGAAGTCGTCGGATGCGGAGTCACCCGACGCACTCGGGGTCGACGTGTACTGGAGCTGTCCGAACGGCGTGAAGAACAGCCCCGAGCCGAGCTCGAGCCGGTAGCCGAGGCGTGCATCGGCCCAGGTCTCGCCGATCGGCTTCTGCGCGTCGTAGATGTGCACGCGGTCGGCCCGGTCGTTCATCTCGCCGTCGAGCCGGAACTCCCAGACGCTCGCGGTGTCGGTCGGGAAGTACCACTCCAGCCGGAGGGCGCCGCGCCAGATCGTGCTGGGGAGGGACGAGCTCCAGCGCACGGTGCCGAAGCTGCCCTCCGCGTCGTTCTGCTCGTAGTCGACGCGGATCGACGCGTGGAAGCCGTCCTTCGGCAGCCCGTAGATGTTGTCGAGCTGGAGCGTCGACTGCTCGAAGTAGATGCGACCGCCGTAGGTGTTGTAGTCCTCCGGCAGCGTGTAGCCGATGTCGGTCGAGTCCGTCCGCTCGAACTGGTACTGCCGGTAGAAGGGGCCGATCTCGAGGATCACGCCCTCACCGAGCGTCGACGTGAATCCGAGGTAGGCCCCCTCGTCGCGACCCTCGTAGCGACCG
>JAQCBR010000120.1 GCA_027621295.1 Planctomycetota bacterium
AGAACGCCACGCCGCCGCGGACTCGGCGTGGAGCTCCTGGATCACCGCACGTTCGTCTTGCGTGCCTTCTCGGAGCAGGACCGTGCGCAGCGCCCAGTCCGCGCGCGCGGCCGCCGTGCGGCCACCCTCGGCGAGGATCCGGCGCGCGAGCCCTTGGGCGGCCTCGACGAAGACCGGATCGTTCAGCGTGACGAACGCCTGGAGCGGCGTGTTCGTGCGAATGCGACGCGGCGTGCAGATCTCACGTGTCGGCGCGTCGAACGCTGTCATCGACGGGTAGGGACTCGAGCGCCGGTAGAACGTGTAGAGCGCGCGCCGGTGGCGGTCGCGGCCCTCGCTCGTGCGCCAGGTCCGCTGTCCGTTGAACGCCGCCTGCCACAGCCCGTCGGGCTGGTAGGGGAACACCGACGGGCCGAATCGCTCGTCGCTCAGTAGCCCTGCGAGCGACAGCGCCTGGTCGCGCACCATCTCGGCCTCGAGCCGCACGCGCGGGCCGCGCGCGAGGAGCAGGTTCTCCGGGTCGCGCATACGATCCGCAGCCGACGCGACGACGCTGCGGCGGTAGGTCTCCGAACCGAGGATCAGCCGCCACACGTGGCGCTGGTCCCAGCCGCTCTCCATGAACTCGACCGCGAGCCAGTCGAGCAGGTCCGGGTGGGACGGCCGCGCTCCCTGGGTGCCGAAGTCCTCCTCGGTGGCGACGAGACCGCGGCCGAAGAGTCGCGCCCAGATGCGGTTGACCTGGACCCGCGCCGTCAGCGGATTGCGGCGGTCGACGAGCCATTGCGCGAACGCGAGCCGATCGAGCGGGCCGCCGGTCTCCGGCCGATGGAAGACCGCAGGCACGGCCGCCGACACCTGCTCTCCGGGCGACAGGAAGTTGCCGCGGCGCATCACGTGGGTCGACCGGTGTTCGTCGGCCGGAAGCGCGACGAGCACCGGGGTCTGCACGACCGGCACGTCGGCGAGGCGGCGCTTCGCGGCGTCCACCGCCGCTCGCAGGCGGGCCAACTCGGGATCGACGCGCGCATGGTGGGCGGCGAGCGCGTCGGCCTGGTCCGCGCTGCGGTCGGGCTCGGCCACCGCGAGGGCTGCGGCGACCGCCGCGGGGAGCACCGGCACGTCGGCCGCGTGCGAGGCGAGGCGAAGCCGCGACGCGATGTGGTGCTGGCCGTAGTCCTGCACGACCTCGACGACCAGTCGATCACCGGCAGAGCTGGCAGGGATCGGCGGCTCGACCCGCACCGACATCGACTGCGCGCGCCCGAACTCGGGGGCCACGGCCCAGCCGGTGGACTGGTCGCCGTCGACCGCGCGCGCGACGCCCCAGTCCTTCTGCTCGAACGTCGCGGCCGGCGCGACCACGCGCCGCCACTGGACCGCGTCGGAGCCGAGCTCGAACGTCGAGGACGGACGCGGCTCGTCCCGCGGGGCCGTCGCCCACACGGGTTCGCCCGCGTCGTCGAACACCGTGACCACGAACCCGCGGAGCCGCGCCTCGAGGTCGCCGTCGGTCCGGTTCCACACGCGGATCGAGGCGATGTCCCGCTCGCGGCCCAGGTCCACCTCCCACCACGGACCGTCCTCGGTCGCCGTGTGCGTGACCGAGCCGTCGGCGTGGGCGCCGTTCGGGTCGCCGTCGATCGCGAGCGCCGCCGGCCCGTCGAACGCGACGCTCGACTGCCTCGCCGCGGCTCCCTCCGTCAGCGAGCCTCCCGTCGCGTCGAGGACCTCGACCTCGGCGAGCGACAGGATGCGCTGTGATCCCGGCAGATCGACGCGGATGCGCCGACCGCGCACGGGCCCGGGCGCCGCGCGGCGGAGGCCGACCCGCAGTTCGGACACGACGATGTTGCCGTGGCCCGGCGCGACGCCGAGCAGCCCGCGCTCCGGGTCGGGCTCGAAGTCGATGCGGAGGGTCTGCACCCCCCCGCTCGGTGCCGCACCTTCCAGCGCGAACGTGTCGCGCGGCGAAGGGGTGTCGACCACGACGGCGAGTCCGTCGTCCGTAACGTCGAGCCGCGCACCCTCGCGCGCCGAGGCCAGTTCGACCGCGATCGGCCGGAAACCCTGTTCGAGAACACGCCGCTGGTCTTCCCAGTCCCGCCGGGCCGCGGCACGACCCTGGCTCGCCGCGTCGAGTTCGGCGCGCAGCGCTTCGAGCGCAGCAGCTCGCGCGGCGCGCTCCGCCGCATCGCCTGCCGTCGGCGTGTCGATCCGCGGATCGTCGTTGTCACGGTCCGCGTCGGCGGTGTGGTTGAAGACGTCGAAGAGCTCGTAGTACTCGCGCTGGCTGATCGGGTCGTACTTGTGGTCGTGGCACTTCGCACAGCCGACCGTCAGACCCATCCACACGAGCATTGTCGTGTCGACCCGGTCGCGGACCGCCTCGACCCGGAACTCCTCGTTGTCGGTGCCGCCCTCGGTGTTCGTCTTGGTGTTGCGGTGGAACGCGGTCGGCAGCTGCTCGCGCCACGTGGCACCCGGCAGCAGGTCGCCCGCCATCTGCAGGATGGTGAACTCGTCGAAGGGCAGGTTCTGCTCGTAGGCCTCGATCACCCAGTCGCGGTAGCGCCAGATGGTCCGCAGCGGATCGGAGCCGTAGCCCTTCGAGTCGGCGTAGCGCGCGAGGTCGAGCCAGACCGCCGCTTGCCGTTCGGCGTGGGCCGGCGACGCGAGCATTTGGTCGACCAGATGCGACCACGCGGCGTGGCCCGAACCGGCGCGGAGTCCTCGGAGGTCGTCGGCCGTCGCCGGCAGCCCGCGCACGTCGAGACTCAGCCTCCGGACCAGGGCCGCGTCGTCTGCGCGGGGCGCGAGCTCGAGGCCGGCCTCGAGCGCCCGCTCGGAGATGAACGCGTCGATGGGGTTGTCGCAGCCGGCGACCGCCGGCACCGGCGGGCGGACCGGGGGGCGGAACGCCCAGTCCGAGCCCTGGGCCCGGGCGGTTCCCGCGAGCAGGAGCAGCAGGCAGGAGAGCGAGGCTTCGGTTCGTGGATGCACGGGTCGCCCAAGAGTCGGCCCGCGCGCCGCGGAGGACAAGACCTGCGTCGGGCAGTCCACACGCACGGTCGACCGTGCTGGGGGGTCACCACGCCTCCGGAGATCGGTTTATCCTCCGGCCGCCTGCCCAAGGCTCGGTCCCCGCTCAGCATGATCCGCAAGACCTTCACGACGGCGGCACTGGCGACCATCTCGCTCGCGCCGATCTCGTCCGCACAGTCCCCGTTCACGTTCCCGCAGGTCCGCGTGCCGTCGGACCTCGACTCCGGGTTCATCCACAACCCCAGCTCCACCGCGCAGGTCGTGTTCCGCAAAGTGGTCCGCTTCGATGCGACGACGTGGCTCCAGTTCGAGTTCGGCGAGGCGGTCAGCCTGCCCGCGGGCTCGTTCCTCCGGATGACGTCGAGCCTCGACGGCGGGGTACAGCGTCATGACGGACGCACCATCGTCGACTGGCAGGGCTGGTCGGCGGCATTCAACGGCGGAGAGGTCGTCGTCGAGCTCGTCGCCGCGCCGGGATCGGTGGGCAACCGCGTCGTCGTCGAGGAAGTGACCCGCGGCCTGCCGGGCACGCCTGCCGCCGAGTCGATCTGTGGCCCGATCGACGACCGCGCGCTGAGCACGGACCCGCGTCAGGGCCGGCTCTTCGTCGGCTGCACCGGCTGGATGATCGGCCAGGACCTGATGCTGACCGCCGGCCACTGCACGGCGAGCGGCTCGCCGGTCATCGAGTTCAACGTCCCGCTGTCGACATCGAGCGGCGGAGTCGTCCGCGCGAACCCCGACGACCAGTATCCGTTCACGATCCTCAACCGCCTGAACTCGGGCGTCGGCGCCGACTGGTCGGTGCAGCGCGTCGGACCGAACAGCAACCACGGCCAGCTGCCGACCCAGCGGAACGGCGGGCAGTGGTACACGCTCGGTTCGGTGCCCAACTCGCCCGCTGGACAGAACATCCGCATCACCGGCTACGGCTCGACGTCGAGCCCGGTGTCCCCGACCTGGTACCTCGCGCAGAAGACGCACCTCGGCACGCTGTCGAACATCGGCGGCACATCGCTCTGCTACGCGACCGACACGACCGGCGGCAACTCCGGCTCACCGGTCATCCACGAGAACACCGGCCACGCGATCGGCATCCACACCCACGGCGGCTGCACGTCGACCGGCGGCTGCAACAGCGGGACGCGCATCGACCGCTCGGACCTCCAGCAGGCGATCGTCGCGGCGGGCCAGACGCCCGGCCGACTGGACATCTTCGGCGTCGGCTGTGCGGGCACCGGCCAGGGCCCGTCGAGCTGCCTGTCGATCAACGGCAACGGCGGCACGCTGACCAACCCGTCGACGACGAACGAGTACGCGTACCGGATGACGGCGACCACACCGCTCCAGGTCTCCGGGTTCTCGGTCTACACGGCGGCCACGACGGCCACGAGCCAGACCGTCGGCGTCTCGCTCTACGCCGGGACGGCGGGCGGTCCGTCGGCTGCGCCGATCGCGCAGACGACGATGGTCGTCGGCACGACGCCGGGCTTCTACACCGCGACCCTCGCGTCTCCCGTAGCCGTCCCCGCAGGCGCGTTCTACGTGGGCGTCGACCACTCGGGAGGCACGACCTACATCTCGAACCTCGGCTCCGGCACGCCGGGCCAGGCCTACTGGCGCCGCCCGGCGCTTTCCGGGAACTGGGCCCTGTCGGGGATCGTCACGACGCCTTCGCTCCAGGTCCTCTGCGCCGGTGGCGGCAGCTCGGGGGCGGTTCCCGCGATCTCAGCCTCGGGCACGCCGATGATCGGCGGGTCCTACTCGGTGGACGTCGCCTACGCGGCTCCCAACGCCCTCGCCGCAGCGATGACCGGCTTCTCCAACTCGAGCTGGAACGGGACTCCGCTGCCGCTGTCGCTGACCGGTCTCGGCGCCGCTGGCTGCAGCCTGCTGGTCTCCCCGAACGCCGTGGTCGGTGCGGCTGCCGACCCGAACGGCTCGGCGACCTACAGGCTGTCGATCCCGAACGCGCCGGGACTGATCGGCACGCAGCTGTTCCACCAATGGGTGGTCTTCGACGCGGGCGCCAACACGCTGGGCGTGGCGACGAGCGCCGGCATCGACGCGTTCATCGGCGGTTGATCCGCGTCGGGCCTGCGCGAGGACCACCATCCTCGCGCAGCGCGGCGATCAGCAGGTCGACCATGCGACCGTAGCTCCGCACGCCGTCGGCGTGGCCCGCGCTCTTCAGGTAGGCGTGGTTGACGGCGTTCGACACGGCGCTCAGCGTCCGGTGCGCGACCTCCGGCTGGCGCTGCCAGAAGCGCCAGATTCCCTCCGCGTCGGCGCGCACGTCTGCGTCGAGCTGCCTCCATACCTCCTCGCCGGCGATCGGATCGACCTCGCGCAGCCGCGCCCACGCGTAGCGGAACGCCTGGAGCTCGCAGGAGTAGACGAGCCTCGGATCCGGCGACTGCGAGCCCACCCACCATGCGATGAAGTTCGCTTCGTCCTCGCGGGCGAAGCCACGTAGGTGTGCAACCTCGTGCGCAGCGACGAACGGCACCATCGACTCGGGCAGCCCGGCGGCCACGTGGGGCTCGGCGGTGAACGGCGAGTAGATGCCGGTGATCGACGAGAGCACGAGAAGCCGCGAGATCCAGGGTCTCCGGATCGCGGGCCGGGGTCCGGCGAGGACGGCCAGCTCGCGGCTGGCGTCGTCGTAGGCGCTGGCGATGGAGTCCTCCCAGCCAGCGTCGAGCGCGAGCGAGGCCGGACGGCAGCGCGCTGCGCGTCCAGCGAGGTCGTCGCAGACCTGCCGCAACGTCGCCACTCCAGCCGGCCGCACGTCGAGCCCCGCGAGCTGCGCGAAGGGCAGCCTCGCATGGCCGATGCCGAACGTCAGCTGGAAGACGAAGTAGAGCAGCCCACCGAGCGCGAGCGACCGCCGGGCTCCGACCCCGAGCGCGGTCCGCAGCCCGACCCGACGACGCGCGATCCTGGCGACACCGCGCGAGAGGAGGAACGTCGCGCCGGCGATGGATGCGAGCAGCAGCACCTCGCCGACCGAATGCGGGCTGAGCGCGACGAGCGAGGCGATCGGCTCGACGACGGCAGGCCGGATTCCCCGCGCGTACACGGTCTCCGTCCAGGTAGGAACAGCCGTCGCGACCCAACCGAGCCCGAAGCCCAGGGGTCCCAGGCTCGCGAGGAGCAGCCAGCGCCGTTGCAGGATCGCCGGACCTCCACCCGACTCGCCGCCGCTCACGCACCACCTCCCGCGCGCGGCGCGACGCAGCGGAACGTGAGATTCAGGCGTGGCCCGACCACCCGCCTCGTCCTCGGGACTTCATGCACGAACAGCCTCTGCGTGGTGCCGCCCATGACCAGCAGGTCCCCGCACCCCAGCTCGAGGTCGAGGCGAGGCCCGCCGCCGCGCGGGCGGAGCCGGAAGGTTCTCCGCGCGCCCAGCGAGATCGACGCGATGCGGACGTCGTCCGGGTGTGGCCCGAGTTCGGGCTCATCGTCCGCGTGCCGCCCCATCGAGTCGGAGCCATCCCGATAGTGGTTGCAGAGAACGGAGTCGTAGCGGGTCCCGGTGGCCTCGCAGAGCCGCTCCCGCAGCGCTGCCAGCACGGGGGGCCACGTCACCGGCTCGTGGTCGCGTCCGCTGTAGCGGTAGTGGCGGCCCGGGTCGGCGTGGTATGCGACCAGCCGCGGGACCGGGACCGGCCGGCCGAACAGCACGATCGTCTCGGCCTTCAGGTCGAGCTCGCGGCAGAGCTCTCCCATCACCACTTCGTGGTCCTCGACGAAGCCGAGGACCTCCTCGAGGAAGGCCCCATCGCCGAGGTCCGTCCGGATGAAGTCCGGAGTCTGTCGGGTCCGCAGATCGATCACTCCCAGCATGGTAGGCCAACGACGCGCGTGTCCCGACCCCGGAAGGTCCGCGCTCGGAACGCGTGCCGTCAGCAGGCCCGGGATGGGGACACCGACGCGATCACGTGCTCCGCGAGCTCCTCGAGCGCTCGTGCCCGGCACTCCGCCTCGTCGCTGACCGCCCGGCGCATCGCCGCACCGAGCCGAGCCTCTGGGATCTGCCGACGCAGCACCCGCTGGAACAACTCTTCCTCGATCAGGATGTGTCGGTGCAGCAGGGCTGCGAGCGCATGGGCCGCGAGCTCGATGCTCCGCGCATCCCGTGCCCCGACCACGACACGGAGCTCGTGGACGAGACCGCGGGCCTGGATGTGCTCGGCGCGGAGCAAGCGGAGCGTCGACGCGATCTCGTCGTTCTCCGCGACGAGGTCGAAGACGGCTTCTTCGCGCGCGTCGTGCCAGTGCGCTGCGTAGCCCGCCAGGAATCGGAGGGCGTCCGACCAGAAGTCGGCGTCGACGCGACCGTGGACGACCGCGCTCTGCGCCTCGGCGCGCATCGCGGTCAGCACCCTGAAGATCCGATCGTGCTCGTCGCGCAGTGCGTCCAACGGGTGCGTCGATCCGACCATGGCCCTGTTCTCGAGCGTCCACACGGCGCGGGGCGGTCGAGACCGACGCGGCTGCAGATGCGACGCGAACGGCGAGCCCGCGATCGAGTTTCGCACTGGGGAAGCAAGCCCGGGCGCTGGTTCGCAGTTCGTATGTCGCTGTCTCGATACCAAGTCCGTCTGCCGCGTCTGGACGAGACCGGCTCGCAAGTCGACGATGCGCCCATGCCGAACCGCACCCAGCCGCACCACCGGGCCATCCTCGCCAGCCTCGCCCTCGGGATCGCTGCCGCAGCGCTTCCTGCCCAGACGCAGGAGCCCGCTCCGGTCGCCGACGCGCCGAAAGTGGACGCCGAGGGCTTCATCTCGCTGTTCAACGGCAAGGACCTGACCGGCTGGACGCCGAAGATCCGCGGCCAGGAGCTCGGCGTGAACCACGGCAACACGTTCCGGGTCCACGAGGGTGCGATCCAGGTCGGCTACGAGGCCTACGAGGACTTCGGCGCGCAGTTCGGCCATCTGTTCCACGAGACGGAGTGGTCGAGCTACGTGCTCCGGCTCGAGTACCGCTTCCTCGGCGAGCAGGTGAAGGGCGGCGCCGGCTGGGCGCTCCGCAACAGCGGGATCATGGTGCACGGCCAGTCGCCCGCGTCGATGCGGCTCGACCAGGACTTCCCGGTATCGATCGAGGTCCAGCTGCTGGGTGGCGACGGCAAGAACCCCCGCACGACGGGCAACCTGTGCACGCCGGGCACCAATGTCGTGATGAAGGACAAGCTGGAGCAGCGTCACTGCATCAGCTCGACCTCGAAGACCTTCCACGGCGAGCAGTGGGTCACGTGCGAGGTCGAGGTACGCGGCGGTGACGTGATCCGGCACCGGATCAACGGCGAGCTGGTCCTCGAGTACCAGGAGCCCCAGCTCGATCCCCGGGATGGCGACGCGAAGAAGATCATCGAGGCGCGCGGCGGCGAGAAGCGGCTGAGCGGCGGCAGCATCTCGCTGCAGTCCGAGAGCCACCCTGTCGAGTTCCGCAACATCCGCATCAAGCCGCTGGCCGTGCCCGAGGTCGACAAGGCCGATGCGAAGGGCGGATCGGGCGACGAGCCCGCGGCGGATGCGAAGAAGAGCTCCGGGGGATGAAAGGACGGGGCGGATCGGGGTTTCCGCGGGATCAAGCCGCGCGGCGAGGGTGCCCGATAGGCTCCATGGTGAGGACCCCACGGAGGCCGGCCGCTGCGCGGGGCCGAGACGCCCTGGACCTCCACGGAGCCTGACATGCACACGGTGGACCTCCCTGCGCAGCACGAGCGCTTCAAGACCGCCCAGCCGTTCCCGCACATCGTGTTCGACGGCTTCCTGGATGACGCGTTCGTCCGCGAGGTAGCCGCCTCGTTCCCTCGCTACGAAGAGGCGGTGGAGGTCGGCGACTCGTTCGAGACCGAGTTCGAGCACAAGAAGGTGCAGGTCACCGACCTGCACCGGCTGCCCGGACCGATCCAGCAGGTGCACCGGCACCTCGCCTCGCAGCCGTTCCTCGACCAGCTGTCGGCGCTCACCGGGATCCCGAAGCTCCTCGCCGACCCCAAGCTCCACGGCGGCGGAATCCACACGACGGACAGCGGTGGACGCCTGGACGTGCACGTGGACTTCAACTACGTCCCCGACCTCGGCTGGTGGCGCCGCCTCAACCTGCTGCTCTACCTCAACGAGGGTTGGCAGGACGAGTGGGGCGGTCAGCTCGAACTCTGGGACGCCGACGTCACGCGCTGCGAGCTGTCCGTGAGCCCGATCCTCAACCGCTGCCTGATCTTCGAGACCGGGCACTACAGCTACCACGGCGTGCGCCCGGTCGCGTCCCCGCAGGGCGTCGCCCGCAAGTCGATCAGCGCGTACTACTACACGTCGATCGCGCCGCCGGGCTTCGAGAAGTTCCACGGCACGGTGTTCCAGAAGCGGCCCGATGAGCGGTGACGGTCGAACCACGCAGGCTGGGCGCGCCCCGTCCCTCCTGCGCAGCGGAGCGCACGCTTGAGCAGCCGTCGGCGCAAGCTGAGGCTCCTCGCCGCGGGAACGCTCGCCGCGCTCTGCAGCTTCGAACTCCTCCTCCAGATCGTCTCGCTGTCGATCTGGTGGTTCGGCGGAACGGGCACGGCTCCCGTCGACGAGAACTCGCCGCGGGTGCTCTGCGTCGGTGACTCGTTCACATACGGGCTCGGCGCAACCTCCCGCGAGAGCACGTACCCGTCCCGGCTGGGAGCCGAGCTCGCGGCGATGGACGTCGACGCACAGGTCATCAACTGCGGATGGCCCGGCAGCACGTCCGGGGACCTGCTGGCGAAGCTCGGGGAGCAGCTCGCCGCCTACCGACCGCGGATCGTCTACGTCCTGACCGGCTGCAACGACGTGTGGCGCGGCCGGGCGGGGACCGCCCCGCCGGAGGACGAGGGCTTCCGCCTCGAGCTCCGCACGCTGCGCTTCTTCGAGCTGGTCACCCACTGGTGGTCGACCGGCGGGAACACGCAGGGCACGGTCATCCGCGAAGACGCGCCGTTCCTCGGCGAATGGCACGCAGGTCCGCTGTCGATGCACTTCCTCCCCGATGGGCGGGTCGAGAGCGAGAGCGGCCACATGACCTGGTCCGCGGACGGCCCAGCGCTCGTCCTGGTCGATCCCGGCAAGCAGCTGCGGATCGAGGCGACGTGGCAGATCGAGGACGACCAACTGGTCCTGGCCTCCGCCGTGTGGCCCGCCCCGCTCCGCTTCACACGCGGCCCGCTCGTGCGGCACGACGCCGACCGCGGTCGCCTCGCGCTCCGTGACGCGCGCATCGAGGATGCCGAGGGCTACTTCCGCAAGGCGATCGACTCCCCCGCGCTCGAGGACGAAGCCCGCCTCGGCCTGATCCGCGCGCTGGTCGCGCGTGGCCAGCGGGATGCCGCCGATCGAGAGCTCGCAGCACTCGAACTCCGCTTCCAGGAGGCACCGACCACCGCGCGCGGCATCGCATGGATCGAAGCGTGCCTCGCGTTGGACGCGCGCGAGAGCGCCGCCGACGCGACGGCGGAAGTCCTTCGGGCCGTGCCCTGGGACAGCCGCCTTCTCGAACTCACGGTCCAGTGCGGCCAGGACGCGTCGAATCCGGAGAACGTCCGCGACGCGATCCACGCCGGCCTCACGGCGCGGGCCGTCGCGACCGACCTGCATGCGATGTTCCTGGAGGCTGCTGCGACCCTGGCTACCGACGACGGCGTGGCCGCAGTCCGCGACATGGCGCGCTCCTACCTCGTCGGTGGGAGTCCGGCGCGCTTCCGCAAGGCTCTGCTCCAGGACCCGGACCTGTTCCCGCTGGAGGATCTCGAAGCAGCGATCTCCGGCTTCGAGCCGGCCGACGCCGAGAAGGTGCGCGCCGTCGTTGCCGACCTCGGACAGCACGGCGCTGCCGTCAGCGACCGCCTGTCCCAGAACCTCGGGCACATCGTCGCCGCGTGCCGGCGCGCGGGCGCAGAGCCCATCCTGCTCAGCTATCCGAAGTCGATGCCGGACGTCGAAGTGATCCTCGCTGCGTTCGCCCGCCGCGAGGGCGTCCCGATCCTGCGGGTCCGGGAGTCCTTCGACGAGGCACTGCGCACGCTCACCTACCGGGACCTCTTCGTGCTGGACGGACACTGCAACGACCGCGGGTATGCTCTGCTCGCCGAGCAGGTCGCCGCCGACGCCGCCGCGCGACTCCGGTGAATGCGCGCGCCAAGCCCCATGCGATACACGGTCCAGATCGAGGTCGAGAAGCCTCTCGACGAAGTCGTCCGCCTGTTCGTCGACCGCGCGAACATGCCCCACTGGCAGGATGGGCTGCTCGCGGACGAGCCCCTGGACGGCGAGCCTGGGCAGGCGGGCAGCCGCGCCCGGCTGCGGTTCAGGATGGGCAAGCGCGAGATCGAGATGGTCGAGACCATCGAGGTCCGCGACCTGCCCCGGAAGTTCACCGCGTTCTTCGACACGAAGGGCGTGCGGAACCGCGTCGCGATGCGGTTCGAGAAGGTCTCCGACAGCACGACCCGCCTCGTCTCCGACCAGGAGTTCGTGTTCGAGGGCCTGATGATGCGGATCATGGGCGCGCTGTTCGGCTCGATGTTCCGCAAGCAGAGCATGAAGTACCTGACGGACTTCAAGGCGTTCGCGGAGCACGGACGGGACGTCCGGCAGGGGTGAGGTTGCGCGGCCGGCTCGGGTCGGCGAGGGTATTCGCCCGAATCCCGCCATGACCCACCGCAAGCCGCTGGCCTTGATGGCCGCCCTCTCTCTCCTCCCGCTCGCTCTGCCGACCACGCTCCGCGCCCAGGAAGAGGCGGAGATGTCGTGGGCCGAGGCGTTCGAGCAGCTCACGCTGCATGGCGGCCAGATCGAGATCCAGGGCGGCAAGGCGGTCTTCGCGACGCCGGAAGGTTGGCACTACCTCCACCAGGACGACGCCCGCTACGTGGTCGAGGAGCTCTGGGGCAACCCGCCGAGCCCCAACACGCTCGGGCTGATCATGCCCCCCGGCTTCGAGACCGAGGATGACGGATCGCCCGCCTGGGCGATCATGGTCAGCTACGACGACGAGGGGCACTACGACGACAGCGACGCCGCGAGCGTCGAATACGACGAGCTCCTGAAGGCCATCCAGGAGGATGCCGCCGCGTCGAACGAGGAGCGCGTCCGGCTCGGCTACGGGACGGTCGAGATCGTCGGCTGGGCCGAACCGCCGAGCTACGACGCGAGCACGAAGAAGCTCTACTGGGCCAAGCACATCCGCTTCGCGGGCGACGGCGAGACGACCGAAGGCCTGAACTACGACGTCCGCGTGCTCGGGCGCCGCGGCACGCTCGTGCTGCGCGCGGTCGCCGACATGAGCGAGCTCGGCGAGGTCCGCGACGGCGTGAAGACGATCCTGCCCGCGGTCGAGTTCGTCGACGGCGAGCGCTACGCGGACTACCGAGATGGCATCGACCCGCTGGTCGCCGGCGGCATCGGCGCGCTGATCGGCGGCAAGCTGCTCGCCAAGGGTGGCTTCCTGAAGCTCCTCGTCGGCCTCTGGAAGCCGATCGCCGTCGGCCTCGTCGCCGTGGGTGCCTTCGTGATGCGGATGCTCCGCGGTTCGAAGGCCGAGACCGCGGCGGAGTGACGAGGAGGCGC
>JAQCBR010000121.1 GCA_027621295.1 Planctomycetota bacterium
GACGCCCGCGGGGGTCGATGGAACCTGCGGAGGACCCTCCTCCGCGGATGCCCCGGGCCTCGTGCGGCCCAACCCTCTCCGGAGGTCCCGATCTGGCTTCGCGCGGAGGGTCGACCTAGAACGGACCCGAGCATGGCGCGCCGCATCGACCACTACCTGTCCCGCTTGACCCACGAGGACAAGTTCGACTTCTACTCCGTCGTGCGCGACTTCTCCGACGCGGAGATCGGCTCGCAGATCCTCAAGTGGGAGCGCGACAAGGTCCTCGTCCCCGACGAGGCGATCGCGAAGATGGGCGAACTCGGCCTGTTCGGGATCCCGATCGACGAGGCCTTCGGCGGGCAGGGCGGCGACATGACCGACCTCGTGCTGATGGGGCTCGCGCTCGGCTACCACAGCCAGTCCGTCGCGATCACGCCGGGTGCCGCGATCTCGCTCGGCGCCAAGCCGATCCAGCTCTGCGGGACCGACGCACAGAAGGCCGAGCACCTGCCCGACCTGGCCGCCGGCAAGCGGATGATCGTGTTCGGCCTGTCGGAGCCAGGACGTGGATCCGACGCGGCCAACCCCGAGGTCACCGCAGTCCGCGACGGCGACGACTGGATCATCCAGGGCGAGAAGTGCTGGTCGACGAACGCCAAGTGGGCGAGCCACGTCGTCGTGCACGCGCTGACCGATCCGAACGGCGCCAACGGCAAGCGTTCGACCTGCTTCATCGTGCCGATGGATGCCGAGGGCGTCTTCTACCAGGAGATGTCCGGCAAGCGCGTCTGGCTGCAGTCGAGCACCGGCTCGATCATGTTCGACCAGGTCCGCGTGCCCGGCTCCGCCGTGCTGGGCGAGGTCAACGACGGGTTCAAGGTGATGGTGACGACGCTGAACGGCGGCCGTCTGTTCATCGCCAGCCTCGCGCTCGCGTCGCTCGCGTTCGCGCTCGACAAGACGAGGCGCTACGCCGAGGAGCGCATCCAGTTCGGCGACAAGCCGATCGGCAGGTTCCAGCGAGTCCAGGACGTGATCATCGACATGGACATCGCGCTCGAGCGGAACCTCACGTGGCTCCTCGACCTGTGCCAGCGCCACGACGCGGGGACCCTCGATCGCGAGAGCGCCGCGAAGGTCAAGGTGGACAGCAGCCGCGTCGCGAGCGACCTCGTGCTGCTGGCGATGGAGGTCTGCGGCGGAGTCGCATGCCTCGACGAGTTCGGCCTGATCCGTCACCACGACGACCTGTTCGTCACGCGCGTCGGGGAGGGCAGCAACTTCGCGCTGAAGGACCTGATCGTCCGCCCGCTCCGCGAGAACGTCTGACGGGGCGGCGCGCGGCAAGGAGCGCGTCGCCTGCGAGCGACGGAGCCGTCCGGATCGGCGCAAGCCGGATAAGCGCCAAGCCCTTTTTGCAGAGCTTGCTCCCGGACGCTTGAAAGCAGAAATGACCTTCCTAGGATGCGGCGCTGTATTCACATCCAAGCAAGGCCATGAAGACTTATTCCGAAGCAGCAGGCAACACTATTTCCCGCGAGCGTGGCTATACCGGCTCGTCCAGCAAGGTCATCAAGGCCATCTGGTATCTGGTCGAAGTCGACGCTCAGGCCGACATCGAAGCCCTCGTGAAGGCCTTCCCGGAAGAAGACCCGAAGGGGGCCGGCCCGATCGTGTTCGCCCGCGCGATCGGCGCTGCGAAGGAAGTCCTCGGCCTCGGCGGGAACAGCGGCTCCGGCGGCGGCTCGAAGCGTGAAGCCAGCGCCGCCGGCCCCGGTAGCCGCCTGTCGAAGAAGCACCGCGAGCACATGATCCGCGGGCTGCAGGTCGGTGCGGACGGGGACGGCCTGACCGCCGAGCAGTGCCGCCGCCTGCTCAGCCCGCCGGTCAAGCGCCGCCTCAGCCCCCGCGAGAAGGCTGAAGCGCTGACGCAGTTCCTGATGGCGCGCGGCATCGATCCGGAAGAAGCGTTCTCGCAGATCGACTGATGGTCGCGGGCCGCGGCCGGCGAGTTGCGACACGAGCGCTCCTGATCGGCGCGTTCGCATTGGCCGCGACGGCATGCGTCCTCGTCGAGCGCCACCATCGGGTCGACGCCGACGAGTTCCAGCGGATCGCGGGGATGCCGCTCGGGTCGATGCGGCACTCGGAGTTCCTCGGCACGAACGGGACGCGCGCCTACCTGACGCTGTTCACCGCCGGCTCCTTCGGCGGCGAGGACGTCTACAGCTGCGAGATCGACGCGCTCCCGCCCGAGCTCGCCGCACGCATCCGCGCCGGCGAGAATCCCTGGCCGAAGTGATCGGCCACGGCTCGCGTCAGCCTTCGAGCTCGCGCGGACCCGGACCGGCGTTCAGCACGCGGAAGCCCGGCTCGACGCCGAAGCGCGCGAGGAAACCCTCCCGCACCGGCGCGACGACCGACTCGGACGCACCCGGCTCGACGAGCGCGATCGCACAGCCGCCGAAGCCGGCACCCGTCAGGCGCGCCCCGAACGTCGCCGTCTGCGCGCAGGCGAGATCGGTGATCACGTCGAGTTCGGCACAGGACACCGCGTAGCGCGTGGCGGTCGAGCGATGGCTCTGGTGCACGAGCGCGCCGAAGCCATCCACGTCGCCCGCGTCGAGGAGCCGCACGGCTGCTGCGACGCGCGCCATCTCCTCGACGACGTGGGTCGCCCGATCCCGCAGCACGCTGGTCAGACCGTCGCCGGCCCGTTCGAGGTCGGCGGCGGTGTACTGGGCGAGCCACGGCAGCTCCCGCACCCGTTCGCGAAGGACCGCGTGGGCCTCACGACACTCCCACACGCGCGCGTTGAACGCGCTCTCGGCGAGCGTCCTGGGCTTCTTCGTGTCCATGACGAGCACCTCGAACCCGCTGCCGTGGATCGCGACGTGCTCGAAGCTCTCGTCCGCGCAGTGCAGCAGGAGCGCATGGCCCGCGCGCGCGAGCGCGGACGCGAACTGGTCCATGATCCCGCACTCGACCTGCACGTAGCCGGTCTCGGCGCGGTGCGCGAGTCGGGCGATCGCGAGACGCTCGAGCCCGGAGCCGGTGCACGCGTCCAGCGCCACGGCGGTCGCGACCGCGATCGCCGCCGAGGACGACATCCCGGACGCCATCGGCAGATCGCCGCCGAAGAACAGGTCGGCGCCGTCGGCGAAGCCGGTGACCCGCGCGAACTCCCGCGCGACTCCGAGCGGGAACGCCGCCCAGCCGTGCCCGGGTTCTCGCACGTCGCCGAGACCCGAGAGCACGACGTCGACCCGCTCCGGCTGGTCGAGGCTCCGCAGCCGGAAGACCCCGTCGTCACGCAGCCGCGCCGCCACGTAGACGCCCAGGTCCACCGCGAGCGGGAGCACGTCCCCACCCGAGTAGTCCAGGTGGGCGCCGATCAGATTGACGCGGCCCGGCGCGAAGAACACGCGTGGCGCGTCGCCCGGGAACTCCGCGCGGAAAGCCGCCGATACGCGTCTTGGAACGTCAGCGTTGGTGTCGGCGCGGAGGGTCATCGGTGACGGCCTGGGCGCGGCATGCTATACCCCTGCCCCCGCCGATGGCAGCACGGGCGCTGCGCTGCGCGCGTTCGATGCCGAGCCCAGACCGAACACCGATGACCCACACACGCCGCTTGCTCGCCCTGACCTGCGCCGCGCTGGCCGCCGCTGCGGTGCCCGCCCAGGACGAGGCGGCCGAGCCGCAGGAGCGCGCGGCCGTCACGCAGAAGCTCTCGTGGCCCGATGACCGGGATCGGCCGGTGTGCCGCGTCGCCGGGACCGAATACACGCTGCTCGACCTGCTCCAGCACATCGCGAATCGGCACGAGCCGCGGATGCTCGCGCTGATGGAGCTGCCGACGGGCGCGGCCTACCTGCAGCACCCGCGGATGGCGAGCTGGGTCCGCCAGTTCGCGGACGTCATCGCGCTCGAGAGCGAAGCCCGCAGCCGAGGCATCGGCTACCAGGACGTCGAGGACACGCTCGGCAACGCGCTCAAGAAGGGGTTCGAGCAGCACCTGGAGGGCTACGTCGAGCGACGAGCGCGCAGCGGCAGCCCGGTCGAGCTGACCCAGGAGCGGATCAACCTGCTGCTGGCCGACTACCAGCGCGACTTCGGCCTCGAGTGCGAGGTCCGCGGCTGGCTCGACGCGCTGGTGCCCGCGGTGTCGACCGAGGAGACGCAGCGGCTCCGCAACTTCTACGACGAGCACCCGCAGTGGTTCGGGGGCGTCGTGACGATCTCCCAGATCATGATCGAGCACCGCGATCCGCAGACGCTCGAGCTGCTCACGGGCGACGCGCGCCGCGAGGCCTACTCGAAGCTCGCCGACATCGAGGCGCGCATCGCGCCCGACGGATCGAACTTCGAGGAAGTGGCTCGACTGCTGTCGGACGACGAGCGCACCGCGCGCAACGGTGGCCGCATGTCGGGGATCGCGCGGTTCGACGACCGCCTGCCCGCGGTGCTCTGCCGCACCGCTTGGCGCCTCCGCGACGGCCAGGTCTCGCCGCCGGTCGAGTCCGCGTTCGGCATCCACATCCTGAAGCGGATCTCCTACAAGCACCGCTACTACGTGGTGTTCAGCGACGCGATCCGCGGGGAGGTCGCCGACACGCTGCGACGCTCCGAGCAGGAAGACATGCTGTTCGGCGCACGCGAGCGCCGCGGCGTGCAGCTGCTCTACTGAGCCCAGTCGATCCGCAGCAGGTGGTAGACGTTCCCCTGCACGGTCACGTTGTGCGCGCTGCGGATGGTCGCCAGCGGCGCGATCCCGACGACGCCGACGAGCGAGTTGCCTCCCGGGTTGACCATGTCGGCCATGTCCTCGGTCAGGCACACGAACCGCGGCCGCCGTTCGTTGAGGATCGCTGCGATGTCGGGGCGCGTCCCCGGCGCGCGCGGCGCTCGCGCGATCTCCGGCGTGCCGAGGCCCGCGAGGTCGAGGATCGGCCGGCGCACGAACCATGCGATCGCGCCGAGGTCGTGACAGGCCAATCCCTCACCTTCGGGCACCAACCTCGCAGCCTCCTCGGCCATCGCGACGTTGAGTTCGTAGGTGTCCCGCACTCCCTGGCCGTGGCGGTGCGCGCCAGCCAGGAGCGCCACGAGCATCCACGCCGCGAGCAGCAGGGCCGGAGGACGTGGCAGCACACCCTCTCTCCGCATCGCGACGAGCGCGAACGCCGACCAGACGATCGCCGGGATCGTCAGCAGGCCCCACGTGGCGCGGGACGTTCCGACGTCGAAGCGCTGCGGGATCCAGTCGAAGAACAGCACCGACGCGATCTTCGGTTCCGTGATCGCCCCCACCCCGATCGCACCGAGGATCAGCAGCGACGTGCGGAACTCGGACCGGCGCAGGTCGAAGCCCGACAGCGCGACGACGAGGAACAGCGGCCAGAGGCTCGTGAAGTAGCGCCCCTGCTGGAACGACGGTGGCTGGAACCCGAGCCCACCCCGGGCGGCGGCGAAGACGAGCAGCGCAAGCGCCAGGAACGGCACGCCGTCCCTCGCCCGTAGGCCGCGCCGGATGCCGACGAGGAACCCCGGCACCAGGAACGGCAGGAAGCTCGGCAGCCATGCGATCAGCGAAGCGATCTGCAGGCTGATGCTCACCGCCGCAGCGGCCACGGCCGCCGCGACGCCGTCGTGTCGGAGCACGGCGAGCGGCGAGCCGGCTGCCGCCTTCGCGTAGAACGGGAGCGGGAGCGGGTAGCCGTAGATCGCGAGGTGGAACGCTGGATACCCGGCCAGCAGCACGCCCGTCGCCACGAAGCCGTCGACCTTGCGCCGGTGGAGCGCCGCGAGCGGCAGGAACACGAAGACCTCGGGACGCCCCCATCCACCGAGCGCGAGCGCGAGCAGCGCCGGGAGCCAGCGCCCGAACGGGCCCTGTCGCCGCTCCAGGTGCAGCGCCATCCCGAGCGCGACGGCGCCCGCGGCGAAGCTCGCCTCCATGCCTGACAGCGCGCCCCAGAGCACGCGCGGCGTGATCCCGGCCAGCACGCCCGCGATCGCCGCGAGTGCAGGCTGGTGGGTCGCCGCGAGACCGAGCCGCGTCGTTCCGTAGGCCGCGAACACCGCCGACCCCGCCCCGAGCACCTTCAGCGCCGTGACGCCTGCCCCGAACACGGCCATCACGAGGCCGAGGAACATGCACCAGATCGGTCCGGTGACGCTCGCGACCGGACCGTCGTGCCCGGAGTACGAGAACGGATCGCCTTCGACGAAGCCGCGGGCGAAGGCCATGTAGATCCAGCCGTCGTCGAGGGACGGCCCGATGCGCCCGGCGACGAAGAGCTCGGCCCCGAGGTAGACCACGCTGCCCACGACGGCGGCGACACAGGCCGGAGTCGCGAGTCTCAACCCGCACCTCCGACCAGCCCCGTCAGGTCGACCGGCCAGCCGATCGCGATCGGCCAGAGCAGGTTGAGCGCCGTGACCAACACCATCCACGCCTGGAACGACCGTTTCCGCGTCTTGTGCCGGAACAGGCTCATCCCGATCCACGCGCCGAGGAAACCCGAGGCCCACGCGAAGCCGAGCAGCCGGCGTTCGGGGATGCGCCGCTTCCCGAGCCGCGCACGTCGCTTGTCGACGCCGAACAGGACGAAGGTCACTGCGTTGAGGACCACGACGGCGACGAGGACGATGGGAGACACGGGCGCGGATGGGGAGACGCCGAAGGCTACCCCGCCCGCGAGACCCAAGCACGCCCGACCGCATCGCGGGACGGCAAGCCCCGATGCCTACGGGTGTTTGTCGAGAACTTCACTTGGCGGCGCGCGGCCGGAGCGGCTACTTCGGCAGATATGCGCCGCCTCGAGACCGCTGCACTCGCCGCCCTGCTCCTCGCGCCGACCGCTGCCACGCAGTCGCCGGACCGTTTCCTGACCGACCGGAAGAGCCCCGTCGAACTCGCGCTCACCGACGAGGCGGACTCGTTCACGTTCGCGGTCTTCGGTGACCGCACGGGCGGCCCCCCGGAGGGAGTCCTCGTGCTCGCGGACGCGGTGCGCGACACGAACATCCTCGGGCCGGATCTCGTGATGACCGTCGGCGACATGGTGCAGGGCTACAACGACACGCCCGCGTGGCTCGCGCAGACCATGGAGTTCCGCGGGATCATGGATGGCCTGCGGATGCCCTGGTATCCGGTGGCCGGCAACCACGACGTCTACTGGCGCGGCCCCAACCGCCCGCCGCTCGAGCACGAGGGCAACTACGAGACCCACTTCGGTCCGCTGTGGTACGCGTTCGAGCACAAGGACTGCTGGTTCGTCGCGCTGTTCTCCGACGAGTCGAATCCGAAGACCGGCGAGAAGGACTTCACCAAGCCCCAGAACCATCCGATGAGCCCGGCCCAGTTCGGCTGGCTCGACGGCGTGCTGCGGAGGACGAAGGACGCACGGCACGTGTTCGTGTTCCTGCACCACCCGCGCTGGATCGGCGGCCAGTACGGCGACACGTGGGAACCGATCCACGAACGACTCGCAGCCGCAGGCAACGTGACCGCCGTGTTCGCAGGGCACATCCACCGGATGACCTACACCGAGCGCGACGGGATCGAGTACTTCGCGCTCGCGACGACCGGAGGCCACCAGTCGGGACTCGTTCCGGAGGCGGGCTACCTCCACCACTACGACCTCGTCACGGTGCGGGACTCTGGCATCCACGTCGCGACGCTCCCGGTCGGCGAGGTGATCGACCCGCGCGCGCTGTCCGAGGACGTCGTGCGCGATGCCTCCATGCTCGCGCGGAGCTTCACGCCCGCGATCACGACGGCCGCCGACGACGACCGCGTGAGGCTCGACGCATCGTTCGGATGCGACGCAGAACTCCAGGTGACGCTGAAGAACCCGGCCGCGTTCCCGGTCGAGTTCGAACTCCTCCTCGCCGGCCGCGACCCGCGCTGGTCGACGAGCCCCGACCACGTGCACGGTCGACTGGAGCCGGGTGCCGACAAGGTGTTCACGCTTCGCCTCCGGCGCGCGCCCGAGGGCTTCGACGGCGCGTTCGACCTGCCGGCCCTCGAGGTGCGCGCAGACCTGCTCGCACCGGGCGCACGCGTTGCGATTCCGGAGACCACGCACGAACTGCCGGTCGACGCGACGCTCGTCGCGCCCGAGCCGCCGGTGACCGAGCACGCTCTCCTGGTCCAGGGCACGTCCGGAGCGGTGCCGGTTCCGGCGACGTCGATCGAAGTGCCGGACGGCCCGTTCACCGTCGAGGCGTGGTTCCAGGCCGCGTCCTACGGCGACCGCGTCGGCCTCGTCACCAAGACCGAGGCCTCCGAGTACGGGATCTTCGTCTCGAAGGGGCAGCCGCACTTCTCGGTGCACGTGGACGGCGCGTACGCGGCACTGACGTCCGCAGCCACTCTGGAGGCAGGCGGCGCCTGGCACCACGTCGCCGGCGTCTTCGATGGCGCTGAGATCCGCCTCTACGTCGACGGTGAGCTCGCCGGCCGCCGCGCGGCCTCCGGCAAGCGCACGACGAACCGGCTGCCGCTGATGCTCGGGGCCGACGTCGACGGGCAGGGCCGCGCGACGTCACCGTTCGACGGGCTCCTCGACGAGGTCCGCATCTCGACCGGGGCGCGCTACGCCGGTGACCGGATCGTCCCCGAGCGCCGACTGGCGGCTGATGCAGGGACCCTGCTGCTGTTCCACTGCGACGTCCCCCGGAGCCCCTGGCTCTTCGATGCCTCGCCGCGCGGTGCGCACGTCCGCCGGCCGTCGGCGGCGCGGGTCGTCGCCGACGAACGCTGATTCCGGCGCGGCGGATCCGCGGCTGCAGCCGCGGCTGCGTCCGATGACGCAGCCCGAACGAAGGCGGGGCGCGACCGCTATCCCGGTCGACCGCCACCATGACCCGCATCCGCACCGCCGTCGTCGCCGCCGCGTTCGCTTCCGCGACCCTCCTGCCAGCGCAGTCGTTCCCGGTCGGACGCCGCGAGGTCGGATGGGCGAACTCCACGGGTGCCGGCAGCAGCACGCTCGCGGCGCGCGTCCACTATCCGGCCACCGCGGCGGGCTCCAACACGCCCGTAGCGCCACGCGCCGGCGGCTGGCCGGTCGTCGTCTTCCTGCACGGGTTCGCGTCCCCGGGCACCCTCTACGGCGCGTTCGGCGACGCGCTGGCGGCGCGCGGCTACGTGGTGGTCGTCAACAACACCGCGACCTTCGACAACAACGGGCAGGAAGCGGACGGGCGCGCGCTCTACTCCGCGGCGGTCGCGGCGGACGCTGACCCGTCGAGCCCGTTCGCCAACGCGTTCGACGCGTCGCGCTTCGGCCTCTGCGGGCACTCGATGGGCGGCGGCAACACGGCCAACGTGCTGTCGAACAATCCGGGCTACCGCTGCGGTCTGGCGTTCGCGCCCACCGATGCACGGGGGTCGAACGCCAGCCGGGTCGACGTGCCGTTCGGCATCCTGATCGGCACGGGCGACGTCATCACGCCGTGGCAGACCTTCTCGCGTCCGCTCTACGACGGGCTCACCGCGGTCTCGGGTCTGCGCCATCTGACGCTGCTGGACGGCAGCGTCTCGCACACCAACCTCGTCGGTCCGTTCCTGTTCGGCGGGACGGGTGCACCGTTCGCGATCGCCATCGCGCACGCGGACGGGTTCTTCCGGCGCTACCTGCTCGACGACGCACAGGGACTGGAGGTCGTCCTCGGCGCGACCGCCCGCGCGGAGCCACGACTCGTGTCGCTCGACGTCGAGATCGAGAATCCGGACGTGTGGCCCGACGCCGACATGGTGCTCGGCACGCAGCGGCGCCTCTCGGTCGGCGCCGAGCCGGGACCCTGCGGCATCCTCGCGTCCCCGTCCTTCGCGCAGGCGCCGATCCCGACCGCGTTCGGCCCGCTGCTCCTCGATCCCTCGGGACTAGAGCTCGCGTGGTCCGGGGCCGCGGGCCCCGACCGACGCTTCGACGTGATCCTCGACCTGCCCACGGACCCGTCGCTCGGCGGAGTCACCATCCCCGTCCAGGCGTTCGGCGCGTGCCGGGACGCTGGACTCGCGCTCGGGGCCGCGACCGGACTCCTGCTGCGCTGATCGGAACGGCCGCGTGGACTCCCCGGACTCCGGGATGACCTTCGGCAGCCCGCCGACGAACCCGAAAGCCCCACGCCATCGGCCAGTCCCGGGATGCGATCTGGAGAAACTCCGGCCCCGGATCCGGTCCGATCGTGGCTATGCTGGAGGGAGCACTCTCACCATGCTGCGCTCCCTCCTCCTGATCCCCGTTCTCACGGCCGCTCTGGGCGCACAAGCGACCTACGCGGCCGGGCAACGCGACGTCGGCTGGCCGAACCTCACCGGCCAGGGCACGACGACGCTCATCTCCCGCATCCACTACCCGGCCACGACTGCCGGGACCGACACCCCGCTCCTCACGCGTGCCGGGGGTTGGCCGACGGTGGTCTTCCTCCACGGCTACGCGACGCCGGGTCCGTTCTACGGAACGCTCGGGGCCGCGTTCGCCGAGGCCGGCTTCATCGCGGTCGTGAGCAACACCGCGCTCTTCGACGACACGACGCAGGAACAGGACGGCCGCGCGCTCTACTTCGCGGTCCGCTCGGCGAACACCGACCCGGCCAGCCCGTTCTTCGGGGCGTTCGACCCCGCGCGGATCGGCATCGCCGGACACTCGATGGGCGGCGGCAACGCCGCCAACATCCTCTCCACGAACCCGGGGTTCCGCTGCGGCTTCGGCTTCGCGCCGCGGGACGCGAACAGCAACGCGGCGCGCAGCGTGAACGTGCCCTTCGGCATGGTCGTCGGTGAGCGCGACTCGATCACGCCTTGGCAGGAAAACGCGCTCGCGATCTACGACGAGCTGGTCGCCTACACGGGGGCGAAGTCACTCCACCTGCTCGCCGACCCGGCCAACCACAGCAACGTCACCGGACTCTCGCTGCCCGTCGGGACCAGCGATCCGTCGTTCCAGGCGGCGTTCGGCGTCGCGCGCGGGTTCTTCGAGCGCTTCCTGGCCGATGACCCGACAGGCCTGGAGACCGTGCTCGGCCCGAGCACCGCGTCCGACCCCCGGATCGTGTCGATCCGGGCGGAGATCGAGGCTCCCCAGACTTGGACCGACGGACCGCTGCAGCTCGGCCAGAGCCGCCGACTGTCGATCGCGGCCGAGCCCGGCCCGTGCGGCATCGTGACCGGCGCGTTCCCGCTCTCGACGCCGGTGCCGACGCCGTTCGGCAACCTGCTCGTCGATCCGAGCAGCCTCTACATGGCGTTCTCGGGCTTCGCTTCGGCGGGACGGCGCTTCGACGTCCCGCTCGCGATCCCGAGTCTGCCGGGACTCGCGGGCTACACGCTCCACGCGCAGGCTTTCGGGCGCGCGCGTGACCACGCGCTCGTGTTCGGGGCGCGCCTCGACCTGAGGTTCACGCAGTGAGCCACGCTCCGCGCTCCCGCCACGCGCTGCTCGCACCGCTGCTCGTCGCCGCGCTCGGCGCCGGCTGCTCGACCAGCCCGCCCACGGTCCAGACCTGGGGCACGATGCGCGAGGTGCTCCGAGAGGGCGACTCCCGGGGCAGGATCGAGATCACGCGGGCGATCGGTCCCGACTCGATCGCGGTCGGCGCGCTCGCCGGTCTCGAAGGCGAGGTCACCGTCGTCGACGGCCGCGCGATGGTCGCAGTCGGCTCGACCGGAGAGGTCCGCACCGCGCGACCAGGCGATGAGGCCGCACTGTTCGTGCTCGCGAACGTGCCCGGCTGGCGTCAGGTCGCGCTCGGCGAACGGACTCTGGATCTGGACGCGCTCGAGCGCGTGATCGCGGACGCACTCACCCGCGAGGGCTTCGACCTGGAGATGCCGGTGCCGATCCGCGTGCGCGGGTTCGCGCGAACGATCTCGTGCCACGTGATCGCCGGCGCCTGCCCGATCGCCAACCCCGATGGCCCCGCACCTCGGCGGCTCGAGCAGCGCGACGTCGAGGTCGAGCTCGTCGGCGTGTTCGCGGACGGTCGCGCCGGAGAGCTGACGCACCACACCAACCGGAGCCACCTGCACGTGCTGGCCCACGAGATGATGGGGCACCTCGACGCGGTCGAGATCTCGCAGGCGGTGCTGTTGGTCCCAGCACGCCACTGATCCCCGATCCGCCGATGTCGGCGCGACCTCTGCGCGCTACCGTGCGCTCGTGACGCGCCGCACCCTGCCGCTGCCGAAGAAGATCGCGTTCGCGCTGATTCCCCTGCTGGCGTTCCTGCTGGTCGCCGAGGGGATCACGCGCGTGGCACGCGGGCCGTTCTACTTCGAGAGCTTTCGCCTGACCCGGATCGACCAGGTCCGGCGCGGCTACCCGGCGATGCCCGACGCAGAGCTCGGCTACGTGCCACGACCGGGCGCCGCGACCGACGACAGCCGCTGGGGCACGACCGTGTCGATCGATGCGGAAGGGTTCCGCTCGAACGGCCAGCTCCGCCCCGATGGGGCCCGCCCGATCGTCGCGGTGGG
>JAQCBR010000122.1 GCA_027621295.1 Planctomycetota bacterium
GGGGAGCGTGTCGCCGCGGCTGACCGGCGCCCGCGGAGTGGAGCCCGCAGGTCAGAACTCGCGGCGGCGCGTCGAGGACTCGATGCCGAGCGCCTTCCGGTACTTGGTCACCGTCCGTCGCGCGATCTGCAGGCCGGCCGCCTTCAGCTCGTCCACGAGCTGGTCGTCCGACAGCGGGTTCTGCTTGTCCTCCTGGTCGACGATCTCGCGCAGCTTGTCCTTGATCGCTCGCTGGCTGACCAGCTCGCCGGAGTCGCTGACGGTTCCCCCGGAGAAGAACCGCTTCATCTCCATGATCCCCTGCGGGGTCTGGATGTACTTGTCCTTGATCGCGCGGCTGACCGTCGAGATGTGGACGCCGACCGCGTCGGCGACGTCCTGCATCTTCATCGGGCGCAGGTGCCGCACGCCGTGGCGCAGGAAGTCCTGTTGCCGCGCGACGATCTCGGACGCGATCCGCTGGATCGTGTTCTGGCGCTGGTGGACAGCCTCGATGAACCACTTCGCGGCTTCGATCTTCCGCCGCAGGTACTCGTGGACGCGCGGGTCGTTCCGGGCTTCCTGGAGCAGGTTCTTGTACGTCGACGAGATCGTCAGCTCGGGGATCGAGCCGCGTTCGGTCCGGACCTCGAACTCACCCTCGACCTCGTCCACGAACACGTCCGGGGTCACCGTCGAGTTGCGGGACTCCTGGAACGCCGAGCCAGGGTGCGGATTCAGGTGGTCGCGGATGAAGGCCCAGCTGTCCTTCACGTCGTCGACCGCGGCGCCCGTCTCGCGCGCGATCTTCGGGATGCGGTTCATCGCGAGGTCGTCGAGGTGGTGCTCTACGATCCGCCTCGTCAGCGGCCGGACGTAGCTCATCCGATCCAGCTGCATCAGCAGGCAGTCTCTCAGGTTGCGTGCGCCGACGCCGGCCGGATCCAGGCTCCTGCACAGGTCGACGGCCTCCTGCGCGAGCGGGATCGGCACGAGGAGGGTGTCCGCGATCTGCTCGGCCGTCTCGGCGAGCCGGCCGTCCTCGTCGAGCGAGAACACCACGTGCTCGATCACCCTGTAGAGCGGCTCGGACACGTCCATCATCCGCACCTGGGTGAGCAGGTGGTCCGGGAGCGACATTCCGTGATCCGGTGCGTTGTAGAGCGCGTCCAGACGTCGGTCGGCCTCGTCGTCCGAGATCCGGGCCGGGCGCGTGCCGCTGCCGTCCGTGCGGCGCTCCAGCTGGTCGAGTTCGTTCCACAGGACCGAAGCGTCGTCGCCCTCCCGCGCTTCCGCCGCGCCGTCGTCGTCGCGGTCGGCCGTGTCCTCGCGGTCGGTCCGCTCCGTCTCGCGGACCTCGAGGAAGACGTTCTCCTGGAGTTCCTGCTCGATCTGATCCTGCAGCTCGGCCATCGGGCACTGCAGGACCTGCATCGCCTGGATCATCTGCGGCGACTGGACCAGTCGCTGCTCGGTGCGCAGGTGTTGGGAAAGTCCCAGTCTCATCGGCTTTTCGGATGCTCTTCTCGGTGTCCCGCGGGGGATGGGCGGTCGAAGTATAGCAGGCTCGACAACGCCGGCGCCGAGGTCGGCGATCGTTTGGCACGGAGTTTGGGAAGGCCTTGGTTCGCTGCGTTCCAGCCCGTCGCTGTCACCGGCCGATGCCGCCGAGCCGGTCCGTCAGCCCGCCGTAGAAGCGGCCGACCGTCAGCAGGACGACGAGGATCGCGAACGCGTAGGCCAGCGCGCCGAGTGCGCGCACGGCGCGGCGAGCGGTCGCGTCGTTCGCTGCGCGTAGCCTCACGAGCACGTGCCGCAGCCCTGCCTCGAGCGTGCCCGTCCGCTCGGCCTCGCCGAGGACGCGGCGCGCCCACTCGTCGCAGGCTCCGGCGCGCTCGAGGGATTCGGTGAGCGAGGTCCCCGCGGCGAGACTCGTGCTCGTCGCGACGAGGCGTGCGCGCAGCGGAGCGTTCGGGCAGGCGGCGACCGCCTCGCGATGGGCCTCGTCGACCCTGACTCCGGCCGCGTAGAGCGCGAGGAGAGCCTCGAAGTAGGGCGTGGCCGCTGCGCGTGCGGCGACGACGCCGAGCAGCGGGGGCTCGAACGTCGGGTCGACCGCGAGGCGCCGGCGGGCGTAGGTCACCAGGGCCGCGCACGCGCCGAGGCCCGTCACCGACCCGACCCAGAATCCGGCTCCGAGACCCGGCATCCCGATGCTCGCGAACAGTACCGAAACCAGCGCTGCGGACGCGATGACCAGCGCCGGGTAGGCGAGGCGTCCGGCGAGCTCCCGGCGGCGCTCCCGTCGAGTCTGTCGATCCCCGGCGAGCTGGCGCAGCGCCGCGGCGAGCGAGCCGCCGCCCTCGGCGGCTCGGAGCACAGCTCGCTCGGTCGGGGCGAGGTCGGGGCAGGCGGCTGCGAGCTGTTCGTGGCACGGCGCTCCGTCACCAGCCCGGGTCGCGAGTCCGGCGGCTGCGAGCGCCGATTCTGCGGGGAGGCCGGCATCGAGCGCGTCCGCGAGTGCCGTGAACGAGTCCTCCGTTCCGGATGCCAACCGCCAGGAGCCCATCGGGGCTGGAAGGTAGCGCCGAGCCCCGGTCCCGGTAGCGTTTTGGCATGGCCGATTCCGGAGAGTTGCTGGTCCAGCAGGATGCCACCGTCGCCAAGGTCGCCGAGACCTGCCTCCGGATGATGGCTGGGAGCGTCTCTCCGGCGACCCGGCGCTCGGTGGCAGACGTCGCGAAGAGGAGCCCCGAGACCTACCCGTGGGAGTCGGTCTGCGACCTCGTGGTCGGTGAGTCGGTCGATCCCTCGGACCTGGTGAACCGTGCGATCTCCGCGCAGAGGGACTGGGTCCAGGGTGGGGGGGGCGCGTCGCGCGCGGCGCCCCGGGCGCCGCGGCCGCGGGCTTCCAACGCGATCAAGCGCCTGATCGCGATGGCGGTCGTGCGGAGCGCGTTCTACGTGATCTTCGCAGTGGTCTTCGCGATCGGCCTGATCCTGATCCGCGCGAACTGGGGCTTCGACCTCTACGCGTTCAGCGACGGCGCGGTGGACTTCGTACGTGAACTGATCGGCAATCCGCGCTGACGGCCCTGGGTGGAATCGCCTCCCGGACCGACGGGCGGTCGCAGCAGAGTCGGTGACCCGGAAGGGTGTCGGGCGTCGAGGATGCGGCCCTCTCGCGCGCGTGGACACTTCCCCGGGTCGACCGCCTGGGCAGTGTGAGTCGATGTGCCGTGCCCACCGGCGCTGGAACCCCGGTGCGGCCTCACGCGTCCGCGGTGCGGCCGGCCGGATCGTGGGTTCCGCCCGGCGGAGGACCGGTCGATGCGGCTTGAAACTGCGGCTGGACAGTCGACTAGGGGCACTCGTGCACGGCTCCACCGGGCCGACGACGACCTGGAGGCCTGCGAACCGGGCCGCCGGGGGAACTGGACAGGTTTTCCCCAATGCTGGTGAAAAACCTGCTCGGTTTTGTTGAAACCTCGTGGAGAGTGTGCATACTTCCCCTGTCGCAGCGACGAGCGGCGTGCCTCCGACCGGCGCTGCGACGCGTTCGAGAAGACTGGCTCCTGGCCGGTCACGATTCCGAGAACAGAACACCTTTGGGGTCGAGGCTGCGGGGTGGAGATCTGATTCCCCCCTCCCTAACCGCCCTCTCCATTCCGTAGCCTTCCCCGAATTCGTGGGCCTCAGCTCTGACCGGCTGAGGCCCACACTTTTTTCCAGGGTGCTCGATCCGGCCAGCTCTCGACCGGCCCGCGAAGTTCCGCGTGCATCTCCCGTGGTCGCGGGTTCTGCTGTGCTCCGCGCGACCGCGGCCCCGGGCTGCGGCCCGTGGCGACCGAGGCAGGCAGGGAGGTCGCCCCGATCTGGGGTGGCGCTGAGATGACGCGACCAGGATTCCGACGCAGCGGCAAGGCGGGCAGCCGTCCCGGGGACCGATCCCGGGAGATGCCGATCTCGCGCGCCCCGTTCTCGCAGGCGCAGATCCTGCACCTGATGAAGACCGAGTTCAGCCGGGCCCGCCGCTACGGCTACCCGCTGGCCTGCCTGCTGATGAAGCCGGACCGGGTGCAGCTGGGCTACCTCGGGATCAGCCCGACCCAGTTCCGCGAGTCGATCCACCGCGAGCTCGCGCGCCTCGTCGCCGAGAAGACGCGGGACCACGACCACCTTGGCATGGTGGAGGACGACGGTTTCCTGGTCGTGCTGCCGCACACCGACGCGGAGTCGGCGTTCATCGTCGCGGATCGCATCCGTCAGGCCTTCACCGGTCTCCAGGTCGAGGGCACCGACGTCGAGCTGACGCTGAGTCTCGGGATCGCGGCGTGCGAGGACCGGGACACGCTGTTCTTCGACACGCTGCTCTCCCAGGCCGAGATGGCCCTGGAGTGGGCTACGGAATCGGGCGGCGACCGCGTCGAGACGTTCCGACGGGAGCGCTACACCGGCGGCGAAGCCGGCCCGACGTCGGGCTGAGCCAGGAGGTCGCCCGCACGGCATGAAGATCCTGCTGGTCGAGGACGAGAAGACGATCGCCGTCACGCTGACGGACGACCTCGAGGCCGCCGGGCACGACGTCGTCCACGAGGCCGACGGCACCCGCGGGATCGCGCGTCTCCGCGAGGAGGCGTTCGACTGCGTGATCACCGACGTCCGCCTGCCCGGTGCGGACGGCCTGAAGGTGCTGGCCGCGGCGAAGGAGGCCAGGCCCGGGACCGAGGTCCTGGTCATGACCGCATTCGCGACGGTGGAGCACGCGGTCGAAGCGATGCGCCTCGGCGCGGACGACTACATCCAGAAGCCGTTCCTCAACGAGCAGGTCGTCGAGCGGGTCGCGCGGATCGGCAAGTTCCGGACGCTCCTCGATGAGAACCGCCAGCTGCGCGCCGCGCTGGACGGGGAGGGTGGGCTGCCGGGCGTCATCGGGAGGAGTCGACGGATGGAGGACGTGTTCCGTACCGTCCGCACCGTCGCGCCGACCGATGCGTCGGTCCTCATCCAGGGCGAGAGCGGAACCGGCAAGGAGTGCATCGCCCGCGCGCTGCACCAGCTGAGCGCGCGTCGCGACGCGCCTTTCGTCGCGCTGTCCTGCGGCGCACTGCCCGACACGCTGCTCGAGACCGAGCTGTTCGGGCACGAGCGGGGAGCGTTCACCGACGCCGGAAAGCTGCGCCGCGGTCGCTTCGAGCTCGCCAACCGAGGCACGATCTTCCTCGACGACATCGACGACATGCCGCTGCAGACGCAGGTGAAGCTGCTGCGCGTCATCCAGGAGCGGTCGTTCGAGAGGGTCGGTGGTGAGGAGACCCTTCACGTCGACATCCGCGTGGTGTCGGCGACCAAGGTCCCGCTGATCGACCTCGTGAAGAAGGGGGGATTCCGCGAGGACCTCTACTACCGCCTCAACGTCGTGCCGATCGACCTGCCGCCGCTGCGGGAGCGCGAGGGCGACGTGCCGCTCCTGACGCAGCACTTCGTGCGCAAGCTCGGCCAGGGGCGTTCGTTCACCGTCAAGACGGACGTGCTCGAGGCGATGAGCGGCTACGCGTGGCCGGGCAACGTCCGCGAGCTGGAGAACCACGTCGCGCAGGCGATCGCGATGGCGGGTGGCTCGACGATCCTCAAGAAGGAGCACCTGCTGCCGGTCGACAAGACGCGGCGCGCGGCGCTCGAGCCGCCGACCGACCTCAAGTCGCTGCGAGAGGTCCTGGTCCAAGCGGAACGCGAACACCTTCGCAAGGTCCTCCGCTCGGTCGGTGGACATCGCACGAAGGCGGCCTCGGTCCTCGGCATCAGCCGGAAGGTGCTGTGGGAGAAACTCAAGGACTACGGGATCGAGTGACGCGTGCGTTGCGCCGCGGCCGCGCTGCGGCGGCGCTCGCGATCGTGACCTCGCTGGCCGTCGGCTCGGCTGCGCTTCCTGCCCAACAGGAGCGATGGCAGGGATTCGAACGCATCCTCTGGCTCGGTGATCCCGGTCCGCGCAGCGATGCGTTCTGGGCGGGCGTGCGTCGCCTCGGCTTCACGGCGGTGGCGCTGTCGCGTGGGACCGATCCAGGGCCGGCGCACGCGGCGGGGCTCCGGCACTACGTCGACCAGGTCGCCGGCAAGGGCATCCTCGAGCTGCGGGACGCCGAGTGGCAGCCGCTCTTCGATGCGTACCTCGAGAACCGGGACGAGTCCGCGCTGCGGCGTCCGACCTGTCTCGCGGACCCGGCGATCCTGTCCGAGCTGGCGGACCGGGTGCGCGGTGGGCTCGCAGGCGCTGCGCGTGGCGCGCTCGGAGCGTCGCTCGGCGACGAGGCGTCCGCGACGCGCCGCTCCAACCCGCTCGACATCAGTGCGTCGCCGACGTTCCGGGACGCGTTCCGAGCCGCGCTCGGCGAGCGCTTCGGCGGGGACGTCGCGGCGCTGAACCTGCGCTGGGGGACGGCCTACCGCGCCTTCGAATCGGTCGAGCCCTGGACCACCGGTCAGATGCGCGCGCGGGAGCTCGTCGGGCCGAAGCTGCCCGCCAACCTCGCGCCATGGAACGATCAGCTGGCGTTCTGTGACCAGCTGTTCGCCGAGGCCGTCGCGACGGCCGCCGCGGCGGCCCGGTCCGTGGCACCCGGGCTGCCGGTCGGGCTGACGGGCATGCAGGCGCCGACCGCGTTCGGCGGCCACGACGCAGCCGCGCTGATGCCTTCGATGGGCTTCTACGAGGCCTACGACCTCGTCGGTCTTCGCGACCTGTGCCGCGCGTTCGCCAGGCCCGATGTGCGCGAGGTCGCGACCGTGTTCGGCTGTGAGCCCGAAGAGATCGACGTGAGGCTGCGAGCCCAGCTCGGCAGCCTCGTCGCGCACGGCGTCGACGGGGTGATCGTCTACCAGGGGCGTGACGTCTGCGATGCGGGCGGCGAGCCGACGGCCTACGGGCGGAGTGTCGCGTCCGCTTTCGAGCGACTCCGGCCGGCGATGGACGCCTGCGCGCCGCGCGTCGAGGTCCGCGATCGGGATGTGCTGCTGGTCGAGTCGCGTGCGTCGGTGCGTGCGCACTGGATGCTCGATTCGTGGGAGGATGGCCGCACCTGGCCGAAGCGCCTGTCGAGCTACGAGGCGCGCCGAGGCACGTCGTCCCAGGCGCGGCAGAGCTGGGTCGAGGTGTTCGACGATCTGGGCGTGACCGTCGACTTCGTCGACGCGAGAGGTCTCGCTGCACGGCTCCGGTCCGATCCGCCGAAGCTCCTGGTCCTGCCCGCCGTGCTCGCCCTGTCGGATGCGGACGCAGCGGCGATCCGCGCGTTCGTGCGCGGGGGCGGTCATCTGCTCGCGGACCATGGAGCTGGGATCTACGACGAAGACCTCCGCCTGCGGGAGGCCGGGGCCCTGGACGCGCTGTTCGGCATCCGCTCGCGTTCCCAGCTCCGCGCAGACCTCGCGGTGCGGAACGCATCGGTCGGCGACGGCCGTCGGCTGGGCTCCGGGGTCGGGATCGCGGAGCCGGCCACCGAGGGCGTCCTCGGCGAGGTGGTGGATGCGGGCACCGCTCCGCGCGTCCAGCTCGAGGCGCGCGCCGGGCGCGGGCGCACGACCTACCTGAACCTCGCCGTGGCCGAGTATGCGGCGCTGCGACTCGATCCGGCCCGCGTGGCCGCTGCCCGCGACCTCCGTGCGCGCGTCGGTCACGCGCTCGACGCGGCCGAGGTCGTGACTCCCGTGGTGGTGAGGGGCCCGGGGCTGCCGACCTGCATCGAGCGCGTCCGCCTCGCGGCGCCGGGAGCCCGGCCGATCATCGCCATCCGCGTCGACTGCCTCGGTGCTCCCGAGATCGTCGAGACGCTGGAGCGCGCGGGGCCGCGACCGGTCGAGATCGGCATCGCGGGAGCGACCCGCGTCCGGGACATCGTTCGCGGGGTCGACCTCGAGCTCGTGGACGGCTGGTTCCGTGCAGAGCTCGACGTCCTCGAACCCCTGTTCCTCGAGGTGCTGGAACCGTGACCCTCCGCTGCCTCGGGACGAGCATCCACGACGCGGCCGACGACGACCGACCGCGCACGGTCCTGCTGTCGGACCTGCACGCCGGTCCCGGTGCCGCCGAGACCCTCGCGCACCTGGCCGAGGTTCTCGCGCGAGCCTCCGCCCGAGAGCCGGGGCAGACCCGGGTCGTGATCCTCGGCGACCTCTTCGATCTCTACGTGGCTCCGGCCCAGCTGCGCGAGCCGGGCTGGCGAGAGGTCGTGGCCGCGCTCCGCTCGGCGGTGGACGCGGGCGTGTCCTGCACGGTGCTCCACGGCAACCGGGACTTCCTCCTGGGTCGTGCGTTCGCCGCAGCGAGCGGCGCGCGTGTCGTCGCGGGCGGGCTCCGCCTGCGCGTCGGAGACCGGACGGCGCTCGCGCTCCACGGCGACGAGCTCTGCCTGCGGGACGTCGGCTACCAGCGGGCGAAGCGGGTCCTGCGGAGCCTGCCGGTCCGGATGCTCGCGGCCGTCCTGCCGTCCCGGCTGGCGCTCAGGCTGGGTGGGCGGGTCCGCGTCCGGAGCCAGGCGGTCGTGTCGGCGCACGATCCCGAGCGGACCGACCTCGCGGCCGCGGGAATCGACGCGGCATTCGCGGCGACCGGGGTGTCGCTCCTCGTTTGCGGCCACGTGCATCGGCCGGCGTTCCATTCCCCCTGGCCGGGTGGCGGGGACCTCATCGTCCTGCCCGCCTTCGACGAGGCTGGGGTGCACGTCGAGGCGGGGCCGGACGGGGTCGTGGCGGTGGGGCCGGACGGGGGTCGGGTTGCTGCGTTCCCGCCCCGCCCGATCCGCTGAGCGCCCGCCGGCTGCGTTCGCGCCGGAATCTGCGGACGGGATGGACGGTTCCGGGGCACGCGGCTACTTTCTTCGCCCCTCCGAGTCCGCGAGGACCTCGGCCGGACGGCTGCGTCGCCGCTCCGGACCTTCCCCGTTCCCATGACCCCAAGCCCCGATATCCCTGCAGCGTCGGAGCCGACGCGCGCGTCGGTCGTGACGATCGACGGCCCGGCCGGGGCGGGGAAGAGCACGGTCGCACGTGCGGTCGCGGACCTGCTGGGTTTCGCGCACCTCGACACCGGCGCGATGTTCCGTGCGGTGACGTGGACGCTGCTCGAGGAGCCGCGTGCCGCACGTCTGCTCGAGGCTGGGGGAGACGATGTCGATGCCCTCGAGGCCGCCGCGCGCGACGTGCTGGCGGCGCGCCGTTTCGGGCTCGATGCCGAAGGCGCGGTGACGGTGGACGGTCGGACGCCGGGCGCCGAGCTCCGCACGCCTCGGGTCGACGCCTGCGTGTCGCGGATCGCTGCGCTCGCCGCGGTGCGCACGCCGATGCTCGAGCTCCAGCGCGCCTTCGCGGAGCGAGGACCGATGGTCTGCGAAGGGCGGGACATGGGCACCGAGGTGTTCCCGGACGCCCGGTACAAGTTCTACCTGGACGCGAGCGTCGCCGAACGTGCGCGGCGTCGGCTCGGGGATTACGCCGAGCGGGGCCGCGCGGCTCCGGTCGAAGAGATCGAGGCGGAGATCGCGGTCCGCGACCGGCGCGACGCGGAGCGAGCCATCGCGCCGCTGCGCTGCGCGGACGATGCGGTGCGCATCGACACGACCGGGCTCACGATCGACGGCGTCGTCGCGCGGATCGTCGCGCGCGTCCGCGGCGTCGAGGAGGGCGCGGCGTGAACGGTCTCGTCTACGGCATGTCCCGCCTCGTCGCCCGCGTGTGGCTCGGGCTGTACAACCGCAAGCGCACGCTCGGGGCTGACAACATCCCTGCCGAGGGCGGGGTCCTGCTCGTCGCGAACCACGCGAGCTACCTCGATCCTCCGATCGTCGGGTGCGGCCTCGCGCGCGCGGTGCACTTCCTCGCGCGGTCGACGCTCGGCAAGGTCGGGCTCGCGCACCGCTACCTCTCGGCGCTCGGCGTGATCTTCGTCGATCGGGACGGTTCGCCGCGCGAGGGACTCGAAGGCGCCGTCGCCGCGCTCCGCGCCGGCAAGGTGGTCTGTATCTTCCCCGAGGGGACGCGCTCCGCCGACGGAAGCATGACGTCCTTCAAGCGGGGTGCTCTGCTCGTCCTCAAGCGCGCGCCGGTGCCCGTCGTGCCGGTCGGCGTCGAGGGCTCGTTCGCGGCGCTGGGCCGCGGCCGTGGCTTCCCGCGGCCCGCTCGGATCACGGTGCGCTACGGCGAGCCGATGAGCGCCGAAACGGTCCTGGGGCGCGGTGGCATCGAGGCGCTCGAGGTGAGTGTCGCGGCCCTGTCGGGCGGGGAACGTGCCGCCAGCGCGCCTGCCCTCGGGGCGTCCACTCCCAGTCGAGACGCTGCGGCGGACTCGGCTGCCGACCAGTATTCCAGCGCAGCGGAGGGCGTGGCATCCCGCTGATCTGCGGACGGTCACTCCCGGCGCTCTGCGTTCGTTCTTTGTCTCTACCTTTTCCCTTTCCTTCTTTCCTGCCGCGCTCCGGACGGTCCGGCTCGCGGTGATCACTCTTTCCAGACGGACCACCCTCTCGGGGGAGCGGTCCACTTCGTTTCATGCACGGTAAGCAACTCGTCAAGAAGTTCGCGATGGACCTGGATCAGCTCGACCTGCTGATCGGGGAAGCGCTCGGTCAGACGACCGAGGAGCAGCTCGCGGACGCCATGGGCTCCACGGTCGGAGAAGTCGCCCCCAACGCGATCGTCAAGGGCAAGATCATCCGCATCCTCGAGGACGGCACCGTCTTCGTCGACGCGGGCTACAAGTCCGAGGGGCGTATCCCTCTCGACGAGTTCGAGAACCCGGAGGCCGTCGTGCCGGGCATGGAAGTCGAGTGCCTCGTCGAGGCGATCGATGACGAAGACGGCTACATCGAGCTCAGCAAGCGGAAGGCGGATCGCATCCGCGGCTGGGAGAAGATCATCGAGACCCACGCCGAAGGCGACGTGGTCGAAGGCGAGATCGTCAAGAAGATCAAGGGCGGCCTCCTCGTCGAGATCGGCGTGCCGGTGTTCCTGCCTGCGTCGCAGGTGGACATCCGCCGCGTCGGCGACATCGGCGAGTGGATCGGTCAGCACGTCCGCGCGCGGATCATCAAGATCGACGAAGAGCGGATGAACATCGTCGTCTCGCGCCGCAAGCTCATCGAAGAGGAGCGCGAGAAGCTCAAGACCGAACTGCTGGCGGAGATCGACGAAGGTCAGATCCGGACCGGCGTCGTCAAGAACATCGCGGAGTTCGGCGTGTTCGTCGACCTCGGCGGTCTGGACGGCCTGCTCCACATCACCGACATGTCGTGGGGCCGCATCAACCACCCGTCGGAGATGGTTGCGATCAACGACGAGGTCGAGGTCAAGGTCCTCAAGATCGACCGCGATCGCGAGCGCATCGCGCTCGGCATGAAGCAGAAGTCCGAGTCGCCCTGGGAGCGCATCGACGAGAAGTACCCCGTCAACTCCCGCATCACGGGCGAGGTCGTCAACCTCATGTCGTACGGCGCCTTCGTCAAGCTGGAGGACGGCGTCGAGGGTCTGGTCCACATCTCCGAGATGTCCTGGACCAAGCGCGTCAACCACCCGTCGGAGGTCGTCAGCGTGAGCGATCACGTCGAGGTCGTCGTGCTCGACATCGACAAGGAGAAGCAGGAGATCAGCCTCGGCATGAAGCAGACCGAGGTGAACCCGTGGGACATGGTGTCCGACACCTACCCGCCGGGAACGATCATCCGTGGTCGCGTCCGCAACCTCACCAACTACGGCGCGTTCATCGAGCTGCAGGAAGGCATCGACGGCCTGCTGCACATCACGGACATGTCGTGGACCAAGAAGATCACGCACCCGTCGGAGGTCGTGAAGAAGGGCGAAGAGGTCGAGTGCGTCGTCCTCTCCGTCGACCAGGAGAAGAAGCGGATCGCGCTGGGTCTCAAGCAGCTCCAGGCCGACCCGTGGACCAGCGACATCCCGGCTCGCTACCACATCGGCGACAGCGTTCCGGGCACGGTCACGAAGATCACCAACTTCGGTGTCTTCGTCGAACTGGAAGCCGGCCTCGAAGGTCTGCTCCACGTCTCCGAGCTGGCTGACCACAAGGTCGAGAACCCGGAAGACGTCGTGAAGATCGGTCAGAAGGTCGAGGTCCGGATCATCAAGATCGACACCGACGAGCGGAAGATCGGCCTGACGCTGATCCAGACGCACTTCGAAGAGGGCGAGTCCAGCGAGACCTCGACCTACAGCGAGCCCGAGCCGGCGCCGGCCTTCGGCGCGCTGGCGTCGCAGCTCAAGGACCTCGGTGCCCGCGTCCGCGAGGCCGAGAAGTCCAAGGACGACGAGCCGAAGGAAGGCGGCGACGCCTGATCCATCGGTGGATGGGACCCGCAAGGCTCCGGCGCGCGTGAGCGCGCCGCGGCGCAGGGCGCGAGCCCTGCCGGGTCTCC
>JAQCBR010000123.1 GCA_027621295.1 Planctomycetota bacterium
GCGGATCCCCGTCAGCGTGCCGCGCTCGAGCAGGAGCGCAGCGGAACCCGCGATCCGAAGGCGAGCCAGTTCCTGCGTGGAGCGACCTTCGGGCTCGTCAACTGCTACGAGGAGGTGGGCGTCCATGACTACGACTGGGTGCCGTTCGGCCCGGACCTCGACGCGGTCGACTGGTCGTTCGCGAGCTTTGACCCCGCGGAGGCGCAGCCGCTGGACAAGCCGAACCGGTTCCGTGCGGTGGGCTTCCCCGACGGCTACGCTTCCTGGTTCCTTCCGGACTTCGATGCCGACGCGGTCGGCTGGGCGCGTGGCAGGCAGCCGTTCGGCCAGCTGGACGGCCAGCTCGAGCCGCTGAGCGCCAGCTGCAGCGCGCCGTTCTGTCGCTGCGGCGAGGTGCCCAACACGCTGTGGGAGAAGGAAGTCCTGCTGCTGCGTGCGACCCTCGAGGTGCCTCCTCTCCGCGAAGGGCATCGGTACCGGATCGTCGTCGGCGGCAGCGCGCACGTGCAGGCCGGTGAGGGCTACGCGCTGTGGATCGACGGGCAGCCGCTGTTCACGTCGACGGTCGGCGTCGGCATGCGGCAGGGCGGGCAGCCGCGGGGGGCGCTCCTCGACGACGAGGCGCGGGCTGCGTGCGCCGACGGCCGCGTCACGGTCGCCCTGATGAGCTTCCTGCGCTTCCATCACCCCCGGCAGGGAGTGATCCCGCCGCGCGGCCACATCAGCCTGCGGCTCGAGGAGCAGAAGCTCCCGCCGCTCCGCTGACGGGCCGTGCGCGGCGCTCCGCGTTCGATCTCGCCGCGGAGCGCTCGGTGCCGGTCACTGGCAGACGAGGTTGAGACCGTTCGTCGCGCTCAGCGTCGCGCCGCGTCCGAGGCCGAGGACCACGGCCTGGAAGTCGGTCGTCAGCGGCCGCGGCGGGACCCGGAAGGTCAGCGACGCGTCGCCCTGTGCATCGGTGATGAACGGGAACAGTCCCTGCGCCGCCGCGAGGTCGAGGACGAGGCTGCACGTGCTGCCGGGCAGCGGGGTCGGGCGTGCCGCAGGTGCACCGACGACGAGGAGGCCGAGACCCTGCGGGGACGCGCCGGTCACGTCGAGCGTCAGCGCGAGCAGGCGGCCTGTCGCGTTGTCGGAGCCGGCGAGGCTCGCGCCACACGGGCGACTCGTCGAGGTCCAGGTGCAGCTCAGGCCGCCGCCGGTGCCGTCGGGCGTGAACACCACCGACAGCCCGCCCTGGTAGACGGCGCGGTTCGTTCCCGAAGCGGTGGCGCTGCCGTTCGTCGCGAGCACGACGCGAACACCGCGCGGGCCGGCGGTGACCGCGATCTGCTGGCTGTCCGGGGTGCCGGCGACGCCTCGCCAGTCGGGGCGTCCGTCGCCGTCCGCGTCGACCGAGGCGGCCAGAGCCGCGCCGGCCGAAGCCTGGCCACCCCAGTTGATCTGCACGGTGCCGGTGGAGCCGGCGGCGGCGGGGACGACGAAGGAGACGGCGTGGGCGCCCTGCGTCGGGCGCGTCGTGCCCGGCGCATCCGCCGAGGTCCCGGCGGTGATCTGCGCGCGGGTGCCGTCACCGCGCGCGCCGCCGATCTCGCGGAGCTGCAGGCCGACCGAACCGGCGCGCAGCGTCAGAGGCGTGACGAACGTCGTCGCCCACGCCTGCGGAGGCGTGCGCGGGTTGGTCTGGATCTCGGCCTGGACCGAGAGACCGCGGCCGATGGCGGTGCCCGCGGCCTGCGAGTCGAACGCGGTGTTCGTGCCGTCGGCTGCGAATGCTGCGAAGTCGGTCTGGGTCGCTGCCCCGCCCTGGGCGCACAGGGCGGAGATCGTGAGTTGGAGGCCTAGGAGGGTCGTGGTGATTCTCATCTTCGGGAACGTTCCTGTGAGTGGGTGGGGGAGGGCAGGCCGATTCTAGATCAGTTGCGGCGCGGCTGGGGGGCGTCGCGCCCTGGCTCGCGGTTGCCGGACATCTGGGTGCGGATCTCGGCCATCTTTCTGCGCGCTGCCTCGGGGGTCATGTCCCCCCGCTCGACGGCGGCGCGAAGGCGGGTCTGGATCTGTTGGAGCCTGGCGTTGTCGGGGGCGACGTCGGTCTTGGGTTGCGGCTTGGCGGCGGTCGGTGCGGGGCTGCCTTCCATCGCCTGACGGATGCGCTGGCGGGCCTGCTGGAGCTTCTGCTTCATCTCCTCGGGGGAGATCTCGCCGGCCTTCGCGGCCGCGGCCAGCTTCCGCTCGAGCTCCGCGAAGCGGGCCTTCAGCGCGTCGGCGTCCAGCTTGGTCTGCGGGGCAGGTTCTGCCGCAGCCTCCATCTTCGCGCGGACCTCCTCGAAGCGCTTGGCGGCCTCTTCGCGAGACATGTCACCCGCCCGGACCTGCTCCCCGAGCTTGAGCTTCAGCGCCTCGAGGCGGGCCGTGCGAGGATCGACGTCCGACTGCGGAGCTCGATCCGACTGCGGAGCTCGATCCGACTGTGGAGCCCGATCGGTCTTGGCGCCCATCGCGTTGCTCATCTTCGCGCGCGCTTCGGCGAGCTTCTGCCGCATCTCCTCGCGGGTGATCTCGCCGGCGCGCGCCTGCTCGACGAGCTTCCGCTCGTATTCGGCGTAGCGCGCCTTCATGCCCGCGGCGTCGGGGTTGGCTTCGCCACCCTGCTGCTTCGGTGCCGGCGTCGGCTTCTGCCCCTTGCGCAGCGCGTCGAGCGTCGACTTCGCCTGCTCGGCGGAGATCTCGCCGGCCTGCACCGCGGCGCGGAGGCGCTTGTGGAGCGCGTCCATGTCCTGTGCGGCGACGAGGCTGAACGGCATCAGGGCCGCGCCGAGCACGAACGCCGTCGAGAGGGCCCAGCGCGGGGTGCGCGGCAGTCGGTTCGAGAGGATCATCTTGAGTCGCTTCTCCAGGGTGCCGCCGCTGTCCATGGCGCTCACGAAGGCAGGGGGGCGGGGCCCTGCCGAGCAGAGGGTCTCGGCCACGTCCAGCAGGGACTGGGCGTAGCCGCGGGGTTCGATTTCGAGTCGGCCGAGCACGAGCAGGTCGCAGCTCAGCTCTTCCTGGTGCCGGAGGTTCTGGCGGGCCCACCACGCGAGCGGGTTCCACCAGAACAGCGTGCACGTCGCCCATTCGATCCAGCGGACGAAGTGGTCGCCGCGGCGGACGTGGGCGAGCTCGTGTGCGAGGACCATGCGGAGGTCGCGTCGGCGTTCGGGCGCGAGGAGGCCGTCGGGCAGGACGACCGCAGGGCGTCCACCGCACCAGAACACGAACGGCGTGACGCGCGCGGGCGTCGTCAGGATCTCCGGGCTGCGGGTCAGGCCCAGCGGTGCCGCGAGTTCGCCGGCCAGTGCCTGGACGCACTCGGGCGCGCGGGTCTTCGTGCGCGTGAGGCCGCGCCGGAATCGGAGCAGGCGGTGCAGCGAGGCGACCGCGAGAAGGAGGCTGCCCGAGAGCCACGCCCCCAAGACCCAGTCGCCGGCCGACAGCGTCGACGTCACCGCGGCCATGGGCGCCATGTCGACCGCTGCCGCGGCGGGGAGTGCCGAGGCCTGCACAGCCGGGAGCGCGGTCGTCAGTGCCGGCAGCGGAGCCCACGGCGACGTGAGGACCGGTGGGCTGACGAGACGCAGCAGGACCAGGAGCCAGAGCGCGTGGGTGAGGATCGGCTGGCGTGCGAAACGCTGCGTCGCCAGCGCGACGAGCGCGAGCATCGCGGCGGCGACCGCGTTGCTGAGCGCCAGCTCGAGCAGCGAGTCAGCCATCGATCCGCTCCTCCGTCGCGTCGTCCCCCAGGAGCGCGCGCAGCCGTTCGATCTCCGCGCGGCTGATGCGGCTCTCGGCGATCAGGTGGGTCAGGAACGGCGCGATCGAGCCGCCGGTCAGCTTGTCGGCGAGCGACTCGAGCTGGTCGGCGGCGTAGGCCTCGCGGCTCAGCGCCGCCGAGAACAGGTGGACCGGCAGCGTCGCGTCCCGGTCGACGAAGCCCTTCTCGCCCAGGCTCTGGAGCAGCCGCTGCACGGTCCCGTGCTGGGCCTTCTCCGAGTCGGGGTAGAGCGCCTCACGGACCTGCCGCGCGGTCATCCGCTCGTGCTGCCAGAGCAGCTCCATCACGGCGAGCTCGGCGTTGGTCAGGTGGGGGCGGTCCATGGGGTGGCTACGACAAGTTGTCGTAGGTCTACGGTGACGCGTCGTAGGCGTCAAGCGGGTTGCTGGCCCAGGACGGCCGCGGGGCGTCCTGGAGCACCGGGAAGTTCCGGTATCCGACCCTGGCCCGCACTGGTGCGACTCCTCCGCGCGGGCGACCTTCCAGGCATCCAGGGCGGCTCCAGCCTGCGAAACGCGTCCGGCCCACGGCGGCCCAACCACGACCCGAACCCCCGAACGAGGACTTCGATGCCCCACGTCCGCCCACTCCGCCTGACAGCCCACCTCCTGCTCCTCTCCTGCATCGGATGCGCCGCGCCCTCGCTCGGTCACGGTCCGGAGGGCGGCGATCGGCCACTCGTGACCGTCGCCGAACCCGGCGTGATCGCGTCGGCCGACGCGGCCGGCAGTGGCTTCTACCTGCGCGTCGACGCGGGCCTCGGCGCGGTCCTCGACACCGAAGTCGAACGGACCGACGCTTCCGGGGCGTCGAACCTCGGTGATGCGGCCTTCGACTCGGGCTGGATGACGGGCACGGCCCTCGGCTACCGCTTCAGCGACCGCTGGTCCGCCGATCTGGAGTTCACCTACCGGACCAACGACGTCGACCGGATCCGTCCGGTGGGGGCCACCGGCCTCGACGCGGCGTCCGGGGACTTCGCGTCGGGCGCGCTGATGGCGAACGTCCGCTACCACTTCCCCAGCGAGAGCCGGCTCCGGCCTTACGTGGGCTTGGGTGCGGGCCTCGTCGAAGAGATCGACATCGACGTGGATCTGGCCGGCGTCGAGAACAGCTACTCGGACAGCGGCTTCGGCGTCCAGGCGATGCTGGGAGTCGAGTACGCGCTCGATGACTCCTGGTCGCTGTCCGGCGAGGCGCGCTACTTCCGCGCGCTGGACTTCGAGGGGAGCGGCGAAGGGCCGAGTGCTGGCGGTCGAGCCAGTGCCGACTACGACCACTTCGGTGTGCTGCTCGGTCTGACCTACCGGTTCTGACCGACACTACGCGTCGCTCCAGCACCTCACGGCTGGATCGTGAACGTCAGCCCCGACGACGACGACCAGCCGATCGGGGTCGGGCGGCAGATCGTCGAGAACCAGGGCCAGAACACCTGGGTGTGCAGCTGGGCGCCGACCAGGGAAGGGGACGGCGGGATCGGCAGCGCGAACGCGCCGTCACCGGCGACGTCGGACGCGATCGGTTCGAGCAGCAGGAGGCTCGACCCGAACTGGACGTGCGTCGTGAGGCCGACCCCGAACGGGTCGCTGCCGGCGACGTCGGCCGCGGTCGAGAACGCGATCAGGCCGTTCACGTTCGAGGGTCCGTTGGTGCAGCGCAGGTCGAACGACGCCGCGCCGAGCACCGGGCTGCAGCCCGCGCTCATCACGTGCGGCCCGCCGCAGCCGCTCGTGCCCGCGCCGTAGACCGAGATGCCCGCCTGCTGGGGCGTCGTCGGGACGATGCGGTAGACCTCGCCCGCGATCGAGCAGATGTAGAGCTCGCCGTCTGCGTCCTCGCCGTAGCCCGCGATCCCGGTCAGCGTGTGGGGAGGCGGTGCGACCAGCTCGGCGGTCCGGTCGACGAGCTGCGTGACCGTGCTGCCGTTGTGCTGGAGCGTCCAGGTCTGCCCCGTCATGTAGTCGGAGAAGAAGTAGCTGCCGCGCAGGCTCGGGATCGCGCAGCCGCGGTAGACGTAGCCGCCGATCACTGCCTGGTTGGCCGGCGGGTCGTACTCGAAGAGCGGGGGGACGAGCTGCGGGTCGCTGCACACGCACGACGTGCTGGCTGCGTCGCAGAACGTTCCCGACATGCAGGGCCACCCGTAGTTGCGCCCGCCGCCGCCGGGCGGCTCGAGGTCGATCTCCTCGCGGCGTCCGCCGACGTCGGCGATGTAGTACTCGCCGGTCACCCGGTCGAACGTGCAGCGCCACGGGTTGCGGAGGCCGTAGGCCCAGATCTCGGGCAGCGCGCCGGCGACGCCGACGAACGGGTTGGTCGGTGGGATGCCGTAGGCGCGCGGGGGCTGTGGGTTGTCGACGTCGATCCGCAGGACCTTGCCGAGCATCGTGTCGAGCCTCTGCGCGTGGTCGAACGGATCGCTCGGCCAGTTCGGCGGCGTGCTGCCACCGTCGCCGACCGGCACGTACAGGTAGCCGTCCGGACCGAACGCGATGCCGCCGGCGTTGTGGTTGCCGAAGACCATGTCCGTCGTCCAGATCTCGACCATCGAGTTCGGGTCGCAGGCGTCCGGGTCGGTGGCCGACAAGGTGTAGCGCTCGACGACGGCGCGGATGCCGGGCCCACGCACGCAGTAGATGAAGACGTGGCCGTTCTGGTCGAAGTCGGGGTGGAACGCGATGCCGAGCAGCCCGCGCTCGCCGTAGAGCAGCAGCGGGGTCGTGGGCGAGTGCGTGACGTCGAGGAAGGGCTGTGCCAGCACCTGCCCGTTCCGCACCACGATGACCTGCCCCATCTGTCCGGCGACGAAGATCCGGTCCCGGTCACCTTCGGGCGCTGCGACCTGGAGCGGGCGCGCGAGTCCGGTGGCGACGACCTCGAGCGCGAGCTGTGCCTGGGCGGACACCGCGTGCAGCACGATCCCGGAGGCGAGGGCGCAGAGGGACTTCGAGACCATCGCCCGATCGTCCGGGGCGGGGCCGGGGAGGTCCAGTGGGGCGCCTGCCCGTCAGTCCCGCTTGCGGGGTTCCCCTGGGCTCTTCTCGGGCTCGGACGTGGACGGCCTTTCTGCGGGCTGCGGTGGGCTCCCGAGCAGCTCGCGCATGCGCTCGACCAGCGGGCCGGACAGGTCCTTGCCGTAGAGCTGGTTGTGGAATCGGTCGAGCGAGCGCGGGTCGGGTGCCTCCTCGAGCAGGGCCGCGACCTGCGCGTGCGCGTCGAAGATCGGGACCGCGTGCTCCCGCATCACCGTCTTCGCCGCCTGGCCGTAGACGGGGATCTTGTCGGCGTCGATCGCCGCGCTCCGGCGGCTCGGGTGGAGCGGGACCGACGTGACCCAGAGCAGGCGGGATGCGCCCGCGGCGCGAAGGCGGTCGACGAAGCGCGCGAGGACTCCAGGGAATCGCTCGATCGGCGTGACCGGAACCCCACCCGCGGCCGGGCTCATCGCGCGCACCTGCTCGCTGCGCGGGTCGCGGAACATCAGGTCGCTCAGCCCGAAGTGGAAGCAGACGAGGTCCCAGTGCTCTTCGCCGAGGATCTCCTCGATCCGCGCGAGCGCCGCGCCGGACGACAGGTGACCGAGCGGCGAGCGGACCACCGAGGCCTCGTCCTTCAGCGCCTGCGCGGCGCGGTCGAGGTGGTTCGACAGGCTCTGGTCGCCAAGGAGCAAGACGCGCGGCCGCACGGTCTCCGGCGCGGTCGGCCGCTCCTGGGCGGACCCTGCACCCGCCAGCGTGAGTGCTACGAGCAGCGTCGACCACATCGTGCGTGCGCTGGTCGTCATCACGCGGGCCTCAGTTCGGTCAACGGCCCCGTGCTGTCCGCGAAGCGCTCGGTGGGGACGTCGACCGCGTGCAGCATCGACAGCAGCAGGTTGGCGAGCGGCACCTTCCGGCTGCCCGTGAAGCTGTGCAGTCGCCCGTGGCGGAAGCCGAGCGCACCGCCGCCCGCGACCTGGATCGGGTAGTTCTGCGTGTTGTGGGACTGGTGCGGGTGGGCCGAGCCCCAGAGCACGACGGTGTTGTCGAGCATGTTCCCGTCGCCCTCCGCGGTCGTGCGCAGCTTGTCGAGGAAGTACGCGTGCTGGCGCGCGCGCCACAGCTCCCACTGCCCCGAGATGCCCTCGGGACGCTTGTGCGCGATGTCGTGCGTGTTGCCGGTGTAGCCGAGCACGATGTTCGAGTAGTTGCCGACGTGGTTCGAGACCGAGTCCTCGCTCTCGGTCATGAACGTCGCGAAGCGCGTCAGGTCGGTCCGGAGCGCGAGGTGCATCAGGTCGTACAGACTCCGGACGTACTCCTCCGGCTGCTTGGCCGTCACGTCGAGGTCCAGCGCGTCCGCGTCGACCTCGGGCAGCGGCACGTGGGTCCAGCGGTCGATCCGTTCGATGCGCTGCTCGGCGGCGCGCAGGGTGTCGAGATACTCGTCGAGCTTGGCCTGATCGGCCTTGCCCAGGCGGCGGTCGAGGCTCTTCGACTGGTCGAGGACGAGGTCGAGCAGGGATCGCCGCGTCCGGAGCCCTTCGCGCACGGCCGCGACGTCCCGTCCCGCGTAGGGCCGGAACAGGCGGTCGAAGATCTCCCGCGGGTCGTGCATCGCGGGGATCGGGCGGCCGGGGCCGCGGTGGGAGAGGGTCTTGGCGCGGCCGTAGCTGCCGGTACCACCCTCGGTGCCGAGGACGAGCGACGCGTGCCGGGTCGCGTCGCCGTGCCGGGCGGCCGCGACCTGGTCGACAGAGATGTCGTTCTTCGGGCGCGTGTCGGCCATGTCCGCGCCGGTCGCGAACACGTCGCCGGAGCTGTGGCCGCCGAGCCGGTGGCCGCCGGCGTGGTCGAGGCCCTGGACGTAGCTCAGGTGGTCGCGGAGCGGGGCGAACGGCGCGGTCGCGGCGTTGAAGGTGAGCTCCCCTGCGTCGCGGCACGGCCACCAGCTCCAGTCGTGGTGCGCCTTGTCCGCGTCGGCGACGCCGTTCTGGCCGGTCGGCATGTACGCGCCGTACGCGAAGTAGGTGACGACGAGGCGCTTCGGAGGCTCCGGGTTCCGGCGCCCGGACATGCACTCGAGCCAGGGGAGCGCCACCGCCGCGCCCGCGCCGCGGAGCAGCGTGCGGCGGTCGAGGTGCCAGGACTTGCGCGTCATCGTGGAGGGACCCCCAGGAACAGTTCGGTGCGGCAGATGTCGACGATCACGTCGCGGAGCCGGTGGTCATTCTGCCGCGACCGCGCGAGGAGCGCGTCGACGGTCGGGCGATCGCGCCAGGTCAGCTCGCGGCCGAGCGCGTAGGTGAGCAGCCGGCGGATCACGTTCTCGGCCACGTCGTCGCGGCGCTCGCGGAGCAGGTAGTCCTTGAGCTCGTGCACTCCGTGGACGACCGGGCCGTTCGGCACGCGCGCGTCGGCCTCGACGACCACCGTGGCGAGCCGGTCGACCGAGTCCAGGTACGCCGCGAGGTCCGTGCCCTGCCGCGCGTCGAATCCGGGGATGCGCGTGCCCGGCGGAGCCACGCGCGGGCTGAATCGTCCCGTCGCGTCGTACTCCTCGAACGGGATGCCCCACGGATCGAGCCGGACGTGGCAGTCGTTGCAGCTCTCCTTCGTCCGGTGCAGCGCGAGCGCCTCCTTCAGCGAGGCGGCGACCGCCACGGCCTCGCCCGCCGAGTCCTCGAGGGCCGGCACGTCCGCGGGCGGCGGCGGGACCTCGTCGCCGAGGATCGCCTCGCGGAGCCAGACGGCGCGGTAGACGGGATGGGGTGCGGTCCCGTTGCCGGTGCCGACGAGGATCGATCCCTGGGTCAGCACGCCGCCCAAGTGGTCGTGGCCGGAGACGTCGACCCGCCGGATCGCGTCGCCGTGCACGCCCTCGACGCCGTAGTGACGGGCGAGGCGCTGGTTCAGCAACGCGAAGTCGGAGTCGATGACCTCCAGCAGGCTGAGGTTCTGCGTGATCAGCTCGTGGACGAACGCGACCGTCTCGGCGCGCATCGCGTCGCGGACCGTCGGTCGATTGCGGACCTCGGCGCCGCGTCGCTCCCCGCGATCGATCGTGTAGAGGAAGCGCGGGAACCGCTCGAGGTTGATCGGGACGGCGTGGAGCCTGTGGAGCCCGAGCCACTGCGTGGTGAACTGCTCGACGAAGTCCTCCGCGCGCGGATCGTCGAGCAGCCGTTCGACCTGCGCCTCGAGCACGTCGGCCCGGTCGAGTTCGCCCGCGACGGCGAGCTCGAACAGCTCGTCGTCGGGCATCGAGCCCCAGAGGAAGTACGACAGCCGCGACGCGATGTCGTGCTGGACGTTCCCGCCCTCGGGCGTCACCGAGCGGTAGAGGAAGTCGGGAGAGATCAGCGCGGTCGCCAGCGTCTCCCGCATCGACGCCTCGAGCGTTTCCATGCCCTCGGCCTGACGCACGATCTCGTGGATCCTGACGAAGCGGTCCACCTCGGCTGCCGACACCGGGCGTCGGAACGCGCGCGGCAGGAACCGCTCGAGGACCGCGCGGACGTAGGCATCGGGGTCCGTGTCCCGCAGCGGGGAGGGGAACAGGATGCGGGCGTGGTGCTTCGGCGGCCACACGTCCGCGACCGGCGCCTCGAACTCCATCCACTCGACGACAGCACGCGGCATCGTCAGCGGATCGGGGTGGTCGTTCAGCGTCCCGTCGTCGTACGCGTTGACCGGCGTCACCGTGAAGTGTGGCGGGATGACGACGAGCGCCCCGTCGATCCGGCCCCCTCGGCGGTAACGATGCTCGGGCTGGTACGGGAAGTTCTCGAGGCGGCCGGTCAGCTCGAAGACCTGCGGGTCGTCGACGCTGTTGGACAGCCGGATCGTGCCGACCTCCTCCGCCGGGTCGGTGTGACCCGCGCCTATGCCGACGATCGTGTAGCCGAGCATGATCCGCAGCGGGAGCTCGCGCACGCCGGGCGGCAGGATGGCGCTGGCCTTCAGGCGGATCCGGAACGCTCCGGTCTGCGGGGCGTGGTCGACCTGCATGCCGTTGGCGACCGTCCGGTTGCGGTTGCCGAACGGGCTGATCTCGTCCGGCTGCATGACCGCCGGATCCGGCATGCCGCCCCGGGCCTCGGCGCCCCAGACCTGGCGCTTGCGGACGACCTCGGGCGGCGTCGGGTCGACGATGGCCGACGCCATCGCGCGCCGTGCTGCGTCCTCGTAGCGGTCCATGTGCTCGAGCCCCATCAGCAGGAACTCGGCCGTGTTGTTGAACCGGTAGGGACGCGTCGGGTCCTCCGGCAGCTTCGACGTCAGGTCCAGCTCGATGCCGAGCAGGTCCCGCATCGTGTTGTGGTACTCGAAGTTCGAGAGCCGCCGTGCGGTCGCGACGGCCTCGCCCGGAGCCTCCTGCAGAGCCGCCTCACGCAGGCTCCGCCGGAGCCACGCGACGACGCGGGCCCTGTCCGCCGCCGCGGGCTGGGGCTCGTCCTCGGGCGGCATCTCGCCGCTCTCCAGCATCTCGAGCACGAGCTCCCAGGTCGCGAGGTCGTCGCCAGTGCGCGCAGGCTCCACGAGCTCGTGCAACCTGATGTCACCCTTGCTCCGCTCCGCGCCGTGGCAGCGCACGCAGTGTGCGTCGAGGAACCCCGCGACGTCCTGCTGCCACGAGCCCCCGGCCTCCGACGCTCCCGTCTGGCCCACCGCATGCGTGGCAAGCACGGCCAACAAGGCGGCCCGTGCGCAGCCTGTCCGGAACGCCTGGAGTCGAGCCGCGCGCATTGCGCGTCAGGCTACGAGATCCGAGGAGCACCCTGTAGCCCCGCAGTTCGGCACCGGACTGCTGTCCAGCCTCTTGTCAGCGACCCTGGGCCGCTCGTCGGTCCGACGTCGCTGATGCAGATCCGCGGAGCGGATCTGTGTCAGCAACCCCTTCGATGTGGAGCGCGGCGGCGCTGACCCTTCGAACAGAAGTAGCACGCCCGGCGGGATTCGAACCTTGGACCGCTCGTCGGTCCAAGGTCGCTGATGCGAGCCTTCTCTGAAGGCTCGTGTCAGCAACCGCTTCGATGAGGCTCGCGGCGGCTTAGACCTCTCGAACGAAGTAGCACGCCCGGCGGGATTCGAACCCACGACCCCCGGTTTAGGAAACCGGTGCTCTATCCGACTGAGCTACGGGCGCGTCCACGCGGCAGGCCCAACCCCACCGCGGGCCGCGCAGACTAGTCCCACACGGCGCGCCACTCCAGATCGCACCTCACCGTCACCGCATCCCCACCGTCGCCCGCACCGCGTTCGTCATCACGAGCCCGCCCGCGTTCGCGCCTGGGTCCGTGACCGCGGCCTGGAGGTCGAAGGTGAAGCCGAGCAGGTCGCCGAGGTCGGGGATCGTGATCGACCAGGTCGCGCGGTTCGGGGTGGCGCCGATCACGGCGCTGGCGTGGATGCCGAGGCGGAGCGCGCAGCCCGGCATGCCTGCCGCGGCGAGAGGGATCGGCGGCGAGGGCACGCCGATCAGGCCGACGGTCAGCGTGGTGGGGGATGCCGGCAGGCTCGAGAAGTCGATGTCGAACCGGCCGCCGACCGTCGGCTGG
>JAQCBR010000124.1 GCA_027621295.1 Planctomycetota bacterium
TCCCTGGCCCGCAAGCGCCAGGATCGCGAGACCCTCGCCAAGGCGATCCAGAGTGTGGGTGGGATGCTGGAGCGCGATCGCGGCGACTCGCAGCGCCTGCAGGGACAGCTCGACGCTGGTCAGGGTGACGTCCAGGAGGACGTCGAACGTCTCGAGGAGGAGCTCAGTCTGGAGAAGGCCCTGCACCAGCGCGCGTGGCTGCGTGTGCAGGGTGACAAGCTGCTCGCCGACAAGCTCACCGAACTCCAGACCGAGCAGCAGGACCGCCGCGAGGCGCCGCTGACGGAGGCGATCAGGCGCTACCTCGCGACTGGTTTCGGCGCCGCGTCCAGCGTGTCTCTCGAGCAGCAGAAGGGTGGAGCGCGCAGCTTGGCTCTCGTCGACCGCAGCGCGGCCGGCTTGGGCGCGTTCCGATTCAGCGAGCTGAGCCACGGGGCCCGGGAGCTCGTCGGCCTCGCGGTCCGCCTCGCCATGGCCGAGGTCATGGCCAAGGAGCAGCCGGACGGCTGCATGCCGCTCGTGCTGGACGACGCGGTCACCAACGTCGATTCCGAACGCCTGCCGAGGGTGGGCTACATGATCGGTCAGGCCACGCAGAGTGGCGTCCAGGTCGTGCTCGCGACCTGCGAGACGAAGCGCACGTCGGTGTTCTTGGCCGAGCACGTGCATCTGCTCGAGCGCGTCGACCACCGATCGGTCGGCGCCTCGGACACGGGCGACGCGCCGGTTCTTCGACAAGACGCGGGTGACGACGCAGGTGCGTTCGTCGCTGCCCTGGTCGCCTCGGGGGGGCAGGCGAGCACGCGAGCGCTGCGCGAGCAGCTTGGTTGGGACACCGGTCGTTTCGACGCGGTGCGCGACGCGCTCGACGCGCAGGGCGCGATCCGGCGGCCGGAAGGATCGCGCTCGGTCGAACTGACCGACGCGCGACGCGCGTCCGCCGATTGAGGGGGGCGCGGTGCGCCCCGCGCGGCCGCAGACAGGGGTTGCCAGCGCGTCGGGATGCGCGGGCCGAAAGGGCGTAGTCGCTGGGCGAAGGGCGGCGGTTTCAGCCGATTGAAAAATCCGACGGCGACTCGGCGCGCAGTCCCCGCGGATCAGCGTGACTCCCGGATTCCTGCAAAATTTCTGCGGCTGACGGTACGGCCGGATCGGCGGGTAAGTCGACGCACGTAAGTCCGTGTGGCGAGCCCGTCATCGGAACTTGTCCACATCACCTGCGGAGGGCGGCCATGTCGGTCTTCCAGGCTCCAGAGGGCCCCATGCCGAGGAGCGCGCGGCATCCTCAAAATTCCTGCAGCGAAAGGAGCCGCCAACGGACCCTCTGTCCTGAAGCCTGGAGAAACCATTTCATGCTGCTTTCCTTGTCGACCTTCTTCTCGGCTGCTCCCGAAGCAGCCACGCTCGCCCCAGACGACTTCGTGGGCATCTCGTTCTGGGTCATCTCGATGGCCCTCATTGCGGCGACAGCCTTCTTCTTCCTGGAGACCCAGCGAGTCGAGGGCAAGTGGAAGACGTCGCTGACGGTGTCAGGTCTCGTGACCCTGGTCGCGGCCACGCACTACTTCTACATGCGTGACGTGTGGATCGAGACGGGCAGCACGCCGACCGTGTATCGCTACATCGACTGGCTGATCACGGTGCCGCTGCTGATGGTCGAGTTCTACCTGATCCTCGCGGCCATCACGAAGGTGCCGGCTGGCGTCTTCTGGCGCCTGATGATCGGCACGCTCGTCATGCTGATCGGCGGCTATCTCGGCGAAGCTGGCTACATGGGTGTGTGGCCGGGCTTCCTGATCGGCATGGCTGGCTGGGCCTACATCCTCTACGAGATCTTCGCCGGCGAGGCTGGCAAGATCAGTGCGGATTCGGCGCCTCCGGCCGTCCAGAGCGCGTTCAAGCTGATGCGCAACATCGTGACCGTCGGCTGGGCCATCTATCCGGTCGGCTACTTCGTCGGCTACCTCGCTGGCTCCGAGCCGGCGGAGTCGGCCAACATGCTGAACGTCGTCTACAACCTCGCCGACGTCGTCAACAAGATCGCCTTCGGTGTGATCGTGTGGACGGTCGCGACGTCGCAGACCGACAGCAAGGCGGCCTGATCCTGACGGGTCCGCGCTCGCTGACCCGCAGCCTAGCTGTCTCCATACGGGCGGCCACGGCCGCCCACTCCGCCTGGAGCCGTATGGCTGCGGGCGGTGTCCCTCGAGTTCCGTCGGTTGTGCGACCCGCCCCGTGCGGCCAGCGACACGTATGAGCGACCCAGCGCAAAGCGTTCCGGCAGTCGATGTGCCCCCTGGGCCGTCGAGCGTGGAAGACGCCCTGACCTCACTGCTCGGCTCGACAATGAGCCGCGGCGAGGGGGCGACCGCCACTCTGGAGGCCGCGCGCTATCACCTCGCTTCGGGTGGGAAGCGGGTGAGGGCCATGCTCGGTCAGAGTTGCTGCGAGGCGCTCGGCGTGTCCTCCGCCGACGGAGCCCTGATCGGCGCGGTGGTGGAGCTCATCCACAATGCCTCGCTGGTCTATGACGACCTTCAGGACCGCGACCGCACGCGCCGCGGCGCCGAGGCCGTCTGGGTCCGCTTCGGGCCGGATGTGGCCCTGTGCACCGGGGCGCTGCTGCTGTCGGCCGCCTACGGCGCGCTCGCTCAGCTGTCGCGTCCCGAAAGGGTGGCCGACCTGGTGGGGCTGACCCACCGGCGCACCGCGCACCTGATCCACGGTCAGACCGCCGACCTGTCGAGCGTCGCCGATGCGACGACCACGGTGGCGGACTACGAACAGGTGGCCACCGACAAGTCGGGTGTCCTCTTCGCGCTGCCGCTGGAGCTCGCCTGTCGATACGCCGGGCACCCGGAGCTGGCGCAGCCAGCACGTCGGGCCGCCAACCAGTTTGCAATCGGCTACCAGATCGCGGATGACCTCGCGGACGTGGCCGTGGACGCAGAACGAGGCAGGCTCAACTACGTGAGCATCTTGGCGCAGGCCGGCGGATCGGAAGATCCGGTTCGGCAGGCGCGGACCCGGTCGATGGCTGCCCTGAGCGAGGCTCGTGACCTGGCGCGTGCGCTGCCGAGCGGCGCCGGCCGCCTGCTCTCAGAACTGGCGGCAGATCTCGCCGCGAAGGTCCAGGGCTAGGTTGCGCGCAGTCGTCTGCGGGGCAGGCCTCGGAGGCATCGCTGCGGCGCTCCGTCTGCGTGCCCGAGGCTACGAGGTCCAGCTGTTGGACCGAGGCCAGCAGATCGGCGGCCGCGCGCGGACGTTCGAGCGAGACGGTTTCCGGCACGATGCCGGACCGACCGTGGTCACGGCGCCGTTCCTGATCGAAGAGCTGTTCGAGCTGTTCGGAGAGCGCCTTGCCGACCACCTGACGCTCGTCCCGCTGACGCCCTGGTATCGCTTCCAGTATCCGGACGGATCACGGTTCGACTACGGCGGCAGCGTCGAGGACACGCTGCGCGAGATCGAGCGGATCGACCCGCGGGACGTCGACGGCTACCTCCGCCTGCTCGAACACAGCAAGCGGATCTTCGACGTCGGGTTCACGGAGCTGTCGGCGGTGCCGTTCCACAGGTTCGGGACGATGGTCAAGCAGGTCCCCAAGCTGATGAACCTGCGGAGCGACCTGACCGTCTGGAAGCTCGTCTCGCGCTACCTGAAGAACCCGAAGCTGCAGTGGGCGTTCTCCATCCAGCCGCTGCTGGTCGGCGGGAACCCCTTCGACACGACGAGCATCTACAGCCTGATCCATCACGTCGAACGGGAGTGGGGGATCCACTTCGCGATGGGGGGCACGGGCGCGATCGTGTCCGCGCTCGGCGCGTTGATGGAGCGGCACGGTGTCCAGGTCGAGCTCGGCCAGACCGTCGCGCGGGTCGAGGTCGAACGCGGAGTGGCTAGGGGCGTGACGCTCGAGGACGGCCGCCGCATCGACGCGGACGTGGTCGTGTCGAACGCCGACGCCGCGTTCCTCCACCAGGAGATGATCCCCCGCGAGCACCGGAGCCTGCGCTCCCGGCTCAAGCTCAAGGCCGCGCACTACTCGATGGGGCTCTACGTCCTCTACTTCGGGACGAAGCGCCAGTACCCCGACGTGGTCCACCACACGATCTGGTTCGGCAAGCGCTACCGCCCGCTGCTCGACGACATCTTCCACAGGAAGGTGCTCGCCGAGGACTTCTCGCTCTACCTGCATCGACCGACGGCGACCGATCCGAGCTTCGCGCCCGACGGCTGCGACAGCTTCTACGTGCTGTGCCCGGTGCCGAATCTCCAGGGTGACGTGGACTGGGAGTTCGAAGGGCCGCGCCTCCGCGACCGGATCGTCGCCGCGCTCGGGGACTCGATCCTGCCGGGTCTCCGTGAGACCATCGTCTCGGACTTCTTCATGACGCCGGCCGACTTCAAGCAGGACTACCTGAGCGTGCACGGCGCGGGTTTCTCGGTCGCGCCGATCTTCCGGCAGTCCGCGTGGTTCCGGTTCCACAACCGCGCCGAGGGCATCCGCAACCTGTTCCTGGTCGGCGCCGGCACGCACCCGGGTGCGGGCATGCCGGGGGTGCTGTGCTCCGCGAAGGTCCTCGACGAGCTCGTTCCTGCTCCGACGCCATGACCGCCGCGGATGGCGATGCGCTCGCACGCGCTGACGCTGTCCTGCGCGCGCACGGCAAGACCTTCACCTGGGCGAGGCGATTCCTCGGCTCGCGCCACGCGGCGCGTGCGACCCGCCTCTACGCGTTCTGCCGCTTCCTCGACGACGTCGCGGACGAGGGCGGGGACCCAGCCGAGGCCGCCCGATCCCTCGCCGAGGTCCGGCAGGCGCTGGTGACCGGGCGCTCCGGGGACCCGGTCGTCGCGGAAGTGCTCGACCTGTTCCGGGACTCGGCGCGTGCGCGCGAGGCGGCGTCGGCCCTGGTCGACGGCGTCGTCGGTGATCTGGGCCAGGTGGCCTTCGAGTCGGAGCGGGAGCTGTTGCGCTACTGCTACCGCGTCGCTGGAACGGTCGGCGTGATGATGTGCGAGGTGCTCGACCAGCGAGAAGAGGTCGCGGCGCCGTTCGCCGTGGATCTCGGCATCGCGATGCAGCTGACCAACATCGCGCGCGACGTGTTCGAGGATGCGGAGCGCGGCCGGCGCTACGTGCCTGCGGACATGGTCGAGGGTGCGCATGCCCAGGCGATCGCCGCGATGGACGCGCGGACGCGCGCCGTCGTTCGTCGCGCTCGGCTCGCGCTGCTGCAGCGGGCGGAGAGCTACTACGACAGCGGTCGGCGAGGACTCGTCTTCCTGCCGCTGCGCGCGCGGTTCGCGATCCTCGTCGCGGCCGAGAACTACCGGGCGATCGGACGGCGCGTGCGCGCGCTCGGCGACGCGGCCGAGGTGCGCGCGGTCGTGTCGCCCGCGGCCAAGCTGTGGATCACGGTGCGCGTGATCGTCGCGGCGCTGTTCCGCCCGTCGTTCTGGCGGCGTCCGAGGCGTCATGACGCGCGGCTCCACGAACATCTGGGAGGGCTCTGCGGCGTGGATCCCGCGGCGCGGACCCATGGCTGACGTCGACCTGGTCGTGCTCGGGGGTGGGCTCGCCGGCCTGAGCCTCGCAGAGCGGCTCGCCGCGGCGGGGCAGCGGGCTCCCCGGACCGTGGTCCTCGAGGCGCGGGATCACTACGAGGACGACCGCACCTGGTGCTTCTGGCGGCCGGGCCCGCATCGCTACGAAGGGCTGGTGTCCGCGACGTGGCGTCGGTGCGCGGTGCGCCACGCCGGTCGGGAGGTGCGGATCGACTGCGCGGAGACTCCCTACCAGATGATCCCGTCCGGGGCGTTCTACGCGCGCGCGTCGGCGGGAATCGCCGCGAATCCGCGTGTCTCGCTGGAGCTCGGGTGCGCCGTTGCGGGAGAACCCCTGCGGACACCCACCGGCTGGTCCTTCGACGTCGGCGAAGGTCGTTCGCTGCGCGCGCGGCACGTCGTGGACACGCGGCCGCCGAAGACCCGCCCAGCCAGCATCCTGTGGCAGTCCTTCGTCGGCGACGTCGTGACGGCGGAGAGCGATGCGTTCGATCCCGAAGTCGCGGTCCTGATGGACTTCGACGCGGACAGCACGCTCGGTGTCCTGTTCGTCTACGTGCTGCCGACCTCACCTCGTCGAGCCCTCGTCGAGACCACGGTGTTCGGCTCCCGGCCGCTCGGTCCCGATGCGCTGCGCTCCGAGCACGAGAGTCGTCTGCGCGCGCGGCTCGGCGATGGTGCGTTCACGATCGACCGCTCGGAGCACGGCGTGCTGCCGATGGGGAACGAGGCGGTTCCGAGCTCGAGCGGCGCTCCGCGCGCGGGTCTCTACTTCGGCGGGGCGCGTCCCAGCACCGGCTACGCGTTCCTGCGCGTCCAGGACTGGGCGGAGACGTGTGCCGGGAGTCTCCTGCGCGGGGCCGGTCCGTGCGGGCCGCGCCCCGATCCTTGGCTCCGGCGCGCGATGGACGAGGTGTTCCTGCGCGTGCTGCGCGCGCATCCGGAGCGGGGTGGCGAGCTCCTGCTGCGCCTCTTCGAGCGTGCCGATCCGGCGCGCGTGATCCGGTTCCTCGGCGACCGTGGAGGGCTCGGCGACGCGCTGGCGATGATCCGCGCGCTGCCGCCGGGACCTTTCGTGCGTCACGCGCTCGCAGCTGCGCTGAGGGTGCCGTGCAGGGGGAGTGCATGACGCAGCGTGCGGTCTACCTCGTCTGCGCGTTCGCGGCAGCCTTGCTGTCCGCAGCGGGTCTCGACGTTTCTCCCGCCGTCGAGGTCTCGCTCCTCGCCGTCGCGGTCCTCGCTCTCGGCGTGCCCCACGGCGCTCTGGACGTCCTGCACGCGCGGCGCGCCTACACGCTCGACCGGCCGGTCCGGTGGGGTGTCTTCCTCACTCTCTACATCGCGCTCGCGGCGGCCGTGGTCTGGGCGTGGGTCCTGTTCCCCGGAATGGGCCTCTGCGGGCTCCTGGTGATCTCGGCGTTCCACTTCAGCGGGGACCTGGGGCCGGGGAGCCCCGCGCACCTGCGGGTCGTGCACGGCCTCGCGCCGATCTGTCTGCCGGCGCTCCTGCATGCCGATGCTCTGGCCGATCTGTTCGCCGCACTCGCGCCGGCCGAGTTCTCGGTCGGGCTCGCGTCCGGCCTCGCGGCCTCGGCGGGCCCCCTGCTCGCAGCCACCGCATTTTCCCTGGCCGTCGCCGCGCGGAAACACCGGTCGGCGGTCGTCGACGTGGCTGCGACCGTGGCGGTCTGCACGCTGGCATCCCCGCTCCTGGGCTTCGGCGTCTACTTCTGCCTGCTGCACAGCTGGCGTCACGCCGCGCGCACCGCGCGTCTCTACGAGCCTTCGACCGGCGAACTGGTCTGGGGGGCCGCGCTGCCCACGCTGGCCACCGCGGCCGCCGCGGCGCTCGCTCTCTCCGTCGTCGAGTCCGAGACCTGGACCGCCGGCGTCCTCCAGGTCGTCTTCATCGGCCTCGCCGCGCTGACGGTGCCGCACATGGTCCTGATCGAACGCATCCGATTCGCCGGCTGGGTGGGAACGGCCTCGGCAGACCCTCGCTGATCGAGGCGTGTGCGCTGTGGCCTCCGCTCAAGGCCGGCGCAGCGGTGCTGCCCACTTCAGGATCGTGCTGTCCGGCTGGCACCCGGCGAAGACCTCGCCGCGGTCCGTCACGCACATCTGGTAGATGGCCTGCATGGAGCCGTACGGGCCCTGGAACGGATTGCCGAGCGACTGCCACGTGACGCCGCGATCCGGCGACCAGAACAGCTGCATCTGGCGGCTCTGGCTCTGGGCTTCGATGCAGCACGCGGACGCGAAGAGCTCTTGGCCGACAGCGAGGATGTCGCGCCAGTAGGTGGTCGTCGGCTGGCGGAGGTTCACCTCGGTCGCCTGGACCCAGGTCAGCCCCCGGTCGGTGCTGCGGAAGATCCGGATCGGCGTGTTGGGCGACGTCGTGGCCTCGCCGCAGAGGTAGGCGCCCTGGCCGGCGTCGCAGAGCGGTTGGAAGAGCCTCGCCGTGGGCACGGTGGCACGGGTCCACGTCTGCCCCTGGTCCGTCGAGCGGTAGATCCGGTCGGTCAGCACTTCGGGCCAGAGCAGCACGCCGTCGCTGGTCTGGATCATCTGGCGCGCCCAGGAGCCCTGGCCCTGGCCCGGTTGCGCACGTGCGAGTCGCCAGGTGGCGCCGTCGTCCAGCGACTGGATCAGCGAGTTCGGGGAGTCGAGCGTCTTCACGTTGGCGAGCCAGTGGCCGTTGCCCATGTGCACGACGCCGAACACTGCGCGCGGCGACGAAGTCCGGAGCAGACCCCGCAGCGCCGCGGCATCGAGCACGACCCGCCACGTGGCGCCGAGGTCGACGCTGCGCATCACGCAGGCATTGCCGGCGTCGCCGGTTCCGGACATCACGGTCGAGCCGTTCTGCCCGAAGAAGTAGGTGTGCGCCCCGCTCGAGCGCGGGCAGCCGACGACCTGCCAGGTCGTGCCGCTGTCCGTGGAGCGCAGGAAGCGGTTCTGCGCGTTCGACGACCGCTTGCCGGCGATCAGGACCCCGCCGCCCAGGTGGGACATCGCGCTGAACGCGTCGGACGCCTGCCCGCCCTGGAAGGCCGCGGTCGCGCCGAGCATGTTGTTCTGCCGCAGCCGGAAGCGCACAGCCTCGCTCGCGGCGAGACCACCCGCGGCGCCTTGGTCGAACACCAGCGTCTGCGCGTAGAGCGCCAAGTCGGCGAGTCCGGGATCGACGGGCAGCGGCAGCGCGACCGCGGCTTCGCCCTGGCCGGGACCCGCCCCTGACGCCGTCGTGACCACCACGTCCGCGAACTGCACGTGCACCTGTGCCCCGAACAGCGTCGTCGTCGCCGGCCCGAAGCCGAGCAGCTGGACGGTGAGCGCCCCGCCGAGCGCGTCCGAGACCTGGAGCCCGAACGTTCGGCTGCCGAGGATCGGCTGGCTCGCGATCGAGAGGCTCGGCGCAATGCCGGCGGAACCCGCGGTCGGACTTCCGTAGGCCGCTGCGCCGAACGGGGATTGGGCGCCTGACGAGGCTTGGAGCAGCAGAGCTGGAATCGCGGCCGCGAGCACTCGCGCCGGCAGGGCTCCTGGACTTCCACGGACTCGGCGCATCGGCGCTCCAGTCTAGGTTGATGTCTGGCGGTCTGCCCGGCGTCGATCCCGCGCTGGGGCACGCGGTGCGCCGCGCGCGCGCCCGTGTCCCGTCCCCGCCCCACAGGAGTCCTGGGGGGGCGGCAGGTCTCCCGGAGGGGGTTATGACGACGTGACAACCATGGATGATCCCAGCATCGAACTGAAGCTCCGGCGCGTCGGCAACTCGCTCGGGGTCATCCTCCCGAGAGAGGTCCTCGCGCTGCTCGGCGTAGAGGCTCGGGAGGGCGAGATCCTCGCCCTGGAGCGACTTCCGGACGGGAGCGGCATCGCGCTGCGGCCAGCCGACGACCGGTTCGCGGAGAAGCTCGCGCTGCTGCGGGACACGATGAAGCAATACCGCAACGCGCTCCGAGAGCTCTCGAAGTGAGCGAGGAGCCCGCGTGGCTCGAGGCTGCCGACCTGCTGCTCTTCCACGCCCAGCTGGTCGGCACGTTCGGCGGTCTCGGCGGAGTGCGGGACGCAGGCATGCTGCAGTCCGCGGTGGCCCGCCCGCGCCAGGCCCACGCCGATCGGCCGCTCACCCTGCCCCAGCTCGCGGCGCTCTACGCCGAGGCGCTGGTGAAGAACCACCCGTTCGTCGACGGCAACAAGCGGATTGCGTTCGCCGTCGTGCGCGTGTTCCTCGGGTTGAACCGCGTGGCGTTCGATCCGCCCGAGGTCGAGGCCGTCGTGGTGATGGAGGGACTCGCCGAAGGTGCGCTGTCTGCGGACGAATGGGCCGGCTGGATCGCGAAACACGCGGTTCCGCAGCACGGCTGATGTGTGGGCCTCTTCGTCCGGAGTCCGTGACTCGATCGGGTCGCAGGCTCCAGCCGGTCAGCGCCGCCGCAGGTAGTAGCGCGCGCGGGTGACCTCAAGGTGGTCCCGCGGCATGTCCCGGAACGCAGGGTCGAGGCGGGCGACTTCGTCGTCGGTCAGCGGGGTGCGGTGCGCTTCGACGAGCTTACGGACCTCGAAGCCCGCCTGCTCGAACAGGGCTGCGAACGCGAGCGGTCGGATGCGGTTGCAGCCGTAGAGAAGTGGGGCGTCGCTCGATTCGAAGAGGAACGCGTGCGGGCTGATTTCGTCGGGCCGTCCGTAGTAGCGATGGTCGAAGCCGTCGATCGCGTGCACCGCGAGGCCGCCCGGGCGCACGATGCGCGCCATCTCGTCGAGCACCCCATCGACGTCGTCGAGGTGCTCGAACACGGAGTTGCTGACGACGACGTCGATGGCCCCGTCGGCGATGCCAGCACCGCGGAGGTCGACCTGCATGTGGCGGAGCCTCTCGTCGTCGATCCCGCCCGGATCGCCCGCGGCGAGGCGCCGCAGGTCGAACGTGTCCACGCGCGCGAGGATCTCGCTGGCGGTGCCCGGAACCGGCGGATGGGTCGTGCCGGTGAGCGCACTGCCGAGCAGCGTGGACAGTGCGCGCACCGCGGCGAGCGGCGAAGCGACGTCGTCCAGATCGATCGCGAGCCCGCGGCCCGCGCCGGCGAGCAGCAGGCCGAACACACCTCCCAGCGGGTTGAGCCCACCGCAGCCGAAGTCGAGGCAGGTCGCGCCGCGGAGTTCAGGCAGGTCCGGCGTGGTGACGTCGGGGTGCCCGCGGAGGTTGGAGAGATGGACCAGCGAGGCCCTCGGACAGAAACGGTCGCCGCTCGCCTCGCGTGCCTGGACCTCGGCGGCGAGAACGCCGAGCAGGCGCGCGGTGACCGTGGACTCGGCGAGGACCCCGGAGCGGACCCTCTCGGTCAGCTCGAGCGCCAGCGCGTCGGTCGAGTGGTCGAGGCGGGCGTGGTGTGGCCCGCGGAGGTTCCCGGCTGGCGACGGCTGTGAGCGGGGCTGTGACTTCGACATGGGCGGTGCCGAGTGGTGGTGGGCTCGCTGGATCGAACGTCGGGCGGTGGGCCGAGCTCGTGCGCGCGAGCGGTCGGCTCTTCCCTGGCCGCCCGGCGCCGACGATACCCGTCGGGGTTGGCCCGCTACGGGGTGAATCGCCCGACGCCGTCGTCGGTCTCACTCCGGGTGTTGGGCGCCCGCGACGCGCTCGACGCTGGCCGCGCGCGGTGTCCTCGGGCACCATCTGGGGCCGGGATGCGAGCCCGCGCGTCGGCACCGTTGCCGCGCGGGGCTGCGATCCCGCGACGCCGTCTCCCCATGGACGAAGCACCACAGACCGAGGCCTCGGGCCTGCGCGCAAACCTCGCGACGCTGGCGGCCTGGAAGAAGGCGCTCCTCGCGTTCGCCAGCCTGCTGGTCGTGGCGGGCGCCGCGTGGATGCCGTTCGAGCAGGGCGAGCGCTCGGAGCTCGCTCGGACCGAGGGCGAAGTCTCCGACTCGGCCGAGGACGACGATCCGATCGCTCGCCTCTCGGATGCCGGGTCGAGCCTGCTCCCGGGTGGGCCGATCCTGCCGCGTCCCGGCTCGTCCGGGCAGGAGCCGGACGAGTCCGGCGCGGGGGGCGACGAGACGCTGTCGCCCGCGCTGCTGCAGATGGGGTTCAGCTTCTTCGCGGCGTTCGCGGTGGGGCTCGCGTTCCGGTCGTTCCTGAAGGTCGCGCTCGTCTTCGTAGGGATGCAGCTGCTGGCGTTGTTCGGCCTCAGCTACGTCGACTGGATCACCGTCCACTGGGACACGATGTCGGACGCGTTCGACCGGTTCGTCGCCGGTGCCCGCGGAGAGTTCGAGTCCTTCCAGGCCTTCGTGACCGGAAGCCTGCCCCAGGTCGGGCTGGCCTCGCTCGGGCTGGTCGCGGGCTTCAAGCGCTGAGCCGCGGCTCGCGACCGCGGCTCAGCTCTGCGCGTCGCCCCACGCCCGGACGAAGTCCTCGAGCTCGACGCCGAGCGCATCGGCGATCCGGTTGATGTAGTTGAAGTAGCCGATCACCTGCGTCGCGTCGTGGATCGACGGGTCGCAGAGGCCGTGGCGTCGC
>JAQCBR010000125.1 GCA_027621295.1 Planctomycetota bacterium
GGCGCGCAGCGCGTCGTCGTCGGCCGCGGCGCCGGGGTCGAGCCACGCGCGGAGCCCGAGCCCCTCGGGCGCCGGAGCTGTGCCGGGGGTGACCTCGACCAGCGCGGCGAGCGTCCCGCGATCGGCGGCCGCGAACCAGACGACGCGGAGCGCGGCCACCTCGGTCCGGTCCTCGGTGACGACGAAGCCTGCCTCGGTCGCCTGCTCGACGCGCGACGCGGTCCGGGGCAGCGCAAGCCCGTCACGGTCGACGAGCTCGAGGTGCAGGTTGCCGAACGCGGGGTCCGAGTAGGTCGGGCCGGTCAGGTCCGTGAGTGCGCACGCGTGTCCACCTCGCCCGACTGCGGCGAAGACGCGCCCGTTGCCGAGCGGCACGACTCCCGGCTCCGTCGCGAGGTCGGTGATCGCCCACGCCGAGCGGCGTGCGAGGCCCGGGAGCGTGTCGTCCCAGCGGGTGGCGATGGTCCCCTGCGCCGGTGCGTCGGACAGCGTCGCGGCAGCGGTGAGGATGACGACGGCTCTGAGAGATCGGATCATGCGTCGGCGGGTGGCTCTGTGCGTGTTCACACTCCTGGTGTGCCGCGGCGTCCGATCGGGCGCGCACGCTCAGGAAGAGCGTCCTGCCTCAGCGTCCGGAAGCAAAGGGGGCAGGGAATCGGAGCGGCGTCCGTGCGTCGGTAGCGCCGGCGGCTTATGCCTCGCGACCTCGCTGTCGCACCTTGGAGTCCCGCCGCAACTTTCTCGCCGTCTGGCCCAGCCTGTTCGTCGTGTCGATGGGCTTGATGGCCTTCGTGCCGATGCTGCCGCTCTACATCGCAGAGCGGTTCGGGATCCAGGATCCCATCGAGCAGCGTCGGTGGGCGGGGTGGGTCTACGGTGCGGCTCCGCTCGCCGCCGCGGTCTGCGGCCCGTTCTGGGGCGTGCTCGGCGACCGGATCGGCCGCAAGCCGATGGCGCTCCGGGCGATGCTGGGCATCGCCGTCGTCACCGCGCTGATGCCGATGGTCGAGACGCCGCTCGGGCTGCTCCTCGCGCGCGTCGCGCAGGGCGCGCTGGCGGGATACGTCGCGCCAGCGATGGTGCTCGGGACCGTCGACGTCCCGGTCGAGAGGCAGGGGCGTGCGCTCGGTCAGCTCCAGGTCGGCATGGCGCTCGGCCTCCTCGCCGGGCCCGTCGTCGGCGCGGAGGTCACCGCGTGGTTCGGCCGGACCGCGGTGTTCTACGTGACGAGCGTGTCGGCCCTGGCCTCGGCCGCGGTGGTCGCGGTGTTCGCACGTGAGAACCTGTCGATGCTCCGCGCTGACGCGGGCCGCGGGATCGGGTTCATCGCCGAGGCTCGCCGGCTGCTCGGTTCGAGGGCCGTCGCCGCGGTGCTGCTCTGCGTGTTCCTGATGCGGCTGGGCTCGATGATGGTCGAGGCGTTCGTCGCGCTCTGGGTCGATGAGCTCGGTCCGCTCGAAGCCGTCGTCGCGACGACGACGGACGGGCGCAGCCACGCGGTCGACCGGACGGTGGCGCTGATGTTCGCGACCTACGCGGTGGGGCAGCTCCTCCTGACCGCGGCGTGGGGGCGTCTCGGGGATCGGTTCGGGCCTCTGCGCTGCCTCGCCGTCATCGCGGTCGGACTCGGGCTCGCGCAGGCCCTCGCCGGAGTCTGGCAGACGATCGACGGCTTCTTCGTCGCGCGCGTGATCGCCGCGGTGTTCGCGGCTGGCGCGATGAACCTGTCCTACGCAGCGCTGGCCAAGCGCGTGTCGGCCGACCAGAGATCGCTGGCGTTCGCCTGCGTGCAGAGCGGGATGCAGTACGGGATGTTCCTGGGGCCGCTGGCCGGCACCGCGATCGCGACCCTGGTCGGTGGGCTCGGCGGTCTGTTCGTCGTGTCGGGCGTGATCCTGGTCGTCGTGGGCGTGGCGATGCTCGCCGCGCGCCGCATGGAGGCGTGATCCCTCGCCGTGCGCGCATGCGCTCCGGGTCGGCGTCGCGGTCGGTCAGTCGATCGGTGGGGTCCACTCCCTCCGGAGCAAGCCGTAGACGAGCTCGTCGCACCACGTGCCGGCGAGCTTCGAGTGCTCGCGGAGCAGGCCCTCGCGTCGCATGCCGAGCTTCTCCATCAGCCGCCACGATGCCTCGTTGTCGGCGGCGCACAGCGCGACGATGCGGCGGGCTTCGGCGGCTCCGAACAGGAAGGTGATCAGGGCGGTCATCGCCTCGAAGGCGAGCCCCCTGCGCTGGTGGTCCGGGTGCAGCCGGTAGCCGATCTCGATGGTCTCTTGGTCGCGGTCGGTGACCCGGAAGCAGACGATCCCGAGCATCGCGTCGTCCGCGGATGCGGCGGCGGTGAGCACCAGCCATCGTCCGTCGTCCGCGCCCCACGGGCCGAGCGTGTCGCGGACGCGGGCTGCGATCTCGTCCCGGGGTAGGGCGTCCCTGATCCAGCGCATGATCCGCCGGTCTTCTTCATGCGCGATGGCGGTCGCTACGTCGCGCTCCGCGACCCGACGGATCACGAGGCGTTCGGTCGTCAGCCGGAGGTCGGCGGCGAGTGCGACGAGACGTCCGATCTGCATGGGAGCGTGCGGCGGGGTCGGGTGCGGATCCGAGTGGCTCTCTCCGTGCGCGATGAGCCCCTCCGGAGAGTCTCTGGGCCGCGCTCCTGAAAGAACAACCGCGGCTCCCTACACTCGTCGCCGTCCGCTCGGGACACCGGTGTCATGTGCCTCCTGATCACACTCGTCGGGGTCGATCCCGAACACCCGATCGTCGTCGCGAGCAACCGCGACGAGCGGCGCGACCGACCGTCGGCGCCCCCGGGGCTGCACGTCGGCATGCGGCGGCGGAACCTGTCGCCCCGCGACCGCGAGGCGGGTGGCACTTGGATGGGCGTCAACGACCGTGGGCTGTTCGTCGGGTTGACGAACCTCGCGGTGGCCGGACCCGACCCTGGGTCGGCCCCGTCGCGCGGAGGGCTCCCCCACGCGGCGCTGGACGAGGACTCGGTGGATGCCGCGGCGGAAGCCGTGCTGGACGCAGCGTCCCGAGCGGCATTCCGTGGCTTCCAGCTGCTCGTCACCGATGGGGAGCGGGCGCGGGTGCTGACCTACGCGTCGGGCGAGATCGAAGACCGCTCGTTCGGTCCGGGCCCCGTGGTCGTGACCAACGAACACCGCCCCGGCGCGCTGCATCTGCCTGATCTGGAGGCGGCCTGCGCGCCGGAGCTCGGGCTCGAGGTGCGCTTCGCTCGCCTCCGCGAGATCCTCTGCGACGACGGCGCGCGGAGCGGGCATCGCATCCTCAAGCGGGGAGGTGCCTACGGGACGGTGAGCAGCTCGCTGCTCGCCGTCCGTCCCGCCGCGATCCGGGAACTCGTCTGGGAGTTCGCGGCCGGAGCGCCGGACGAGACGCCCTACCGTCGCTACGGCAACCTCGCGCGTCGCCTCGTCGAGGACTGACGGCCGCGGATCAGCGCAGCTTCGCGAGGTTGGCCTTCGCGTCGCGGAGAGCGGTGCGCGTGCGGTCCGCGGTCGCAACGTCGAGGCCGCCGGCGGCGAGCTGGGCCTCGGCGAGACGGATCGCGTCCCGGTAGTAGCTCCGTGCGCGCTCGATGCCTCCGTCTCCCCGCAGGTGGTAGTGCAGGATCACCGCCGCATCGTTGAGCAGCTGCGGCGACTCGGGCTCGATCCGCAGCGCCTCCTCGTAGGCGGCCAGGCTCTGTTCGAATCGTCCGGTCTCGCGGCACAGGAACGCGTAGTTGTTCCACGCGTCGGCGGTCTGCCGTGCGTAGGCGATCACCAGGTTCAGGTCGCGACTCTCGGCCAGCTTCCCCTTGCCGTAGGCGGTCGCCGCCATGCCGACGAGCGCTGCAACGGTCTGCTCGTCGCGGCGGATCATGTCGGCGAAGCGCTGGGCGTCCCGCCGCGCGAAGTCGACCGCGGTCTTCGAGGCCGCGGCGACGTCGCCACCCCAGTACTGCGACTGCACGAGCCACCAGCCCGTGTCGACGTAGTCCGGCACCTCGCGCCACGCCTCGTCGAAGATCTTGGCCGCCTCCTTCCAGAGCGCGGTCCGCGTCGCCGGGGGCTCCGTGGCGGGGGTGTTCGCGGCCTGGTCGAAGACCGACTGGGCCTCGTACCAGCGGAGCGTGCCGACGCCGCGCGGCGTGGCGTCGGCGCGCGCCGCGTAGCGGTCCCTGGCCGCGGCATACATCGCGCGTCGCTCCTCGCCCGGCACAGCGGTGCGCAGCCACGCGTGGTCGACCTGGGCCTGCGGGTCGAGCGACATCGCTTCCCCGTACCATCGCTTCGCGTCCTCGAGGTTCCCGGACCACGCGGCGAGGTCGCCCAGGCGCGCGCGCGGGAACGAGCGCGCGGTGTCGGCCTCGGAAGCGGCTTCGAAGGCGACCCGCGCCGCGTCCTGGTCCTCGGCGGCGGCCTTCGTCAGATCGCCCCGACGCTCGGCGTCGAGGTCGTCCGCACCCAGCTCCTGGCGGGTCTGCACGAAGCGCTGGAAGCGCACGCGCCCGACCATCGCCTGACCGCCGTACGCGTCCGGACGGCGACGCACCGCCTCCTCGGCCTCGGCGAGCGCCGCGTCGAGGTTGCCGAGCTGGTAGAGCGCCGATGCGACGATCAGGCGAGCGTCGAGGTGGTCGGGATCGACCGCCGTGACCTGCCGTGCGGTCCGCGCCGCGTCCTCGTAGTAGAAGATCACGTTCGCGTCGCGGACCCCCTGCGCGACCATGTGGTCGGCCTTCAGGTGGTAGGTGCGCGCGAGCATCGCGGTGAGTGCGAGCGCGTCCGGGAAGCGCTTCCGCGCGCCCTCCAGCACGTCCATCGCGTCGTTGAACCGCGCCGCCTTGCCCATCTGGTCGCCCGCCTGGACGAGCCAATCGGGCTCGGTCGGTTCGACCCTGGCGAGATCGAGGAACGCGTCGGCCGCGGCCGACGCGTCACCCCGCTGGGCGAGCGCGAACGCGCGCTGGCGGAGGACGTTCGGGTCCTGCGCCTCGGCGGCGCCGGACGGCGGAGGGGTGGCTGGTTCCTGTGCGCCCGCACAGCCGGCCAGGAGCGCCGCGGCAATCGCCCCGGCGACGAGGTTGGCGCGGCGCATCACTCGCCGTCCTTGCCGTTCTGGCCGTCCTTCTCTTCCTGCTGCTTCTTCTCGGCGGCCTCGATCTGCCGGACGAGGCCGGCGCCCGCGCGGCGCTGGAACGGGTAGTACTCGAGGCTCTTCTCGGCGGCCTTGCGTGCTTCCGGGTAGCGCTTCTGCTCGAAGTAGAGCACCGCCAGGTTGCCGTGCGCGTCACCGACCGCCTCCTGCAGGTTGCGGAGGTCGCCGCTGTCCTCGGGCGGGTTGTCATCGAGCTGGCGCTGACCGTCCTTCACCGCGGAGATCAGGATCTCCTCGGCGAGGTCCAGCTCGCGGCGCAGCGAGTAGACGAGGATCAGCGCGCGGTCGTTCCGCAGGCGGACGTTCGACGGGTCGAGCTGGCTCGCCCGGGTGTAGGCGGCGTAGCTCGCCTCGTAGAGGTCGCGGAGTTGGTCCGTCAGCTCGCCGCGTCGGCCGCCGAGCGCATCGGCGTGGTCGCGGCAGAACAGGCCTTCGTTGTTCGCGATGTCCACGTCGCCCGGCACCGCCGCCCCGACGCGCCGGTAGATCGCGACGCAGCGGCCGAGATCGCGCTTCTGGAAGTGGCGGTCGGCGACGATCAGGACGCCGCGCTTGATGCTCGAGCCACCGCCGATGTCGGAGGTGAACACCTCCGGCGCACGTTCGGTCGCCTGGATCAGCGAGGCCTCGGCGTCGTCGATCTTGTCCAGGCTGATCTGGATCATGCCGCGCTGCCCGAGGCAGAGCGCGATCCACTGGCGGCACGAGTCGGCGAAGCCGGCGTTCTCCGCCATCGAGCGCTCGAACAGAGCGATGCCCGCGTCGATCGCCTTCACGCCGTCCGCACCCTTGCCCGAAGACCAGAGCTGGACCGCGAGGTCGAAGTGGGCGCGGCCGCGCCACCAGATGGACGTCGCGTCCTTGGCCGCGGCGAGCGCGTCGATCACCGGCTGGCTGGCGCCGGCACTCGCGCCGGTCTGGACCAGGTCGCCGATCAGGTCGGCGTTCTGCTCGTAGGCGCGGACCATCACCTGGACCGCCTGCTCGGGCGCGTTCGCCCACTGCTCGGTCGCGATCCACAGCCCGCGCTTGGCGTCGTCGAAGCGCGGCGTGCCCTCGATCTCGCGGAACGAAGCGCGCATCGCGCGGAGCAGTTCCTCGTCGGTCTTGCCCTCCTGCTTGGCGGCGACGAACGCACGGGCCGCAGCCTCGGCGCGCATCGCGTGGACCTGTGCGAGCGTGTCCGCGTCCGCGCCGCCGGCCGAGCGGATGTGGCTCAGCAGATCGCCGGCGGTCGCTGCAGCCGCCGCGGCGTCACCGACCGCGAGCTGTGCTTCGCAGAGGCCGACGCGCGGGGGGACCGGTTCGCCGTCGAGTTCGACCGCGCGCTGGAGGTTGCGGAGCGCGTCCTGGAACAGGCCGTCGACGAGGCCCGGGTTGCCGCCGTCGGCCGCAGCCTTCTTGCCGTAGGCGAGCGACCAGGTCCCGGCGTAGTAGTGGAACGGCGGGAAGCCGTTCATCTCCTTGGCCATCTTGTCGAGGACGAGGAGCGCGGTGTCGTAGTCGCCGCTGTCCGCGGCTTCCTTGCCCTTCACGATCTCCGCGTCGAACTTCTTCTGGCGCGGGTCCTGGCGGGGTCCGGACGCCTCTGCGGTGCGGAGTCGCACCGCCGCTTCACGGCGCTGGTACGGGTAGTAGCGGACCGAGCTCTCGTAGTACGGGCGCCACTCGGTGGCCGGCCGGCCGAGCCGGTCCTGGGCGAGCACCCCGAGGTTCTGGTACGCGTCGCCGACGGCTTCCTCGAGGAAGCGGCGCTGGTCCTCGCCCGCGTCCGCGCCGAGCTCGGCGAGCTGCGCCTCGCCGATCGTGACGGCCTTCTCGCAGAGCTCCTTCGCGAGGTCGAGGTCGCGGTTCAGGTGGTAGATCAGCATCAGCCCGCAGTCGTTGACGATGCGGGGGTCGGCCGGCTCGAGCTCCACCGCCCGGCAGTAGTACTCGTAGCTCTTCTCCCACAGGCCCATGGCCTCGGCGAGGTTCGCACGACGCGCCGCGTCGTCGAGCTCCTCCGCTCCGGACGCGACCTGGGAACCGAGGTCGCGCGCGGAAAGGGCAGCGTTGTTGTAGATCGCGCCGAACCGCCCGGGGTGCCGTGCGAGGATCGACTCGAAGAACTCGAGGCTCCGCCGGAGCGCGCCGGCGTCCGTCTGCTCGGCGAGAGCCGAGCCGATCAGCGCGAGGCCGCCGAGGTAGTTGCCGCCGAACGAGTCGTAGATCTTCGGCAGGCCGTCCGCGTACTCGGCGACGTTCGGATTCGCGTCGTAGGCGGCGAAGTAGAGGTCGCGCGCCGCGTCGAGCTGCCCCTGCTCGACCGCGATGCGCGCGAGCGACAGATCGCAGACGGCGATCGAGTGCGTCGTCAGCGCGTGGTCGCGCGGGCGGGCCTCGCCGTAGGACTCGTAGGTGGCGAGCGCCTGCTGGTAGGCGGACTTCGCGTCCTCCCAGCGGGTCTTCGCGCGGTGATCGTCACCGAGCGCCAGCTGGGCCCGCCCCAGGTACCACTGGATGACGGTCGAACCGGGCGCCTCGCGGAGCAGGCGCTTGTAGGTGGCGACGCACTCGCTCCGCATGTCCATGCCGAAGAGCAGCGACTGCAGCGCCTCGTGGGGCGCCGCGGCCGTCGGCTCCGCACGGACCGCGAGCTCGAGATCGGCGACGGCCTCGTTGGTCAGGCCGAGCCACTGGTGGACCTGGGACGCGCGGATGTTCGCGGTCGCGCCGCGACCGAGGGCTGCCGCGTTGTTCAGCGTGACGAGAACTACGTTCGCGAGCTGCTTCGCATGGTTGCCCGGGCGCTCCGCTCCCTCCTCGATCTCGGTGCGGCGCTCGGCGACGAAGGTCTGGAGCTGGTTCTCGGCGGCCTGCAGCAGTGCGTCCGCGACCTTGGTCTTGTCGGCTCCGGCGTCCTCGAGGATCTCCGCCGCGCGGATCGCCACGGCGGCGCCGCGGTCGAACTCGGACTTCTGCAGCAGGCACCAGGACAGCGTGGTCATCGCGTCCGCGTCCTCGGGCGAGCTGCGCAGCGCGCGTTCCAGCTGGCGGGTCGCATCGTCGAGGAACCACTCCGCACCCTGACGACCGCTCTGGAACAGCGCGATGTTGCCGCGCGCGGCCAGGGTCAGCGCCGCGTGGTTCCGGTCGTCGGACTTCAGGACCTCGTCCGTGATGAGCAGCGCGCCGTCCGGATCACCCGCGCGCAGCAGGCGTTCGGCCTCTGCGAGGCGGTCACTGTGCGGCGCGGGCGCGGTGGCCGCGCGGTTGCCCTCGGTCGGAGTGCCGGGCGAAGAGCAGCCGAGCAGGAGGAGGACGGGCAGGAGCTTGTCGATCATGACGGCGATTCCCTCGGTTCGGGGAGGGACGGTGCGCGCGGGGAGAGGGGGGACGACGGATTGTCGCCGTTGTCACCCTTCTCTCAAGGACGTGCACGCGGGAACAGCACATGGCTGCGTCGAACGGCCTCCACGGACCAGCGCTCGCGGTGTTCCCGGGGAACCGGCCTCGGGTTCTCGCCCGACCCTGGCCCGCGTCGGCGGACTCGGTGCCCCGAACGCCCGTCCGCATTCGTCGCAAGGTTCCCGGGCTGGCCGCTGGCCCAGCGGTTCCGCCGAAATAAGGTGGGGAGGCCGCCGTCCAAGCGCCCCCGGTCCCGAAGGCCGCGGGCGGCATGGCGCCCGGAGCCAACCCCGAATCGCTCGCCGATGACCCGCTGCACCCTCACCCTGCTCGCCCTCCTCGCGCTGTCGTCCTGCGCCGACAACGTGGGGGCTCTCTGGGACCCGGACCGCGGCGGTTCCGATGACGGCTCGGGGATCAGCGTCGTCCCGTCTCGGGGCCGTCTCGTCGATGGCCGGCCCCGCGTCGTCTCCGCCGACCCGAGAGGTTCCGGCTGGCCAGCCACGGTTCCGATCGTGCTCGTGTTCAACGAATCGATCGCCAGGGACTCGGTCGAGGGCCAGAGTGCTGGGGGTGGCGGGGGGCTCCCGGGCCTGCCGACCGCGTCCCGGGTGTCCGTCCGCTCGACCGAGACGCAGCAGACCGTGCCGACGACGCTGTCCTGGCTCGTCGGTGACCGTGTGCTGGTCCTGACCCCGACGGCCGGGCTCGTCGCCGACCAGGAGTACGAGGTGCTCGTCGACCCGGAGATCCGAGACGTGGACGCGGTGCGCAAGGGTGGCACCACGCCGGAGGTCGTCGCGACGTTCCGGACCGACCGTGCCCAGGGGGTGGACGAAGGTCAGATCGTGACGACGGTACCGTCCGCGAACGAACGGGACGTGGAGCGCGAGGCGGACGTGTTCGTGTTCTTCGACCGCCCCTGCGACCCCGCGACCGTCGACGAGAACAGCTTCCGCGTCGAAGAGGCTGGCTCCCTGCTCGCCGGCGCGCGCAGCTTCCCGGTGTCCCTCGGCGACGTCGAGGACACCCGCGTCCTCCGGTTCCGCGCGGTGGACGGGCTCCCGTCGGCCTCCGAGCTCGAGCTGCGGTTCACCGACGCGATCTCGTTCGTCCAGGCGGGCCAGCTCGACTTCTCGAACCGCACCCCGTTCGCCACTTTCGAGACGGTGCGCGGCAGGGCGCCGGAGCGGGTCGCCGTCGGCAACGTCGTGCCCGGGTTCCCCGACCAGATCAACGCTTCGAACTTCTCGAACGTCGTCGTCGACGTCGACGTCGACGCGTCGGTGACCGCCGGGAGCGAGGTCCTGGTGCGGATCTACGGGCTCGATGCGGACACCGAGGCCGCGGACGACCTCGCGTTCGTCGAGCAGGTCGCGTCCGTGCCGATCGACGGCCCGACCACGGTCTCCGTGGTGTTCGGCGCCGCGCTCGGCGAGGCGCTCCGGCCGCGCTTCGACGAGGGCTCGCTGTCGCTGAGAGCCAGCGTGGAGGTCGATGGCCGCCGCTCGGGGTTCAGTGCGACCGCGGCCGGGAACCAGCCGCGCTTCGACATCACGCCGCCCGAGGTCTCCGGACTGAGTCCGGCCATCGCCGGAACGCTCGACCTCGTCTCCGACCAGGAGGCGCTGACCGTGCTCGGAGTCGCGAGCGAGGAGTTGGGTTCGATCGAACTCGCGGCCGGCAGCAACACCGTGGCCGAGTTCGGCGCGGACGCGAGCGGCGCGTTCATGCTCGCGCCCCTGCTGCTCACGCGGTCGGTCGAGCCGGTGCCGTTCTCGATGAGCTTCCGCGACCGGGCGGGCAACGTCGGGGTCCAGGCGATCCAGGGGAGCATCACCCAGCGGGGGTTCGTCACCGGCACCGTCGGCGGTGACCTGACGGTCGAGGTCTACGACGACGCGACGCTGGCGCCGGTGGTGGGAGCCGAGGTGCTCGTCGAGCCGGGCATGCCGCAGAGCCCGCCCGTCGGCCGGATCGTCGGGACGACCGATGCCCGTGGTCGGGTCGAGTTCACCGGGCTGACGGCGACCCGGCACACGATCACCGTGGTCGCGGTGGGCTACGACCTGACGTCGGTGCTCGACATCCCGTCCTCGTTCGCATCCCTGCCGATCCGGCCGATCGACGACGCGGCGAGCGAGGCGCTCCTGGACGCGACGCTCGGCTTCCTGCCGACGGGGGCGCAGACCGGGCTCCTCGGTTGCAACGCCTACGCGGACGACCTCGCGCTGTCGCGGGGCACCACCGGCACGCCGCCCGTGTCCGTGACCGGTGTCCAGGTCCAGGCCAATCGACCGCTCGTGCTCTCCGGCCTGACGGGCACGTTCCCGGCGACCCAGACGCCGACGATCCAGGGCTACTCGCTGCAGATCTGCGGGCCCGACGGCCTCACGCCCTCCCCGGCGTTCGCGCCGCTCTCATCGGGCGCGACGGGCGAGGCCAACCTGTTCATCCTTCCGGCGGCAGCGGGCGTCAGCTCGCTGGCGGCGCCCTACGAACTCGACTTCGGCGCGGTGGCGGGGCTCGGCACGCTCAGCGCGGCTCCGTCCGTCGAGGTGCACGCGACGCTGAACGGTTTCGGCCGCTCGGCGCTGATCGGCGCGGGCTTCTCCAGCGAGGTCGCGGGGGAGCGCTACTCGATCCAGGCGAGCCTCGCATCGGCGCTCGCCCCGACGCTCGCGCCCCTGGCGCCGGTCTACTGGGTGACCGTGGACGCGCAGGATGACGTCGGCGGCTTCACGCGCCATCGGGCGCTGCTCTCCGACCCACGGACAGGCTCGGTGTTCTCGACCGGCGCCCCGCTCGGGATCCCGACGGTCCGCGGGGTGGATGTCGGCGGCCCCACCTCGTTCGTCGTCCGCTACGACGATGGCCTGGTCGCGACGTCGCTGCCGGGCGGGGTCGCGTTCCACACGGTCGAGATGGTCGTCGCCGGCGGAAGGCGTTGGAGCCTCGTCCGCTTCGACGCGGACGGCGCCGGGCTCGACGAGTTCCAGCTCCCGGTCGTCCCGGGTGGGGCCGTGCAGGCGGGGACCTGGACGGTGGCCGTCGACGCCGAGCTGATGTTCTCCGGCACGAACCGTGACGGGAACTTCGTGCTCGGTGAGCGTCGCCGCCAGCAGGTGAAGTTCGCGCGCTCGCCGGTCTTCGAGTTCGTCGTCCCGTGAGCGCGGCCCCGGAGCCCCGCGAGCGGGCCGTCGCCCTCCTCTCGGGCGGGCTCGACTCGGGCGTGGCCCTCGCCGACTGGCTGGAGCGGGGCGGCACGGCCCAGGTCTGCCTCTGTGCCGACTACGGCCAGCGTGCGTTCGCGCGCGAGGCTGCCGCGAGCCGGGCGCTGGCGACCCGGTTCGGCCTGCCGTGGCAGCGGATCGACCTGCCCTGGCTCGGTGACGCGGCCCGCGCCGTGGGCGCCGCGCAGGTCGACGGCAGCAGCGGCACCGTGCCCCAGCGGACCGAGGACGACCCCGGTGACGAGGCG
>JAQCBR010000126.1 GCA_027621295.1 Planctomycetota bacterium
CGCCGCGGCCGCCGCGGCGCCGGCGGCGCCGGCGGCGACGACCGCCTCGCTCGTCGTCGGCATCATCGCGGTCCTCGTCGTCGGTGGCGGACTCGTCCCCGGCGTCGTCCGCATCGTGCCCGCGGTCATCGGCATCGATCGCCTCGACGCCGGTCCCGGCGAAGTCTTCGTCGGTCGGCGCAGCTTCGGCGGCTTCCTCGCGGGCATCGCCACCGCGGCGCCGCCGGCGCCGACGGGAGCGGCGCTCGCCCCGCTCCTCGCGATCCTCGGTCTCGGCCGGCTCATCGGCGTTCTCTGCCTCGACCTCGGGCTCCTCGGTCTCGGGATCCGGGGTCTCCGCGGACGGAGCAGCTTCGATCTCTGCCTCGTCCGATGCCTCCGCACGCTCCTCGGAGGCGTCCTCGGCGTCGGCCTTCTTGCGGCGCGACGGGGCCTTCTTGCGTGCCTTCTTGCGCGCCGGCTTCGGCTCCTCGTCGCCTTCTTCGACCGCCTTCGACTCTGCCGGCTGCTCGTCGCCGTCCGGCGCCGCGGGGTCCTGGTCGGGAGCAGCAGCCTTCTGGGCCTGCTGGTCGTCGTTGGGGTCGAAGATGTCGGCGCCGAAATCGCTCGGGTTCAACGGAAGCTCGGGTTCGGAAGAGGACGGGCCGCGCGGGCCGGACGACCTGGGATTCTGCGGGGTCCTCACCCCGGACACGGTCGGTCACGGGCGACCGTAGCCCTCCGGGCGACCCCGTTCCAGTGGGGCTCCGCCGGGACGCACGGCACGTGCGGTATCAGGCCCGGGCAGAAGAGCGCTGCCGTGGTCCCGGGTCGGCCCCCGTCAGTAGGGGAGCAGGGCGAGCGCGCGTTCGGCCAGCGCCGGTTCGGTCTGCCGCCAGGTCTCCCACCGCGCGAAGAACTCCTCCAGAGCGGCCCGCTCCGGGCCGGCGAGGTCCGCCTCGGCGAGCGCGCGCCGGGCTCGGTCGACGGGGGCTCCGCCGCCGGGAACCGCGTCGACGGTCAAGCGCTCCCGCAGGACTCCGGCCTGTTCGAGCCGTCCCTCGGCGAGGAGGCGGAGCAGCCGGACGCGCCATGCGCGCATCCGGTCGACCTCGGTCGAACGGAGCAGCCCGCGGCTGGCCCGAAGGCGGTCCTCGAGCTGGCGGGCGCGGTCCGCATCGCCCTCGCTGCGTGCCGCGCTCAGCTCCCTTTCCAGGCGGGCGCGCTCGGCGTCCCGATCCGCGGCGAGACGCCGGACGAGCAGCCAGACGACGGAGCGGGAGACCACGCGCGTGCTGCGGAGGTCGGCGTCGATCTGCTCCCGCGCGGCGCGGAGCGCCGCGGTCCGCTCCGGACTCCGCGGCATCGCGAGCGCGGCAGCCAGCTCCTCGCGATGGAGGTCGAGCGGCGTGCGCGTGGCGCCCGTCTCGCTGCCGAGAAGGACTTCGAGTCGCGCCTGGTGCGCATCGAGGCGCGTGGCGTCGCCGAGCACGCGGTCGATCTCGAGCAGTCGCGCCGCGGCGACCGCACGGCTCTCCGTCGTCTCCGCGTCGTCGGCGAGGGCCCGCTCGTAGAGTTCGACCTGCCGGCGGATGCTGGGCGCGTGGCGCATGTTCTCGACCAGCCACGCTGCGCTCAGCGACGTGGGAGCGGCCCGGTTGCCCTGGGCGGGCAGCACGCCCTGCGCCAGGACGACGAGGACAGCCGCCGCACGCGCGGCTCGTGGCGTCCGGATCTGCGTCACTGGACCGGCTCCGAATCGAAGCGGTAGCCGAGGCCGTGCACGGTGATCACGTGGCGCGGTGCGTCGATGTCCTCCTCGATCTTCTTGCGGAGGCGTGCGACGTGGTTGTCCACGGTCCGCGTGGCGGGAACGTGGACGTAGCCCCAGACCTTCTCGAGCAGGTCCCTCCGCGTGACGACCTCACCGCGGTGGTCGATCAGCATCTTCAGGATGTCGGCCTCGAACTTGGAGAGCTGGTGCTCGATGCCGTCCCGGGTCGCGGTGAAGCGCCGGAAGTCGACGGTGAGGCCCGGGAACTCCCAGAGCTCGCGGTCGGTCTCCTTGGCGGGGCGTGCGGTGCGGCGGAGGACGGCCCGGATGCGAGCCGTCAGCTCTTCGAGCACGAACGGCTTGGTCACGTAATCGTCGGCTCCCAGGTCCAGCCCGCGGATCTTGTCCCGGTCCGCATCCTTCGCGGTCACGATGATGACCGGCAGCTCGGACTTCGACTTGCGCAGCTCGTTCAGGACCTCGCTGCCGGACATCCCGGGCAGCATCAGGTCGAGCAGCACCAGCTCGAACTCGCCGTCTCGGGCTGCCCTCAGGCCCGACGGGCCGTCGGCTGCCACGGCGACTTCGAATCCATCCAACTCGAGGTTGTGACGGAGGCCTTCCCGCAGGTCGGGTTCGTCCTCGACGACCAGGATCTTCGTGCTCATCGTTTCGGTCGTGCTCATCGTAGTGCGCGGATGGCCGGCACGCGCGCAGCGTGCGGCTCGGTCGTCCCCAGGTCCTCGGCCGGCGTCGAGTCGAGCGGCAGCGTCATCCGGATGATCGTGCCGCCGCCGTCGCGTGGCTCGGCGACTGCGTCCCCTCCGTGTGCGCGGGCGAAGTGCCGGACGAGCGACAGGCCGAGGCCCGAACCGCGCGCTTCACCCGCGTTGGAGCCGCGGATGAAGCTGTCGAAGACGCGCTCCCGCTCGCTCTCGGGGATGCCGATGCCGCGGTCGGCGACCTCGAGCACCAGGGTCCGGTCGTCGGCCTGCGCGCGCAGCTCGATCTCGGGATCGGTGGCTTCGGGCGACGTGTACTTGGTCGCGTTCTCGAGCAGATCGAGGACCGCGCTCTCGAACGCACCGGGGTCGACGCGTGTCTCGAGGCTGGCGTCGGGGAGATCCACCGAGAACCGGATGTTCCTCGCCTCCGCGTGGGGGCGGAACGCCTCGCCCAGCATCTCCAGGCTGTCGCGGACGTCGCAGAGCCGGGGGCTGTAGGTCAGCGTCCCGGCTTCCTTCCGCGAGAAGTCCAGCACGCGCTCGACCATCCGTGTCAGCACGTCCGCCTCGCGGAGCACGATCCCAGCGAAGCGGGAAGTCTCCTCCTGCGTCCGCGCACGGCCGCGGCCGATCGTCTCCGCGTACATCCGGATCAGCGCGAGCGGGGTCTTCAGGTCGTGCGTGACCCGCGACACGAGCGCGATCTTCAGCGCAGCGACCTCGGATTCGCGGGCGACCGATCGGAGCAGCAGGAGCGCTCCACCGCCCGCGGTCGCGCAGAGCAGGATGAACAGAAGCGTGCGGTTGCGGAGCGAGCGGCGCCGTTCGGCCACCAGCGCCGCAGGGTCGAGCGGCGCTGCGAACAGGCGGAGGCCCGTCGAGGTCGTGACTTCCGCGCGCGCCTCGCTCGCCGACACGTCCATCGCCAGCGGCGGCACGATCGGCGCGCCCTCCGAGTCGGACACGCCGAGCGCGAACGGACCGGAGCCGGCGGCGAGTCGCTCGGCGAGGGCCTCGGCGAGCAGCTGGTCGAGGTCGAGCCGCACGCCGATCCACGCGGCGCCGTCGAACTCGTCGATCGAACCCTGGCGCTCGCCGTCGCGCGCCGGGCGGATCGCGAGCAGCTGGGCTCCGCCCGGCCCAGCGTGGACCCACCGCACCGCGCCACCGTCGCGAGGCGCGCGCTCGAGGCGACGCCGCACGGACTCTCGCAGGAACGCGCCGTACTCGTCGGCGAACGTGCGACCCGTGCGCCGCAGCGCGTCGTCGGCCCTGGTCCGGGCGAGCGCCGCCGGCGCGCCGGGTTCGTCGGCGACGATCTCGGCGATGGAGTCGAGGACGGCCTGGAGCATCGGCTCGGACACGCTGTCGTGACCGCCGTCGGCGATCTCCACCGCGAGGTCGAGCGCGCGGCTCGGGCCGCGACCGCGGATCACGTCGAGTTCGGCGAGCCCGAGTTCGCTCCAGAGTCCGACCGTGGAGCGGCTCGCGTCGCGGTCGGACGGGCGATTGGTCGGGCCGAACGCCTCGACGAGCGCGATCAAGTACTGCTCCTCCGCGCCGTCCAGGTCGCCGGTCTTGCGGAGCAGGCCAGCGAGCATGAAGTGGGCGCGGAGCGCGACGTTCTCGCGGGACACGAACCGGGTGCCGTCGTCGTTCAGACGCCCGACCACCTCGAGCAGCGCCTCGCGCGCGCCCTCTTCGTCGCCCAGCAGCTCGAGGACCTCTGCCCGACGGATCGACGACAGCGCGCTCGGGCGCTGGAACGGCAGCGTCTCGATCTCGCGCGGCGCGCTGCGGGGGAAGAGCAGGGCGCCTTCGCTGTCGAGGACCATCAGCCCGAGCACGGCCGGCTCCCGGGAGCGGAGGCTGCGCGATGCGGCGGCTGCCCGCACCCCGTCGAGCGACGGGACCTCGTCGAGCAGGCTGTCGGCGCGGGCCATCGCGTCCTCGACCTCCCGCTCGACCTCGCGGACGTAGTCGGCGGCCTGCGCAGCGAGGGCGCGTTCGGCGCGCTCGGTCTGGTGACCGAGCTCGGAGCTGCCGACGACGGCCATCACCGCGAGCGGCACGGCCAGCGCGGCGAACGCGAGGAGTCTCTGCGGACCTTGCTTCATCGGGACGGATGGGGCGCGGCGGATTCTATGCCCGAACTCCGCGTCGCGGGGCGTTGCAACCCGGAGCGCGAACCCGTCCGATGGCGGGCCATGTCCGCTCCACGCGCGCTGGCCGAGCCCGAACTCTCGCGGCGACGACTGCGTTCGATCCGGCTTCCGGCCGCCGGCGGCACCTACAAGATCGTCGCTCCCGACGTCCGAGCGGACGACCACGGCACGCGGCCCTACTGGGCGCAGGTCTGGCCGGCGTCGATCGCTCTGTTCCGGAGCCTGCTCCGCGGGCCCGCGCTCGAAGGTCGTCACGCGGTCGACCTGGGCTGCGGCCTGGGGCTCGCCGGGCTGGGCGCCGGGCTGCGCGGCGCGCGCGTGACGTTCTGCGACCGGGAGTCCGAGGCACTCGGGTTCACCGCGTTCAACGCGCGTGCGCTCGGTGTCGCGAAGCACGGCCAGCTGGTGTTCGACTGGGAGCGCGACGCTCTGCCGGAAGACGTGGACCTTCTGCTGCTCGCCGACGTCGCCTACGAGTATCGCAACATCCGGGCGCTGCGCCGGCTCGCGGACGAGATCCTCGAGCGCGGGGGCGAGGTTCGCCTCGCGGACCCGGATCGACCGACGGCCTCCGACCTGGTCGCTTCGCTCGTCGCGCGGGGTGCGGTCGTCGAGCGCGCCACCGCGGAGAACCCGGACGACGGCGGCCGCCATGCCGTCCGTCTCGTCACCGCCCGCATCGGGCTGGGAGAGCGCCGATGATCGCAGTGTCGCTGTGCGACGTGACGATCCGCTACGGCGACTTCGAGGCGGTCGCCCACGTCTCTGCGGACTTCCCGGCCGGAGCGGTCGGTCTGCTCGGACGCAACGGCGCCGGCAAGACGTCGATCCTGAAGGCCCTGCTCGGCCTCGTGCGGCCGACCTCCGGCACGCTGACGATCAGCGGGGTTCCGGAAGGGGCGACCGCCGTCGAGCTCCGGCGGCACGTCGGCTACATGCCGGAGAAGGACTGCTTCGTGCCCGGGCTGAACGGGTTCGAGACCGTCCGGCTCGCCGCCGAGCTGTCGGGGCTCCCTGGCCGTGAGGCCGCCCGGCGCGCCCACGAGGTGCTCTGGCTCTGTGATCTCGGCGAGCAGCGCTACCGCGAGGTCAGCGGCTACTCCGCCGGGATGCGCCAGAAGGTCAAGCTCGCGACGGCGCTCGTCCACGACCCGATGACGCTGTTCCTCGACGAGCCGACGAACGGCCTCGATCCGGACGGGCGCCGCGAGATGCTCGAGCTCGTCGAGGGCCTCGCGTCGAGTCTCGGCAAGTCGGTCGTGCTCTCGTCCCACATCCTCCCGGACGTCGAGCGGGTCTGTCGGGACGTGGTCGTCATCGACCGCGGCCGGGTGGTCGCGTCCGGTCCGGTCGCCGAGCTGACCCGGGCGTCGATCCGGGTCCTCGATCTCGAAACCGGGCCCGTCGACGAGCTGGAGACGGTGTTGCGTGGCGCGGGCGCGATCGAAGTCGAACCCAACGCGCGCGGCGGCGTTGCCGTGACGCTGCCCGAGTCCATCGCGACCCGGGACGTGTTCCGTGCGGTGGCCGCAGCAGGTGGAGAGGTGCGCCGGTTGGTCGAGCGCCGTCGCACGCTGGCCGAGGTGTTCCTCGGGGCCGTGCGCGCCGACGAGGCGGGCGCCCCTCCGGCGGAGGGCACGGAATGACGATCTTCGGTTCTGGCTACCGGGCGCTGACCTACGAGCCGACCTCGTGGCTGCGCCGCGTCTGGGCGCTGGCGTGGCTCGAGATGCGGGGGCTGTTCCGCACGCGGTGGGGGACGATCCTGTTCCTCGTCTGCCAGATCCCGCTGATCCGGAGTCTGTTCATCCTGACGATCTGGGCGGGGTTCTGGAGCTTCGGTGGCGGGGGCGGGCCGGGGCTCGGCCGGATGTCGCCCGAGTTCTCGCCCGAGCACCCGGCGTTCTACCTGGCGCCGGCGATGTCCGAGTCGGGCTTCGTGTTCGTGCTGCTGCTGACCACGCTCGTCAGCGCTCGGTCGATCGCCAAGGACCGGGCGGCGCGCGGTCTGGAGATCCTGTGGACCCGAGGGATCGGGCCCGGCGGCTATTTCTTCGGCAAGTGGCTCGGCTCGTTCGCGCTGGTCGGGGTCGGTGCCGTGCTCGGTCCGCTGGCGATGTGGGTCTTCGCGCAGTCGGCGTCGCCGGACGAGAGCTTCGCCGCCACGTCGATGGAGTGGCTGCCGCGGACCGTGCTCGCACTCCTGTTCTTCACCGCGGCCCTGACCGGGTTGGCGACGGCGCTGTCGTCGATGGCGCGGTCCCCGAACCTCGCGTCGATCCTCTGGGTCGTGGTGGTCGTCGGTGCGTCGGCGGTCGCCCGCGTGTTCTCCCGCCTGTTCCGCGGCGAGCCCTGGGTGCGCGCGCTGTCGCCCTGGGACGCAGCCAAGCGGACCGCGGAGGAGATCGCGGGCGTGACCCCGCGGATCGAGTTCGATCCTGCGGTTGCCGTCGGCGCGGTGCTGCTCTACGCGGCCCTCGTCCTGGCGCTCGCGCGACGCAAGCTGCGCACCGAGGAGGCGGTCGGATGATCGAGTTCCGCGGCGTCAGCAAGTGGTACGGACAGGTCGCAGCGCTGACCGACGTCAGCGTGCAGATCGACGGCGGCATCGTCGGGCTGGTCGGCCGCAATGGCGCGGGCAAGTCGACGATGATGAACCTGCTGGCCGGCCTGCTCCGCCCGAGTCGAGGCGATGTCCTCGTCGACGGCGTCCAGCCCTGGCGGTCGGAGGCGCGGCTGCGGATCGGCTTCTGCCCGGACGTCGACAGCTTCTACGAGGATCTGTCGGGTCATGCGTTCGTGTCGTGGCTGCTGCGCCTCCACGGGCTCAGGGCGCGCGTCGCCCGGGAGCTCGCGGCCGCGGCGATGGAGCGCGTGGGGCTCGCCGACGCGATGCACCGCTCGATCCGGGGCTACAGCAAGGGCATGCGCCAGCGCGTCAAGCTCGCGCAGGCGCTCGCCCGGAACCCGTCCACGCTGCTCCTCGACGAGCCGATGACCGGCCTCGATCCGATCGCGCGCCACGACATCACCGAGCTGGTGGTGGCGCTGGAGGACGCCGGAGTCACGGTCCTGGTCAGCAGCCACGTGCTCCAGGAGCTCGAGGAGATCGCCGGCCGCGTCATCCTCGTCCACCAGGGTCGCCTGCTCGCCGACGGGTCGGTCCACGAGCTGCGGCGGCTGCTCGAGGATCGGCCCTACCGTCTGCTCGTCCACTCGGATCGCCCCCGGGAAGTGGCCGCGCGCCTGACCGCTGTCGAGGTGGTGCGAGGACTGACCGTGGACCGGGGCACGCTCGAGGTCGAGACGGACGGCGGCGGTGACCTGTTCGCGACGCTGACTGCGCTCGGTGCCGAGGGGCTGATCGAGGAGGTCCGTCCGCTCGACGACGATCTCGAGGCGGTGTTCGCGTATCTCGTCGACGACGGGCTGCTCAGCCGCTGGCGCCGGGAGCGAGACCGGGAGGCGCGCGCATGATCGCGATGACGCGGGTGCGGCAGACGGTCGAAGCGTGTCGGCAGGCGCTGTGCCTGCTCCGCGCGCACCGGCTCCTCTGGCTCTTGCTGGCCGGTGCGGCCGTCGTGATCGGCATCAGCGTGTTCGTGCCGGACAAGGTCGCAAGGCGGCTGACGGGGGACGACCTGTTCGGGCTCCCCGCCTACCTGCTCGTGTTCCAGTTCGGCCTGCCGACGATCCTCAGCTACTTCGGGCTGTGGGCGGTCCACGACGAGATCTCGGACCGCTCGGTGATCCACGTGTTCGCCCAGCCGGTGCCGCGACCGTGCCTGCTGCTCGGCAAGTGGTTGGCGGTGACGCTGGTGGGAGCGCTCGCGGGCGCGCTGATCTGCGGCGCGTACTGGCTCGCGCTCGCGGTCCCCGATCGGCCCTGGAGGCGCGGGCTGGCGCCGGATGCGGATGTCCTCCTCGCGTTCATGCAGGCGGTTGCGCTCGCGGCGCCGGGCTACGCGGCGGTCGGCGCGCTGTGCGGGGCGTGCTTCCGGCGGCCGCTGATCGCCGCGATCCTGTTCGTCGTCGGCTGGGAGGTCGCGGTGTCCAACGTGCCTCCGCGCGCCGGCATCCGGGACCTGACGATCGCCGACCCGGTGCGCCGGTTCCTCGTCGATCGGATCGGCGAGCCGACGGGCGAGCTGGGAGATGTGCTGCAGGGATCGCTGGCGGGCCAGGGCGCGGAAGGGCTGCGCGAGCCGCTCGCCGCCGTCGCCTGGTTCACCGCGGTCGTGCTCGCCGCAGCGACGCTGATCTACTCCCGGCGCGAGTACGATGCCCGAGCGCGGGACTGAGCCATCGGCGGGCGTCCCGGTCGGCGGCTTCTCGACGCGTTCGGCCGTGCGCACCGACAGCGAACGGCTCTTCGAGCAGATCGGCTGGTTCAACCGCATGCGCGGCGCGGCTGCGGTCGTCAGCTACGGCCTGTGCCTGTCGAGCCACGTGGCGGATTGGGTCGAGAACGTCGTGCCGCTCTACGCGCTGAGCGGCGTCGCCTTCGTCGTGAACTGCTCGTTCCTGCGCTGGTCGCGCGAGCACGGCGATGTCGGGGGAGATCCGCTCCGCCGGCACGTCGACCTGCAGATCGGGGTCGACCTCCTGATCCTGACCAGCCTCCTGCACTTCAGCGGAGGCGTGTCGAACCCGCTCGTCCTGCTGTTCCTGTTCCACACTTTCATCGCCGCGTTCCTGCTGTCGGTGCGCGCCGCGGTCGCGACGGCCTCGGCGTCGTTCGCTCTGATCGCGCTGCTCGGGTTCGGTGAGCGTCTCGGCCTGCTCGCGCACCATCCGCTCGGCGTGGGGATCTTCGATGGGGCGACCGTTCCGCTCGTCGCGCTGTCCGGCTGGGTCGGCTCGCTCGGGCTCGTCCTCGGACTGTCGATCTACTTCGCGTCGCGAATGGTCGCGCAGCTCCAGCGTCGGGACGAGGCGGTGGCCGGACTCCGGAAACAGCTCGCGCTGAGCGAGAAGCTGGCGTCGATCGGCACGTTGGCGGCGGGCGTGAGCCACGAGATCAACAACCCGGTCGGCGTGATCCGCACCAAGGCGAAGGTGCTCCGCTACCGGATCACCGATGGGGACTCCGCCGACGCGCTGCTCGCCGAGGTGGACACGATCGAGCGGCACACCAAGCGGATTGCGACGATCACCGACGGGCTCCTCGCGTTCTCGCGCGAGACGCCCTTCGAGCTGCACGCGCTCGACCTGAACGCGATCGCCGATGAGGCTGCTTCCCTGGTCCGGGTGCCGTACCAGACGGCTGAGATCGGGCTCGATGCGCGCCTGTCTCCGGAGGCTCCGCAGGTGTGGGGCTCCGCGAACCACCTGCTGCAGGTGCTGATCAACATCCTGCTGAACGCGAAGGATGCGTCCGAGCCGGGCCGCCACGTCGAGCTGGAGACAGGATCGTCGGCGGGGGAGCCCTTCGTGCGCATCCGGGACCACGGTGCCGGCATCCCCGACGAGCTGCTCGGCAAGATCTTCGACCCGTTCTTCACGACGAAGGACGTCGACCGGGGCACCGGGCTCGGGTTGGCGCTCAGCCACGGGATCGTCGAGCGCCACGGCGGGCGGATCGAGGTCGAGAGTGCGGTGGGGGCGGGGACGGTCTTCACCGTGGTGCTCCGGTCGGCCTAGGCGTCGTTCCCCAACCCGTAGACGAGTTTCGCGGGCAGGACCCAAAATCTGGTGGGTGCTGTTAGAAGTCGCTGGAAGGTTCTCCGGCGTTCCGCTACCTAGGGAACCTCAGCGCGGGGCGGTCGCTTCCCTCGGGGGACCAACCGCGCTCCGGACCGAGGGTCAGCTCGGGACGGATCGTTTCTCTCTCTCGCCGACCGGACCCAGGCACACAAGGTCGGCGGCGGCGTCCGCGCCGCTTCGAGAACCTGGGACTCGCCGCCGCGCCGGTTTCGCACCGGGGCGGCGGTGTCTTGTACGGCGAACCTCGCGGTTCTTTCCGCCGCGTGCGGGGCCACTGACTTCGTCGCCCCAGCCGCGCCGCCCCACATGCAGGCGAGTAACGCCATCGGAGCCGCCCCCAGCGAACTGGGAGCGACTCCGATGGAAGGGCGCCGCGACGCCCGCTGCCGCCCGACGGAGAGCCCTCGCCGCGCCCGACGGACACGGCGGTGACCCCCTGCGGGGACAGGACGAGGATCAGATCTTCACGTCGACGATCTGGTCGACGTTGAAGTCGAAGCTGATCTCCTCGTCCACGTTGATGAGCCTCCCGGTGCCCTTGAACTCGTTGAAGATGATCGCCCCGGAGAGCGAGCTGCCGTCGTGCAGACTGAGGGTCACCCAGTCCGCCTGACGGGCGTTCATCAAGAGGTCGTAGATCCGGTCACGAGAGGGCTTCAGCGTCTTCCGCTCCGCCATTTGGCCTGTCTCCGATGGAGTTGAGGGGTGTTGGCCTGAAGGCAGGTGCTGATCCCGGAAAGACCGATGCCAACGAGACTTCGCCTCGATGGATCGCGTCCAGGAGCAGCGCCGACCACGATTCCAGAAGCGAGGCATCGTGCCAGAGGCGATCAGCCCCGGCAACCCCCCGGAAGCCGCCGCGCATCTTCTCGGTCTCGCGGACACGGATCGCCGTATCGGGCGTTTCCACGGGGACTTGGACCAGATGGACCAGGCCGACGTGAACCTCGCCGACGGCGTTCGAGTCGTCGTTGAGGATGCCGACGCAGCGCGGTGCGAGCGAATCGCGGATGTCAGGGTCCAGTGACAGCTCCTCGGCAAGTTCGCGGAGCGTCGCGCGGGCCAGAATTCCGGGGCCCTGCTCGTCGACCGGCTCGACGTGTCCGCCGATCCCGATCGAGATCTTGCCGTGTAGCCGGGCCTCGCCCTGCCCGCTCAGACGCTGGACGCAGAACACCTCGTCACCGCGGCAGACGACGCAGTAGGGGATCGGCTGCTTCCAGGCCGGAGTCTCCTCGGCGACCGCGCGCGGCTCGAAGCGGGCCGCGGACTCGAACGCCGCCGCGAGCTCCGCGGCGGCGTCGGGGTCGAGGGCGGTGAAGCCCTGGGGCCACGCGCCGTCGAAGAAGGCGGCTCGATCGACGACCAGGACGTGCTCGTCGTGGTTCGCGCTCACGAACCCGACTCGGGGCGGTCCGGGCCGTCGCCGCCGTCCTTGCCCTTCGGCAGCAGCGCCTTGAGACCCGCGAGCGAGCGGAGCTCGCCCTTGTGGCCGCGCTGCGTCTCCTGGACCTTGTCGCTCTCGACGGTGATCACGCGCGGGGTGCTGTCGCTGCGTCCACCTCGGCCACCGCGGCCGGGGCCGCCGCGACCCCTCCGGTCGTCGTCGCGCCGCGGCGCTTCGCCGTATCCACCGCCCTCGCCGCCGCCCTGGGGCCGC
>JAQCBR010000127.1 GCA_027621295.1 Planctomycetota bacterium
TGCTCGAGCGGCCGGTCCACCAGGTCACGATCACGTGGCCGTTCTGGATGGCGCGGCACGAGGTGACCCAGGCGCAGTATCTCGCGCGCACCGGGGTCAACCCATCCGACTTCGTGGGCCTCGACCAGCCGGTCGAGAAGGTGACGTGGGAGCAGGCGATCGCGTTCTGCGACGCGCTCACCGCCGACGAGCGGGCGGCGGGCCGCGTTCCCGCGGGCTACGAGTACCGGCTGCCGACCGAGGCCGAGTGGGAGTACTCCTGCCGAGCCGGGACCACGACCGAGTACTACCTCGGCACGAGCCTGACGCCGGGCGACGCGAACTACGGAACGTACGTGCGCCGCACCTCGAACGTCGGCAGCTACCCCGCCAACCCGTGGGGGCTGTTCGACATGCACGGCAACGTCTGGGAGTGGTGCATGGACACCTTCGATCCCTACGGCGCCGACCCGGTCGCCGATCCGTTCGTGACCGGCGGTCCCGTGCGCATCATCCGCGGCGGCAGCTGGGTCAGCATCGCGCTGTCGTGCCGCTCGGCGAGCCGCAACTACCTGAACCCGGACTTCAACAACAACAGCATCGGGTTCCGCCTCGTGCTGGGTCCGATCATCACCGGTCGTTGATCGGGCCCGCGGGCGGCCGAAGAGCGGCCGTCGAGCGGGCAACGGACAGGCGGGCTGACTTCGTCACCGCCTGTCCAGAGCGTGTCAGGCTTCCCGGACGCGCGCGTCGTCCACCGGACGGATCACGAGGTGTGGATCGCGGCGGTCGGGAGTCCGGACGCGCGTCGCGAATGCCCGCACCACCGCACGGTCGACCTCGAAGGTCGCGCCCCGCGCGGCCACGTCGATCGAGCCGATCCGGTCCCCGGTGATGCCGCCGCGGCGGCACACGTGGGCGAGGATGCGCTTGGGGTTGGCGCCCTGCTGGGTGCCCCAGTTGATGACGAAGGATACGTAGCCCTCGGCGCGTGGCGCGGGGGTGCGCCGCGGCATCTCACGGCGCGGCGCGCGCTCCTGCTGGCGCGGCGGCGTCGGCACCTCGATCTCGCGCGGTGCGCAGACCGGGCGGGGTCGGGCCTTGGTGAGCAGGCGGGCGACGACCTCTTCGGCATCGCGGCCCTCGAGGAGGCGGCGCGCGGTCTCGAGGTCGCGCAGCGGCGCCTTCGGACCCTCCTCGCCGACCAGCCACTGGAGTCGGCCCTCGGCGCGCTCGTCGAGCATCCGCTGGATCGGCTCCGGACCCGGGACGTCGCGCCACGAAGCGTCGATCCGCGCCTCGTCGAGAATCCGGAAGGCGCGCCGGCGTGCGCCCGGCGGGACGAGCATCACGCTGCGACCCTTGCGGCCCGCGCGGCCGGTGCGGCCGCTGCGGTGCGTGTAGGTCGCGCTGTCCATCGGCAGGTCGAGATGCACGACCTGGGTGATCTCGGGCACGTCGATGCCGCGCGCGGCGACGTCGGTGGCGACCAGTGCGGTGACGATGCCGCGGCGGAACGCGTTCAGCGTCCGCGTGCGCTGCGGCTGGGCCATGTCACCGCTGATCGCCATCGCCGCGAAGCCGTCCTCGGCGAGCTGTTCGGCAACCGTCGCGGTGTCCTGGCGCGTCCGCACGAAGATCAGCGTCCGCTCGCCCTCGGTCATCAGCAGCAGGTTGACCAGCGCGTCGTAGCGGTCGCGCGGGTGGCACACGCAGGCGATGTGCTCGATGTCGGCGTGCGCTTCACCGGGTGGCGTCCCGGCGACGGTGACGGCGTTGGACTGGATGCGCTCGACGAAGTCGCGCACTTCCTCCGGGAACGTCGCCGACACGAGGTGCGTCCGCCGCTCCGCGGGCAACGCTGCGAGGATCGCGTCGAGCTCGTCGCGGAAGCCCAGATCGAGCATCTGGTCGGCCTCGTCGAGGACCAGTTGGTCCACGGACGAGAGATCGACGGCACCGTTCTGGATGTGGTCGAGAAGGCGGCCGGGGGTTCCGACCAGGATGCGCGGGCGTCGTTCGAGACGCCGCCGTTCGTGCAGCACGCTGGTTCCGCCGGTCACGCTGTCGGCGTGCACGGCTGAGACTTCGGCGAACAGCCACGTGAATTCGCGGGCGACCTGGTCGGCGAGCTCGCGGGTCGGGGCGATCACGAGGGTGGTCGGCCCGGGGAGGTCCCGCCGGCCGGCGGTGGCGATCAGCCGCTCGCCGAGCGCGAGCCCGATCGCGACCGTCTTGCCGGAGCCGGTGCGCGACGAGATCCGCAGGTCGTGCGTGGTCGCGTCCGCGGTGAGCACGGCGCTCTGGACGTCGGTGAGCGCGGTGAAGCCCCGCTTGGCCATCGTCGTCCGCAGCGGGGCGGGGATGAGGGCGAACGGGTCGGGGGAGACGGACGGAGAGACCTCGGCGGGCATGCCGCCGGGCGCGTTGGGTTCGTTCATGGACAGACGGAGGAAGGAGCTCGCCTTCGAGGCCTCCTCGTCCGTCGGCATCCCACACGCGCCGCCGGCCCTCGATCGAGGGCGGAAGGAATCGAATCGCTCTCACACGGCGAGGTTTCGCGCCATCGACGCGTCGCCTCGCAACACAGGGGCGAAGGAGGGTAGCGAGCTCCTCGTCGATCCGCCAGTCCCAGCAGGGACCCCCTCGACCCTAGAATCCCACGCCCGATGGACCCGTTCGCCGTGGCAGCCCTGATCGCCGTGGGCCTCTGGCCCCTGTGGGCGGCCGCGCGCGCCGACTCAGGGCTGGGCCGTGCCCGCGGCCTGCTGGGCGCGCTGGCCGCGGCGGTCACGGTCGGCTTGACGAGCGTTGCGGTGAGCGCGCCGATCCCGGATGCGGAGCCGCCGCCCGACCGGCCGCTCGAGGGGCTCTCCCCCGACCCCGACGTGGTGACGTCCGACACCTGCCGCGCCTGCCATCCCCACCAGGACGCGACCTGGCGCGCGAGCTACCACCGGACGATGACCCAGGCGGCGACGCCCGAGGCGGTCGTGCCCGAGATCGACGAGGAGGTCTTCGACCATCGCGGCGAGCGCTACCGGCTGATTCGCCGCGGCGACCGGTACTTCGCGGGCATCGCGGTCCGGACACCGGCTGGGGAGGACTGGGTCGAGCGTGAGGTCGTGCAGACGACCGGGTCGCACCATTTCCAGTCGTACTGGTTCGCGACGGGAGAAGGGCGGGAGCTGACGATGTTCCCTCTGTGTTACCGGATCGACGAGGCGCGGTGGATGCCGGTCGACTCGGCGTTCCTGATGCCGCCGGGCACGCAGCAGCAGCTCGGCAGCGCGCGCTGGAACGCCAACTGCATCGTCTGCCACACGACCTGGGGACAGCCTCGCCTCGCCGGCGATCACGTCGACACCCACGTCGGTGAGTTCGGGATCGCCTGCGAGGCGTGTCATGGACCGGGCGGTGCCCACGTGGCTGCGAACCGCGACCCGGTGCGGCGCTACGGCCTGCACTTCGGCGAGGGAGCCGACCCGACGATCGCCAACCCGGCGCGCATGGATCCGGTCCGCGAAGCGGAGGTCTGCGGGCAGTGCCACGGCGTCACCGTCCCGAGGCAGGAGCTCGGCGCGGATTGGCTCGAGGTCGGGCACACCTACCGCGCTGGCGACGTGCTCGCCGACACGCGGGTCATCGTCTCGCCGGGCAACGCGGAGTCCCCCGAACTCGCGCGCCAGCTCGCGCAGCAGCCGGACTTCTTCGACACGATCTTCTGGAAGGACGGTCAGGTGCGGATCAGCGGTCGCGACTACCACGGCCTCCTCGCATCACCGTGCTACGCGGAAGGTGAGGGCGAGCACCGGATGACCTGTCTCTCGTGCCACCAGATGCACCAGGCGGCGGACGATCCCCGGCCGCGCGCCGAATGGGCGGACGACCAGCTGGGCCCCGGCATGAGGACGGACCGGGCCTGCACGCAGTGCCACGAGGAGCTCGGCTCGGAGGCCGCGGCCGCGGCGCACAGCCGCCACCCGGCGGGCACGACGAGCTGCTACGACTGCCACATGCCGTACACGACGTTCGGCCTGCTCAAGGCGATCCGCAGCCACACGGTCGGATCACCCTCGGCCCAGGAGTCGCTCGAAGTCGGGCGCCCCAACGCGTGCAACCTGTGCCACCTCGACCGCACCCTCGCCTGGACCGCAGCCCAGCTCGAAGAGGGCTACGGCATCGCGGCACCCGACCTGACTGGCGACGAGCGCCAAGACGCGCGCGAGGTCGCCGCCGGCGCGCTGTGGGCTCTCCGCGGCGATGCGGGCGTGCGTGCGCTGGTTGCCGCCGCGTTCGGGCGGGCCGAGGCGCGCGCCGCATCGGGCACGTCGTGGATGCTGCCTTTCACGGCCGAGCTCCTGCGCGATCCCTACGACGCGGTGCGTTTCGTCGCCCAGGCTGCGCTGCGCGCCGAGCCGTCGGTCGGTCCGTCCGGCGGAGGCTACGACTTCCTCGCCCCCGAGTCGGAGCGCCGGGCGGTGCTGGCTCGCCTGGAGTCCGACTGGCGCACCACGCGGTCCGCGCGGGTGGGGCAGGACCTGACGCAGGTGCTGATCGACGGTGAGGGCAACCTGCGCGACAACGCGTTCCGGGCGCTCCTGGCGCGCCGTGACCTGCGGCGGATCTACCTCGGCGAGTAGCGCCTAGACGCTCTCGCCGAGCGCGCGGTTCTCCGCGTCGAGCGAGGCAGGATCCTCGTAGCCGAACCGGATCAGCCACGGTGCGAACATCATCAGGCTCTCCCGCTGCCGCTCGGCCGGCACCGTCTCGCGCCACGCTCTCCTCGAAGCCCGCCGCAGCCCTTCGAGGGACAGGTCCGCACGCCCGAGGTCCGTGGTGGGGCCGCTGACCGGACTGCGCTCCTGCTGCTGCCGCTCGCAGTAGTCCTGCACTTCATCAGCGCGGGGAATGCCGAGCTCGTCGAGGACCTGGCCGGCGACGGCCGCGTCGTCCTGGACCAGGTCCTCGTAGCGCACGCGCTGGTAGCGGACGTCTGGCCGTTCCTCCAGCGCGACGGCGTTCTGCAGGTGCTCGACGACCATCACGTGCGCAACGTCGAGTGGGATCCACGGCTGTCCATCGTCGTGGATCTTGCGCGCCAGGGACGCGACGACCGCGCGCGGGTCGCGGACGATGTGGACGAACTGCGCGTTGGGGTAGCAGTCGAGCACCGTCTCCAGGACCGCCGGGTCGGCGGCGTAGTGCGGGTTCTTGTCGCCCCACCAGCGAGCGTCCGGAGCCCGCTCCGCGTAGTGCCGCCGGACCACGCCCGGCAGCTCCTCCTCGAGCTGCTGGACGAACGGATTGGGCTTCGCCATCTCCGCTCCGATCTCCGCGGGCAGGCTCTTGGTCGCCTCGTGCAGCCACGTGAACACCCGGAGTTCGTTCGTCAACTCCACCCGCGGGTGCCGATCGAGGATCGACTGCAGATAGGTCGTGCCGGAGCGCGGCGCGCCGAGGACGAGGATCGGGTCGGACTCGAGCATCGGGACCACCGCAGGGTAGCCCGAAAGGGGGCGGCGTTCAGGCCTACATCGAAGCCCAGCAAGTCTTCCCACAGCGGACCAACAGAGGCTCGAGTCGGATGAGCGGGGCTGCTGTGGCGACCACGCTCCTCACGGTCGAGCTCCACGAGGGCGCGATGCCTCGCTCGTGTCCGGCCGCCTGTTCCGCGAGCTGGCCTCGTTCCTCACCCGCGCGGCGGCCTGTTGCCGCGCTTCTTCAGGTCCTTGTCGACCGCCTGCTCGAAGTACCGATCGAACGCCGCGTCGTCGCTCATCAGGAGGTCCTCGAAGCCCTTAGTCTTCTTCTCCAGCTCCTTCAGCTTCCTGCCTTCCTCCGCGTGCACCGCGCGCTCCGTGTCGAGGTCGGCGCGCGCGAACACGAGTCTCTGCTCCGCCTCGACACGCTTCTCCTCGGCAGCCGCCACCGCCCTCCGCAGCTCGAGGTTCTCCCGCGCGAGGTTCCGGTCGGGTCCGGTCACGGAGTCGAGCTCCGCCTCCATCTCGCCGAGCGCCTCGTCGACGACGCCCAGCACCTCCTCCAGCATCCGGAACGTCTGTCGCACCGCCTTCACGTCGTTCGACGGCGTCGCGCGCAGCACGGACAGCGCATCCCGCACGCGCCCCCGGGGGCCAGGAACAGACTTCGACTCGCTCATCCCCCGATTGGAACGCGCGCCGCGTTGGGTGTCAGGGCCGAAGCCCGCTATCGTCTGCTCCCTTTCCCGACCGACCCGACTCTCCCCGAAGGAGCCGACCCCGATGCACGCCCGCGCCCGCCACATCCTCGTCCAGACCGAGGAAGCCTGCCTCGACCTCAAGCAGAAGATCGCCGATGGCGGCGACTTCGCGGCGCTGGCCGCATCCCACTCGCAGTGCCCGTCCGGCCGCCGCGGCGGCGACCTCGGCGAGTTCGGCCGCGGGCAGATGGTCCCCGAGTTCGACAAGGCCTGCTTCGAAGGTCCGGTCGGTGAGGTCCAGGGTCCGATCCAGACGCAGTTCGGCTACCACCTGGTCGAAGTGACCTCGCGCGCGTGAGGTCCGGCGCCGCGGCGGATCGACCGCCGCAATCGGCGACCATGGACGCTCACCGATTGCGGCGCCCGGGGCCCTGCCCCGCGGCGCCGCGTTCGTAGGCGGGCAGGTCCAACAGGCTCGGGTTGATGGCCCGCAGCTTCTCGGTCTCGGCGTCGAGCGCGGTCAGGAGCCCGCTCCGCTCCTCGGCGACGAGCCGCCCGCGCAGCATGCGCGCGGTGTCCATCGCCGAGAGGTTGAGGCCGTCGAGGCTGGCTGCCGACATCGGCCGGCGCGCGAAGGACGCGCGCAGCGACGCGAGGCAGCCGTCGAGGTCACTGGCCTCGAGCGCGAGCCGCGCGCGGGCGCCGAGGATCAGCGCCGCGAAGTGGTCGGCGCCGTCGCGGTCTTCCGGCACGGTCTCCGCGAACTCGTCGAAGAGTGTGAGCGCCCGCGCGTAGGCCGCGGCCGCCTCCTCGCTCCGGTTGCGGCGCCGGTGGAACTCGGCGGCGACGATGCCCGCGTAGCCGGCGAACCATCGCAGTTGGGGCGTCGCGTTCGGCTCGGCGAGCCACGCGTCGTAGACCTCGATCAGCCCGTCGGGGCCGCGCTCGCGAAGCGTGCGCTGGCGCAGGCAGTCGTGGAGCGTCGCCGACCCGGGGAAGCGCCTGAGCCCGGCGTCGAGCACGCGGCCCGCGCGGCCGCGCGCGCCGAGGTGGGCGAGCAGGTCGTAGTGCGACGCGAACTGGATGTCGGTGCCGAGCGGGTGCTCGCCCAACACCGAGTAGGCCGCGCTCGCGTCGTTCAGCCACGAGCCGGGCCAGTCCTGCTTCGCCCGCGCGGCGGCGACGATCTGGCGGTGGCGCCCCTCGGCGAAGAGCGCGAGCGTGCGGATCGCCTTCCAGTCGGTCGTGCCCGGCGGGATGCCGGGGACGGCCTTCTCGGCGTGGGCGAACGCCTCCTCCGCCTGCCCGCGCTGCGCTGCGATCAGCGCCAGCAAGGTCTCGATGCGCCACTCCTCGCCGCCGATTGCTCTGGCCTCGAGGGCTGCGCGCTGCGCGTCCTCGAACAGCAGCGCGGTGTACTTGGCGGCGGTGCGTGGATCGCTCGACACCGCGGCCGAGGCCTCGGGACCGATCGCCAGCGCGAGCGAGGCTTCGGCGACCGCTAGCCGCGAAGCGGCGTCGGCGGGCTGACCGGCCGCCGCGGTCGCCGCGCGGTCGAGCGCGTCCGCGACCTGACCGGCGTCGGGCGCGCGGTAGGACGCGCCGCCGTTCATGTCCTTGGTCCACGTCTCGGCGTCGACCGCGTCCGAACGGGTCGCGAGGCCGCGGTGGACGACCGCCAGCGTCTTCGCCTGCGGGGACTTGTCGCCGAGCGCCGACAGCCGGGCGAGCAGGGCCTCGCGCTGTTCGCCCTCCATCGGCACGCGCAGCGCCTCGGCGATCAGCTCGGCCGCGCCGGCGTCGTCGACCTTGGCGAGCGCGTCGCGGGCGCGGGCGGCGAGGTCCTCGTCCAGCCCGAACACCGCGAGCCGCAGCAGGTCGACCGGAGCTGCGTCCGGGTGTTCGCCGGCGGCAGCGAGGAGGGCCTCCTTCAGCTCGCGGTCACCCTCGGCGTAGGCCTGCTCGACCGCGCGCCGGTCCTCGATCGCGCGGCTCGCGACGCGCTCGACCAGCGAGCGGTCGCCGCGGACGATCGGCTCGGGCTTCGTCGCCCGGTTCGCGATGCCGCCGTCGATCGCGTCGAACACCGACTGCGTGTCGAACGCGTAGAACACGTCGTAGGTCTCCGAGCCGTCGAGCTCGACCATGATGTGGCGCGGCGCGATGCGCTGGCCGTCCATGTACTTCTCGAACAAGAGCGGCTCGATCGCGATGTGTTCCCCGCAGGTGACGCTGCCGAAGCGCGGGCACGGGATGCGGTGGCCGTGCTCGTCGTGGTCGCGGTGGTTGTGGCGGTAGACCGAAGCGATCACGCAGACGTAGGGTTCGTAGAGCTTCGCGATCTCGGGCTGGCGGTAGCGGATGCCGGCGTAGTGCTCGCTCGCGACCTCGCCGTCCATGTTCACGCAGACGAGGACCGGCTTGCCGGTCTCGCGGGACACGGCGACCGCGTCCTCCCAGGTCCGTTCGAACTCGATCAGGACCGGCTTCGCCCAGTCCTCGGCGGTCGGTGCCGGCCACATCCGTTCGCGCTGGGAACCCTGCTGTGGAGCAGCTCCCTGCGTGTCCTGGGCCGGGGCGGTGGCCAGGGTCGCGAGCAGGGCGATGGTCGAGACGATCGGCGTGTGCGGTCGCATGGCTCTCATGTGGGTCACGGGTGGGGGGAGAGTAACGGAGCTCGGCGTGGAGCGCGCACCGCGCGCCGCTGTTTGCATCGTCGGGACGACTGGCGGCCGCCCCGTGTTTCGGTGGCGTAGCGACAAGGTTCGGCGGACACGGGATGCGTCGCGCCGCGCGCGGGACCGGGCTTGGTCGGGGGGCGGGACGGGGTAGCCTCTCCGCGTCCCTCCCTCGCACCGAAGAGCCGATCCTTGACCGACGTCGCCGCTGTCGCCGCACGCATCCAGAAGGCCAGCCAGTTCCTGCAGGACGTCGTCCGCGAGGTCGAGCAGGTCATCGTCGGGCAGGAGCGCCTGGTCGAAGGGCTCCTGATCGGGCTCCTCGCCGACGGCCACGTGCTGCTCGAGGGCGTGCCCGGCCTCGCCAAGTCGCTCGCGGTCCAGTCGCTCGCCGGCGCGCTCGGCGGGACGTTCCGCCGCATCCAGTTCACGCCCGACCTGCTGCCGTCCGACCTGCTCGGCACGCACGTCTACAATCCGAAGACCGGCGAGTGGACGGTGCGCGAGGGCCCGGTGTTCGCGAACTTCGTGCTCGCGGACGAGATCAACCGCGCGCCCGCCAAGGTCCAGTCGGCGCTGCTCGAGGCGATGCAGGAGCGCCAGGTCTCGCTGGCCGGCGACACGCGGGCGCTGCCCGATCCGTTCCTCGTCCTCGCGACGCAGAACCCGGTCGAGCAGGAAGGCACCTACGCGCTGCCCGAGGCCCAGGTCGACCGCTTCATGCTGAAGGTCGTCGTCGGCTACCCGACCCGCGAGGAGGAAGGGCTGATCGTCGACCGCATGGCGAGCAACTCGAAGCGGCCGAAGGTCCGCGCGGTCGCGACGCCCGAGCAGATCCTCGCGGCGCGCGAGCTGCTCGACGAGATCCGCGTCGATGAGCTGGTCCGTGGCTACGTGCTCGACCTCGTGTTCGCGACGCGCGATCCGGCGGCGGCCGGCCTCGCCGAGCTTGCGCCGATGATCCTCTACGGCGCGTCGCCCCGTGCCTCGATCGCGCTGATCCAGGCGGCGCGCGGGCACGCGTTCCTGCGCGGACGCGGCTACGTGACGCCGATGGACGTCAAGGCGGTCGGCCGCGAGGTGCTGCGGCACCGCGTGATGACCACCTACGAGGCCGAGGCCGAGGGGCTGACGTCCGAGCAGGTCGTCCAGAGGATCTTCGACACCGTTCCGGTCCCCTGACCTCGATGACCGAGGACCGCGCAGTTCCCCTCGCCGATCTCCTCGAGGAGGTGCGGCGCATCGAGGCGCAGAGCACGCGCCTCGTCGCCGGGATCATGGCCGGCGGCTACGCGTCGGTATTCCGCGGCTCGGGGATCGAGTTCCAGCAGATCCGCGAGTATGCGGAAGGCGACGACCCGCGCAGCGTCGACTGGAACGTGACCGCGCGGATCGGGCGGCCCTTCGTCAAGGAGTTCGTCGAGGAGCGGGAGCGCACGCTGCTCTTCGTCCTCGATCTGTCGGCTTCGATGTCCGGTGGGTTCGGCCACTGGTCGGCGCGGCAGATGGCCGCGCGGATCTGCGCGTGCCTCGCGCTCGCCGCGATCGAGAGCGACGACCGCGTCGGGCTGGTCGCGTTCTCGGACGGGATCGACCGTTTCACGCCGCCCCGGAAGGGCATCCGCCACGTGCTGCGGATCGTGCGGGACTGCCTCGCGCTGCCGGCGGGCGCGCCGGGCACCGCGCTGACCCCGGCGATCGAGTTCGCGACGCGGGCGCTGCGCCGCCGCGCGATCGTCTTCGTCGTCTCGGACTTCCTCGACGATGGCTGGCAGCACGCGATGACGCTCTGCGGGGCGCGGCACGACGTGGTCGCGGTCCAGATGCTCGCGCCCGAGATGGTGTCGCCGCCCGACCTCGGGCTCGCCGAGGTCCGGGACCCGGAGACCGGAGTCGCGCGCCTCGTCGACTGGTCGGACCGGGGACAGCGCGCGCGCTACGCCGAGGCGGCGCTGGCGTTCCGCGAGCAGACGCGCGAGGGCCTGCGCCGCGCGGGCGTCGACGTGATGGAGGCGCCGATCCCGCGGCGCTTCGACCGCAACGCGGTCGCGCGGCCGATCCTCGACTTCTTCCGGATGCGGGAGCAGCGGGGGGCGAAGCGGTGAGCCGGGCCGTGTTCTTCGCCGCGGTTCTCTCGCTGGCCGCGAGCGCGAACATTCGCGCTCAGGACGATCTCTGGTTCCGCATCGAATCGTCGGTGCGATCGGTCGCGTGCGGGGAGGCGTTCGACGTGCGCGTGATCGTCGGTGCCCGGGAGGGGCTAGACGTCGAGGCCATCGACCCGGCGTCGCTCCGGCCGCTGCGGCTGCGTGCGAAGGCCGACACTACCGAGGCGCGGGACGGCTTCGTCGTCCGGTCCCTGACCTACGAGGCTCGCGCGGTGGACGCCGGTCCGCTCGTCGTCGAGGCCCCGTTCGCCCGCGCGCGCGCGGCGGACGGGAGCTCGGTCGTCGCGTTCGCGGACGACCTCGAGCTCGACGTGCGCGAGGTGCTGCCGGAGGGCGACGACGGCGCGCTCGAGCTGCCGGCGGGACCGCTGCCGCGGCCGTTCTCGCTCCGTCGCGCCGCGCCTTCGCTGGGCCTCGGGCTGGCGCTCGTCCTCGGCGCGTCCTGGTTCGTGCGGCAGAGGCTGCGCGAGGCGGCCTCGCGACGTGCCGCGTTCGTCGAGCCGCCCGCCGCGGTGGCCCGGCGGCAGCTCGAGGATCTCCGTGCGCGGCTTGGCGACGGCGACTCGCACCGGTTCGCCGCGGACTTCGGCACGGCGCTGCAGACGTTCCTCGCGCGTGGTCTCGATACCCCGCAGGCCCTCGTGTCGGCCCGCGAGGAGATCCTCCGTCTGCCCGCCTTGGCGGAGCTGCCGGGCCGTGAATGCCTGGTCCGCGCTCTCGCGGATCTCGATGCGGCCAAGTTCGCCGGGGCCGACCTCGACCGCGCACGGCGCGCCGAACTCTGTGCGGCGTTCGAGGAGCTGGTCGCCGCGGTGGAGGTGGGGTCGCCGTGAGCGGACTCATCGGCAGCGGCTATCTGCTCGACGCGCCGGCGTGGCTCCTGCTGCTCGTCGTCGTGCCGCTGGCCTGGTGGCGCGGCCAGCGCCGCGGGCGCGCCGCGGTCCGGCTCGGGTCCTCGCCGCTGCTCGACGCCGCGGGCACGACGCGGTCCTGGCGGG
>JAQCBR010000128.1 GCA_027621295.1 Planctomycetota bacterium
GAGCGCCCGCCGCTTCGAGCTGAGGACCGAACTGCCCGACGAGCTCCTGCTGGGCGACCTGTTGGCCCGCTACTACGCCGGCGACCGCTTCGTGCCGGTCGAGGTCCTGGTCCCAGCGTCCCCCGAGGACGTCGGCCTGATCGAGGACTGGCTGTCGGAGAAGCGCGGCACCGCGGTCCGCGTTCGCGTGCCGCAGCGCGGGTCGGGGCTGCGACACCTGGAGATGGCGGAGGAGAACGCCAGGCTCTCCGCCGCGCAGGCGGCAGGTTCGGCGCTGGCGCGCGAGGACGCCGCGGAGAGGCTCGCGCAGCTCCTCGACCTCGGTGAACCGCCCCAGCGCATCCACTGCATCGACATCTCGACCATCCAGGGGCGGCACACGGTGGCCTCCCGCGTGTCGTTCCTCGACGGGCAGCCGGAGAAGGCTGCCTACCGGCGGATCAGGATCTCGGCGCAGCACGCCGGGGACGACTTCTCCGCGATGGAGGAGGCGGTGCGCCGCAGCCTGGTCCGTGCGACCGAGGACGTCGACGATCTTCTGCCCGATCTGTTGATCGTGGATGGAGGTGCGGGGCAGCTCTCCGCAGCGCTCCGAGGGTCGGCGGCCGCAGGGCTCGGGGAAGGCGATCTCGCGATCGTCGGGCTGGCGAAGAGCCGGCTCCGCGGTGAGGGCGACGTGCGTGAGCGGACCGCCGAGCGGATCTTCGTGCCCGGCCGCGCGGCACCGTTCCCGCTCGCCGACGGCAGCGCGGAGATGCTGCTGTGCGCGGCGATCCGGGACGAGGCGCACCGGTTCGCGATCACCTACCACCGGAAGCTGCGGGGCTCGTTCACCAACGTGCTCGACTCCGTGCCCGGCGTCGGGCCGACCCGGCGGCGCGCGCTGCTGCGCCACTTCGGGTCCCTCGGGGAGCTCCGTTCGGCGTCGCTCGACGCGATCCGGGGCGTGCCCGGCGTTCCCCCCGACGTCGCGGCGCGCATCCACGAAGCGCTGCGGGCGGACGGCCGTCCGGGCGGCTCCCCGGGCTGACATCCCGCGTCTGCGGTCAGCCTCGCGGATGGAACCGCTCGTGGACCGAGCGGAGCCGGTCTCGATCGACGTGCGTGTAGACCTGGGTGGTCGACAGGGACGCGTGCCCGAGCAGCTCCTGGACCGAACGCAGGTCCGCTCCACCCTCGACGAGATGCGTCGCGAACGAGTGCCGCAGCGCGTGGGGGGAGCAGGCGACGGACAGCCCGATGCGCTGCGACGCGACGCGGACCACCTGCCAGATCCTGGCGCGGTCGAGCGGGCGTCCGTTCTTCGACAGGAACAGCGCGTCGGTCGGGCGTCGGCTGCGCTGGGCCAGGGAGGGACGCACGTCCCTCAGGTAGGCGTCGACGGTGGCGCGCGCTCGTGGGGAAAGCGGCACGAGCCGCTCTTTCCGTCCCTTGCCGATCACCCGGAGGAACTCATGGGGGTCGAGGATGCTGCCCAGCTCGAGTCCGATCAGTTCGCTGACGCGGCAGCCGGTCGCGTAGAGCACTTCGAGCAGCGCCCGATTGCGGACGTCGAGAGGCGCGCTGCCGGGGAACGCGGCCAGGAGCCGCTCGGTGTTCGCGCGGCCGAGGGCTTTGGGCAGCCTCTGCTCGGTGCGCGCGCCCAGAAGGCCCTCCGCCGGGTCGCTCTGGATCAGGCCCTCGGCGTGCAGGAACCGGAAGAAACCACGGATCGCCGCCATCGCCCGGACGACCGAGGCCTGGGCATGGTCCTGGCCCAGGTCCCGGAGGTGGGCCCTGATCCCGGCGGCATCTGGCAGGTCCGGGCAGCGGCCGAGGAGTGCCTCCAGATCCCGTCGGTAGGCGGCCACGGTGTGGGCGGACAGCTGTAGCTCCGCTCCCAGGTAGACCAGGAACTCGGCCAGCAGGACTCCGGGCTTTGGCTGCGCCGAACTTCCCATGGTGTCGACCGTTCGTGGACGGCTGCCCGCCGAAGGGGAGGCCCCGTCGGGGTGTCCGGTCGGGCGAACCGCATCGCTCGTCCGGCTTGACCGGTCCGGGACCGGAGCCTATCGTCCTCGCCCCTCGAACGGAACGACGCGCGTCGTGCGAACCCGTCGCATCCCGGGCAGACCCGCCCTGAGCGGTGTCCAGGAAGATGGAGCGAGGCGCATCGGTCTGACCTCCAGCGAGGTGAGTTGTTCCCTGCACGGGCGGATTTCGTCCCGGGCAGCCCCAAATGCTTTGCTCTCCAAGATCCCGGAAGCGCCGATGCCAAAGCCCACGAAGGCCGAGCTGAACAAGTATCGCAAGCTGCTAATGGCCCGACTCTCCGTCCTCAAGGGGGACGTCGGCTCGATGAGGGAAGAGGCGCTGCAGGCCTCGGAGCAGGACGCATCGGTCGACCACCTCGGCGATCACGGCTCCGACAACTACGACCAGGCGTTCCTCCTCGGGCTGATCGAGAACGAAGAGGAGACGATCGGGCTCATCGAAGAGGCGCTGGATCGCATCGACGGCAAGGGCGAGTGGGCCTACGGCGCATGTCCGATGTGCCTCGAAGAGGCGGAAGAGGGGCGCATGAAGAAGGGTGACGTCTGGATCCCCAAGGCGCGCCTCGAGTATCTCCCCGAGGCCCGCTACTGCGTGCGTCACAAGGAAGAGGAAGAGCGCCGCGAGAGCGCCTGATCCCTGGGTGCCGGGCGTCCGGATGAGTCGGTCGCCGGTGCTCTCCTCCGGGGGCGATCGCTGTGCCGGGTCGTGCGGCGCCGCCTGGCCGCCCCGGCTCGCTGATCCGACGATGACTGGGACCTCCGAAGACCCCGCCCCCGAAGCCGCGGAGCCGCGGCAGCTGTTCCGCGGCAAGGCGTGGTTCTGGATCCCCGTTCCGCTGTGGATCGCACTGGATCTCTGGTCCAAGTGGGCGGCGTTCGAATACGTCGGTCGCGACAGCCGGACCGTTCCCTTCGACTTCCTGCCGGAGCCGCTCGGCTTCTCGCTGGTGCGCTTCCGCAACACCGGCACCGTCTGGGGGCTCGGTCAGGACTTCACGTGGGGACTGATCGTCCTCCGCTGCATCGCTCTCGGCGTGCTGCTCTGGTTCGTCGCAGGCGCCACCCGCGCCCAGCGCTTCCAGCAGTTCGTGCTTGGGCTGATCTTCTCGGGCGCGATCGGGAACCTCTACGACAACTTCTTCATGCCCGACCGGGGCGTGCGCGACTTCCTCTACTTCTACGTGGGGGAGGAGCGGAACCCGGTCTACGCGTATCCCGCGTTCAACGTCGCGGATTCGTGCATCACGGTCGGTGCGCTCTTCCTGCTGATCCTGCTGTGGCGCGAGCCGAAGCCCTCGGTCGGCGAGGCGGCGCGTTGAACGCTCTCCCGGCACGCGCAGACCGGGTCGCGATGCCGGATCCTCGCCGGCGTGCGGGTGACGGATGGACCCATCGCGGGTTAGACTCTCGCGCCCGTATCCGCCCAGCACCCGGGCCGAGTGCGCCGCGTCCGAGCGCCACCCGGGTCGCTGCCAAGCCGAGGTCCGTTTCGTTGAAGCTCGAGGAACTCACCGCAGCGATGGTCAGCCGTGCCATCGACGCGTACCTCGAGCTGGCCTACGGGGCGGCCTCCAAGGGGCGCGATCGCCCCGACCTCGCGCTGGCGCCGAAGACCAGAGGTGAAGACGTGCTCGCGTTGTTCCAGCGCGAGTCGGTGGACGGGGAATCCGGTGCCGCGCTCTGCCGTTTCACGATGCGGCTCGGCAACCGGAACTACCCGTTCATGAAGCTCCTGATGCAGGAGCACATCCTGCCCGGCGAGTTCTACTTCGCGGTCGACACGCACGACCACCTCGACATCAAACCCGACTTCCCGGACTACGACGCCTGGCAGGCGGTACGGCGCTTCAACCTCGAGATGAAGCGGAAGATCGAGGCGCGTTTCCTCGAGCTCGACCTGCCGACGGCGGCGACCATCCGGGACCTCTGCATCGACGGGCGGAACGCGGGCGCGTCGGAGTCGGCGGGGCCCTTCGCGGGTCGGGTCCTGGTCGTCGATGACGAGGAACACCTCGCCGAGGCTGTCGCCCGGGTGCTCGAACGTCGCGGCTCCGAGGTGCACCAGGTCCACGACGGCATCGCCGCGGTCGATGCGGCCCGTCGGCTGCGCCCCGACCTGATGGTCCTCGACTACGAACTCCCGGAAATGGACGGGCTCGAGGTCATCGAGGCGCTGCGCGCCGATCCGGACACCGCGGGGATTCCGATCCTCCTGTGCACGTCGAGCAAGGTCTCGGTCGCAGACATGCGCCGTGCGGACGGGTTCCTCGCCAAGCCGTTCGGTGAGACGCTGCTGTGCGAGATGGTCGAACGCGTGCTCCGTTCGGGGCCGCGTGCGAGACCGGAGGTGCGGCCTTGATCGGAGTCGGGAGCGTGGGACGCCGGGCCGAAGGCCCCGCGGATCGGAGCCCGGTCGCCGTGACGATCCTGCTCCTCCTGGTGCTCGGTGGACAGGCGTGTGAGGTCCGCGAGGTCGCGTCCGTGGCGGCTCGGGCCTACTCCGTGGCCGTCTCGCTGGCGGAAGAGATCGAGTGCCGGGCGGTGGTCGGCCAGGTCTGCGACAGTCCGGAGTCCGTCCAGGTCGAGGCCGTCACCGCGGTCCGGCCCGTGCCCCGATCGCGGTCCGCCCACAGCTACGCGTGGCCGTCACCCCGCGCGCCCACCCGCCGCTGCTGAAGGACCCGGTCGCCGGGTCCGGCGGCGCAGGTCCGGAACCCTGTCCCCGGAGGTCGTGGCACCCTCGCTGCGCGCCGGCCCGGGCGGCGTTCCGTTCGATGCGCTGTGCGCACGGCCCCGCGGGGGCCTGGGAGCGGCCCTCGGGGGTCGCACGAGCTTCCAGAAAGGCTGGAGGCCCGAACCGTCGATGAACCACTGACGCGCGGCGGTCGCACTGCGACCGCGCGCTCGAGCCAAGATTCCCCATGAAGTTCGACTTCGGAGCGCTGCCCGGCCGCATCGGCAAGGGCCTGCAGAAGGTGTTCGGGTCCGCCAACCAGCGGGCCGTCCAGTCCTACCAACCTCGCGTCGATGCGATCGGCGCGCGCGAGTCCTGGGCCCAGGCCCTCGACGCCGAGCAGATCCGGGCCGAGGTCGCCAGCTGGCGGTCGAGGATCACTGCCGGTGAAGCGACACTCGACGACGCGCTCGTCGACGTGTTCGCGCTGACGCGTGTCGCCGCGCAGCGGACGCTCGGTCTGCGTCACTTCGACTCGCAGCTGATCGGCGGCATGGTCCTGCACGACGGCAAGATCTCGGAGATGGCGACCGGTGAGGGCAAGACGCTCGTCGCCACCCTTCCGGCTGCGCTCAACGCGCTGTCGGGTCGCGGGGTCTACGTCGTCACCGTCAACGACTACCTCGCCAAGCGCGACCGGGACTGGATGGCGCCGGTGTTCGAGTATCTCGGCCTGACGGTCGGCACGATCCAGTCGAACATGCCGCCGCAGGAGCGCAAGCCGATGTACGGCTGCGACATCCTCTACGGGACGAACAACGAGTTCGGCTTCGACTACCTCCGCGACAACATGAAGTGGTCGACGGCGGAGCAGGTGCAGAAGAACCTGAACTTCGCGATCATCGACGAGGTCGACTCGATCCTGATCGACGAGGCGAGGACGCCGCTGATCATCTCGGGGCCGCCGGAAGGCAAGGCCGAGAAGTACCTGATGGCGGACCGGATCGCCCGGCAGCTGAAGGAGGGCGAGCACTTCGAGGTCAAGGAGAAGGAGCAGCAGTGCCTTCTCACCGAGGAGGGCATCGAGCGCGCCGAAGAGCTCGCCGGCGTCGGCAGCTTCTACGCGGATCCGGCCAACATGGACTGGCCGCACCACCTCGAGCAGTCGCTCCGCGCGCACCATATCTACAAGCGCGACAAGAACTACGTGGTCGCGAAGAACGAGCGCAGCGGCCAGGTCGAGGTCATCATCGTCGACGAGTTCACCGGCCGACTGATGGTCGGCCGGCGCTGGAGTGACGGCCTGCACCAGGCGGTCGAGGCGAAGGAAGGGATGACGCCGCAGGAGGAGTCGCAGACCCTCGCGACCATCACGCTGCAGAACTACTTCCGGATGTTCGAGAAGCTCGCCGGCATGACCGGGACGGCGCTGACCGAGGCGTCCGAGTTCGCGAAGATCTACGGCCTCGACGTCGTGTCGATCCCGACCAACCGGCCGATGGTCCGGCAGGACGTGGACGACCTCGTCTACCTGGGCGAGAACGACAAGTACGGGGCGATCATCGAGGAGATCGCCGAGCAGCACGCGCTCGGGCGCCCGATCCTGGTCGGCACCACGTCGATCGAGAAGTCGGAGCGGCTGTCGTCGCTGCTCGAGGCCAAGGGCATCCAGCACAGCGTGCTGAACGCGAAGCGGCACGCCTTCGAGGCCGAGATCGTCGCGCAGGCGGGCCGCAAGGGTGCCGTCACGGTCGCGACCAACATGGCCGGTCGAGGCACCGACATCGTGCTCGGCGGCAACGCGGAGCGGCTCCTCGAGATGGAGTGCGCGTCCAAGGGCATCGAGCCCGGCTACGACGCGGCCCAGGCGAGGCTGGCCGAACTCCGCGAGGCCTGCAGCCGTGAGCAGCAGGAGATCAAGGACATCGGCGGCCTCCTCGTCATCGGCACCGAACGCCACGAAGCGCGGCGCATCGACAACCAGCTGCGCGGCCGCTGCGGCCGTCAGGGTGACCCGGGTGAATCGAAGTTCTATCTGAGCTTCGACGACGACCTGATGCGCATCTTCGCCCGCGACTGGGTGAAGACGATGATGGAGAAGCTCGGCCTCAAGGAGGGCGAGCGGATCGAGAGCGGCATGGTCACGCGCGGCATCGAGCGCGCGCAGAAGAAGGTCGAGGCCCGCAACTTCGACATCCGGAAGAACCTCATCGAGTACGACGAGGTCGCCGACAAGCAGCGCAAGTTCGTCTACGAGCAGCGGCAGGCCGCGCTCGAGTTGGACGATCTCGAGGGGCGGATCCTCGGCATGTTCGAGGAGGTCCTCGAGCCCATTCTCGCGGCCCATGCGGGAGACAAGGACGAGCCGGTCGACTACGTCGAGATCCGCGGATGGCTCCAGCACAAGGCCGGCGAAGCTCTGGACCTGGAGGGTCTGGAGTCGGTCGGTCGCGAAGGCCTGCTCGACTGGATCTGCGAGCGTTTCCAGGCGGCGCAGGCGAAGCGGCGCGAGCAGTACGGCGAGGAGGACTGGGCCCGCGTGCTCCAGTTCCTGATCCTCGACACCATCGACCAGAAGTGGAAGGACCACCTCCACGCGATGGAGGTCCTGAAGGCCGGGATCTCGCTGCGCAGCTTCGCGCAGATCGACCCGAAGAACGAGTTCAAGAAAGAGGGGTGGGAGAAGTTCAAGCTGCTGAAGGCCGCCGTCGCGGACCAGGTGACGAGCCTGCTGTTCCGGGTCGAGCTGCGGCGTGAGGCGGTGCAGGCGCCGCCCCCGCCGCCGAAGCCGCAGCCGCGGATGCCCCAGCTGCCGCCGGATCCGGTGACCGCTCAGGCGATGGTCGAAGCGATGATCGCTGCGGGACAGGCGCCCCCGGAGGTCCTCGAGGCCGTCCGCAAGGGTGGGCAGGTCCGCGTGCGGACCCAGCAGGACGTCCAGCGCGAGCAGCAGGAGGCCGCGCGCAAGCAGGCGGAGGAGAACGCCAAGCGCCAGGAGGCCGAGCGCATCCGTGCCGAGGCCGCAGCCGGTCGCGTCGGGCGGAACGACCCGTGTCCGTGTGGGTCGGGCAAGAAGTACAAGAAGTGCCACGGCTCCTGACCGGCGACGCACTTGTCCCCGCTGCCTCCCCAAGCGAGCCGAGCTATCTGGGGGCGGTTCCTGCCGCTCCTGCTCTACCACGCGCTCTTCCTGTGCGTGGTCGTCGTCTGTGCGCCCATCGCGCTGTGGCGTCTCGCCTCGAGCCGTCGTTACCGCGGTTCCTTCCGTGAGCGGTGTGGCCTGGTCCCGCGGAGTTCGGGCGACCGCCCGGCCCTCTGGGTCCACGGCGTCTCCGTCGGCGAGGTCAAAGGGCTCGGTCGGCTGATCGCCGCGCTCGAGGAGCGATTCCCGGGCGTGGAGGTCGTCGTCTCGGCGACGACACCGACCGGGCTCGCGCTCGCGCGGCAGCTGTACGCACCGCGCCGGGTCGTCCGCTACCCGATCGACTTCGGACTGTTCCCGGGCTGGGCGCTCGATCGGATCCGGCCGATCGCCGTCGTGCTGATGGAGCTCGAGGTCTGGCCGAACTTCCTGCAGGCTGCGTCGCGGCGGGGCGTCCCCGTCGTCGTGGTCAACGGGCGGATCTCCGAGCGGAGCTTCCGGAACTACCGGCTCGTCCGGGGTCTGCTGCCCCAGTTCGACTGGATCGCGCTGTTCTGCGTGCAGAACGACGCCTACCGGGACCGGCTGTGCGCGCTCGGCGTGCCCGAGGATCGCATCGCGATCACCGGGAACATGAAGTACGACGGCGTGTCCCTGCTCGATCCGCCTCCGTCCGCGGCGCCGCTCCGCCGCTGGCTCGCCGCGGACGGGCACCGGGTCGTGGTCGCAGGATCGACGCACGCCCGGGAGGACGAGTGGCTCGTGGATGCAGTGCGCGCCGTCTCACGCCGCCTGGAAGAACCGCTGCGTCTCGTGCTCGTGCCGCGCCACCCGGATCGCGCAGCGGCGGTGGCCGAACAGGTTCGGAGTCGAGGTGTCGCGCTCACCGTCTGGAGCGAGATCGGCGACGACCGTCCGCAGCTGCCCGACGGTGGGGTCGTCCTGGTCGATGCCATCGGGCATCTCGAGGCGTTCTACGGCGCCGCGGACCTGGTCTTCGTCGGCGGAAGCCTGGTCCCGCACGGCGGCCAGAACATGCTCGAGCCGGCGGCGCTCGGGCGGGCTGTCGTCTTCGGCCCGCACACCGACAACTTCCGCGCCGACGTCGAACTGCTGCTCGGAGCGGATGCCGCGGTCGTGGTCGAGGACCGCAGCGGGCTGGAAGACGCGTTCGCGGCGCTCCTCACCGACCCGGAGCGCTGCCGAGGCCTCGGCGAGCGGGCGGTGTCGATGATCCGTGCGAACCAGGGGGCGACCGCGCGCACGCGGGACCTGATCGCGCCCTGGATCGAAGAGGGTCTGCCCCCCGCGGCGTGCTGACGGAATCGGGGCTGTCTCGAGGCCTCGGCGTGGAGCTGCGGTTGCATCGCTGCTTCCTGCGGCGCCGGAGGCCACCTGCTGCGCGGCGAGGTGGGGGGGGGCCTGTGCGGGCGTGGACCCCGATTCCCGTGTCCCTCGGGTGGCGGTGTGTCCCGGATCGAATCCATGTATCCGGACCAATTGATCTTGGGGGTGGCGGGAGCGGTCGGGACCGGGCTAGACTCCCGCGCTCGATTCCCGCGCCGGGAACCCATCCGCACGTCCCCGAGACCCAGCCCAAGATGAGCAAGCAGCCCGTCCTCTTCACGAGCGAGTCCGTCAGCGAAGGCCACCCCGACAAGGTGTGTGACCAGATCTCCGATGCCGTCCTCGACGCGATCCTCGCCCAGGACCCCGGTTCGCGCGTCGCCTGCGAGACGCTGACCTCGCGCGGGCTCGTCGTGGTGACCGGTGAGATCACGACCAAGGCCGCGGTGAACTACCAGGAGGTCGTCCGGGAGGTCATCCAGGACATCGGCTACAACGATCCGGCGATCGGGTTCGACGCGAACTCCTGCGCGGTGCTGACCGCGATCGGCACGCAGTCCCCGGACATCGCGCTCGGCGTCGACGAGACGACCTCGCAGAGCAAGGAGCAGGGCGCGGGTGACCAGGGGATGATGTTCGGCTACGCGTGTCGGGAGACCGAGGCGCTGATGCCGTTCCCGATCCACTACTCGCACCGCATCCTCGAGGCGATGGCGAAGGCCCGGAAGAGCGGGCGGTTCCCGTTCCTGCGCCCGGACTCGAAGAGCCAGCTGACCGTCGAATACGACGAAGCACACAACCCGAAGCGTGTGCACACCGTCGTGATCTCGCACCAGCACGGTCCGGACGTCTCCGACGCCGACCTGCACGCGGCGCTGCGTGCGGTGGTCGAGGAGACGCTGCCGGCCGACATGCTGACCGCGGAGACCCGCTGGTTCCTCAACCCGACGGGTCGCTTCGTCGAGGGTGGCCCGAAGGCCGACGCGGGGCTCACCGGCCGCAAGATCATCGTCGACACCTACGGCGGAATGGGGCGCCACGGCGGCGGCGCGTTCTCGGGCAAGGACCCGAGCAAGGTCGACCGTTCCGCGGCGTATGCGTCCCGTTGGGTCGCCAAGCACGTGGTCGCGAAGGGCTGGGCCGAGCGCTGTGAGGTCCAGGTCGCCTACGCGATCGGCATCGCCGAACCGGTGAGCGTCCGCGTGGACTCGTTCGGCACGGTCAACCGCGACGTCTTCGCGGACGACATGGCGCTCGCCGAGTGCGTGGCCGCGCACTTCGGTTCCTTCCTGCGTCCGGCGAAGATCTCGAGCCACTTCGAGCTGCGCCGTCCGATCTACCGCCGCACGGCGGCCTACGGTCACTTCGGTCGTGAAGACTTCCCCTGGGAGAAGCTCGACCAGCTCGACGCGATGAAGGCCTGATGCGGTTGCGGCCGACTGCGGCCGCGCCTTCCCTGGGGGGTCGGGACGCTGCGTGCGTCGCGACCCCTTGGCCGTTACGGGCTCGCCGTACGGTTGCCCGTCACCGCCGCCGGTATACATGGCCCTGTAGCCTGGTCTCGCAGCCCCCGATCCATCGCCATGTCGAACGAACCGGAAGTCCACTTCTGCAACGTCTGCAACCAGTCGATCCCGGAGTCGGCGCTGGAACGCGGCTGTGCGGTCCGCGTCGAGGGGCGGATCGTCCCGCTCGCCACCCCGGACGCGGCGACGCAGGGCACGCCCTCCGCGCCGCGGCCCACGGCGATCTGGGGCTGGACGCTCGTGGTCCTCGCGTCGATCGCGGGAGCGGCTCTTGCGCTGGATGCCCGCCTGGGCGAAGTCGACCGCGGACTCTCCGAAGATCTGTCCTCCATGTCCTGGTCGGCACAGAAACAGACCGACCTCCTCGGTGAGATCGATCGCCGCGTTGCGGCCGCGGTCCAGAGCGGCGATCTCCAGCCGCTGGGAGAGGCGATCGCGGACGCGCGGGAGATCCTTCGCGCGGACGTCAAGGAGCTCGGGGTCTCGGTGGCCGCGGGCGATCCCCGTTGGGTCGACGCACGGGAGGCGCTCCGGCGCATCGAGGACGCCCTGGTCCAGCACGGCGCACGGATGGCTCTGATCCAGGACGAGGTCCGCGCGCTGACGCGCGACGTCGCAGCCTGGTCCGCCCGTCCGGCGCCGAGCCCGATGGGGGTTGGAGATCGCGATCGCGGTGAGGCGTTCGGCCAGCCGCCCGGGCCGGCCCGCGCGCCGGATGCGGCGCCGGGCGGTCTGCCGCCAGAGATCGCGCACCACGCGTCCCGGCTGACGGACGCCGACGACGGGGTTCGGTTCGAAGCGGTCGACCAGCTTCTGCAGACCAAGGACGAACGCGTCTACCCGATGTTGGTGCCGCTCGCGAAGGATCCGGACCTGTTCGTCCGTCGATTCGTGCTCGAGGGGCTGTCCGAGCACCGCTCGGCGGGAAGTGTCGAAGCGCTGCTCACGGCGCTCGCGGACCCTGAGGAGGTCGTCCGGCACACCGCCTACCTGGGGCTCCAGCGCCTGACCGGGCAGACGATCGCCTTCGATCCGGGTGGATCGGCTGACCAGCGCTCTGCCGCGCAGCGTCGCTGGCGTCAGTGGTGGGACAAGAACCGCGACGCGTTCTGATCGGAGGCCGCGAGAGCGCCGTGAGGCTGTCTGGCCGCGCGTGGGCCGGTCGGGATGAGCTCCGCCCCGCCGTTTCGTAACGTTGTTTCTGAT